>NZ_BAAHBI010000029.1:0-131564 GCF_054776755.1 Spirosoma litoris | reverse complement strand
TTGGGTGAAACCACAAACCTAGAAAAATACAACGCCCTCCACAACTTTTGACCTTGATCCATTTAATCCTGAAATGTTGTCCTATTGTTGTCCTGAACAAAAAAGAGGCTATACCTTTGAAGATATAACCTCTTGATTATCAAGTACCAGGAGCGGGAGTCGAACCCGCACGGGCTTGAGGCCCACAGGATTTTAAGTCCGGCGTGTCTACCAATTCCACCATCCCGGCATTCCATTTCCGCCGAAGCAGATTTTTACAAAAAAAGCACCGGGGTCGGTGCCTTTTGTAGAGCGAAAGACGGGGTTCGAACCCGCGACCTCGACCTTGGCAAGGTCGCGCTCTACCAGCTGAGCTACTTTCGCGTTTTACAATTTGCCACTCTCTCGGCGAATTGTGGATGCAAAATTAGGCTATTTTCTTCGTTTGTCAAGTCTTGCGCCTAAAAAAACTCTAAAAATTTCACAAACCTATATATCTAAACCTGATTCTGAATGCATTACGCTTCATCTAATTTAACAAAGAATCATTCACCTGCGTGTCGAACACACCTGTTAATACTTGTCCATTACGCTTTACCTGTACCCAAATGCGATAATGGCCAGCACGTGGAAATGCGTAAGGGAACTCCACCATGTTATTTGTTTTCATAGTATGACTCATGCCAGACATACTTGCCGTCAGTAGTTTATTCTTTTCGGCTTCGGGCAATGTTTTCAATTTAGCCACGTAGGTATCAATGCTATCGCGGAATCGGGCAGCATTGGGGTAATGGAAGGTTCTGGCTGTATCGGCAATACGATTTACCAGCGAACCTTCGGCTGCCATCGAGTACGTTCCAACAGGATGCAAGTGAATGTAGACCGTTCCATCTGAGCGTAGAATTGCTGCATGCCCTCCCATGCCCAGATATGGCTCCAACGCTGCGGCTTTTCCTTGTGCATCGGCTACAGCGAATTTTAGCGGATATAGTTTTCCTGCTTCCAGAATCTGCGAGGGTTTATCCATCCAGATCATCGTAGAACCATCGCTGAGTTTCACACTAGCACCGGGCTTGCCACACACGACCATGTCATTATCTAAATGGGGGACGTTTACGGCATTTGCTTTTACTCCCATCGGTTCGGTTACGAGCCAGCTATCGTCTATATCCGTTGGCTTCGCATTAGCAGCCGCTTCTGCTGTAATTTTTAGAGATGGGACCTCAACGGTATCGGTCAGCGTTTCGGCAAACCCACTCCGGTAAACTACATCGGCATAGAGCAGGTATTTGCCTCCCGGCAATGGTGGTAAAGTCGATTCATAGTTCAGCGTATCCCGACGTTCAGGGTGCAAATGCGCGAAGGCATCCAGCCCTGGCGTTCGAACTAAAAAAGCGTGCATGAGTTTGCCATGATCAGGCAGCATAAAGCTAAAAAGCCGACGAGATCTTTGGCCACTACCAAAGCCCGTTGTATCGAACTGGATCGTTAGCTGGCGTTGCGCATTAGTAACACGCACTGATGTAGCAATGCGTGTTGGCTGATAGAGTTGCTCATTCCGATATTCTTCGGCAGTACTCGTCCACCAGGAGCGCCAACCCGTTAGAATCAACGCAATAACAGCCAAACCAACGCCCATGCCTACCAATCTCCGACGACCGAGTGTAGCAGGCGCTTTTTGACCGGGTAACAAAACGCCATCCGAATTACTAGCGCCAATGATGGTAATGAGCATGACAACTAGTAGGAGACCCATTGCGGCCAATGCCAGACCCGTTCCCTGGGGCATTTCGCGCAAAGCGGTTGCCATCGCCACAACAGGTACAATCACCTGCTGTTTGCCATCGGGGCCATCGATGCTCAATTCAATACTCGACGAACCAGAGTCCATTAGCCACAAATCTCCCTCGTAACGATTGGCTTCCACAGGGGTTAGAATATCGTGCGTCGGCGCGCCTTTATCGCCCGAACGGAAATAAATTGGTCGTGCTCCAATACTACTCACTCGACCTTGCTCCACAAATACCGTTACAATGGCCGTTCCGGGGACTACATCAGGTGGTTTTACACTGATTAGCAATTGATACTTGCCAACCTGTTTCTGTACAATTACGCCCGAACTACCAACGTGAGCGGTTGCAATGAATGAATGAGTGAGTGATAGAATAAGTGAATAGAACAGGGCAAGTCTTATAACCCGTCCAGACATTCGTTTATTGCTTTTTATTGGATTCATTTTGCAGAATTTCATGACCTCTTTCCCATAATATGCTCAATCAGCGAGCTACGCGTTTCATCCAACTTCCCCAAAGCAATCCAACTCGGGCCGAAAGGCTGGCATAAATCAATGCCTTCCCAAAACCAATAGCAAATTCGGTGGGCGATTGGGTACGCCAGGGTGGAAAAGCATACCGATACTCCCAATCGGGCGGACTTCCATATGTCCAGGAATACGACAAAAAGATGCCGTTCCGCGCATAGGGAGATGTTTCCAGAAACTCACCAAATGGCCATTGTATAGCCAGTAATATCAGCAAAAACACAACGCCCAACAAAACGGCTAACACCCAATCGTTGAGTTTCCGTCCCGTAGTCGGATTATCGAACCGATGCAGAATCCAGTCCATGGCAAAGGCTGGGATAATGAGCAGGGGCGGAAACACAAACGGCTGATAATGGGTGATTGGATTAAGCACCGGTCCTAACCGGGGTACGGCGGGCAAGTGTTGAATGACCCAGCTTGGCAGGAGTAAAAACAACATAAATAAGCCCGCAATTGAGGTAATTGGCCAACGTAATAAGGAGGCTCGCCCCATAGCTACCAGATAGAACGGCAACACAATGGCGGCTGTAACATAATAAGCTGTACTATGCGTATCGCCCCGATCCATTGTTTCAGAGAACAAAGAAAATAGCATAGTGAGCAGCAATCCTGCTGCAATGGCAAATAACCATTTCAGTCGTGTGGACGTAGTACTAACTAAGCCAGTATTCTGGTGCCTATTTTGTAAAGCCAGAACCCCAATGATGGCCCCGAACTGTAATGTCATGATACCAATGGCCAGAATGGTATGTGGAGGGGTCAGAATCTGAACATCGAGCCCGTATGTGTTGTGCCACCAGTCGTCGAAAGGGGCCGACGTGAGCATGGCCAATGCACCCCAAACGCAGAACATAGCGCCTAACGGCCCATAAAAAACACCCCAAAAAGGCACTGCCTCAGGTCGGCCAGGGTGATTTTTAGACAGTGTCAGGTTGAAAATCTGGTAGGCAGAAAATAATCCACCAACCACTCCTCCTACGTAAATAACCAGGTGTGGAGCTGCAAACAAACCATCACGTCCAATGCTCATGTGCCACATGATGTCCCAAAGGAGGCCCATAATGACACAAAATGAAGCGAAGACAACTGCGTAGATATAAATTGGTATACTAAAACGCTGATCAGCAGAGGAGATAGATGGCATAAATAGACAAATTACCCGTAGGGCTTAATGATGCTGTAAAATACGAAATGTTGCGCAAAGTCGTGAGATCGCTTGGCAACAACGCTTACGCTCTCTGAGCCAACGGGATACAGTTCCACTGATTTATAGCGTTATTTGCGTATCGATGCGTGTACTTAAGCCAGATCATATGCTCTATTCTGATTGCCCTGCAAACAGTAAGTCGTTTGTAGCTAAAGCATTATTGATTAGCCTTAGCTTATTCATGAGTGCGTGTGTGCCCGACTTTTTAGTGTCGGACTCCGATTGGGTTGTTATTGAAGCCGGTGAACATGAACCAAGCCCTGCCCGAAAATTTGGCTTACTTATTAGTCCGAGTGAAGTATCGGCCACGGTCACCTTCGATAGCAGTTGCATCTACGATGTTGGGGCCGTTGATGCCGATGACTGGAACAAAGTAATCGGCGTTGGATTTGTTGGCGCTAAAGATCAGCCATTGGATGGAGTCGCTCCTCATCAGGTGGATGGGGCACGGGTTGGTTGGCGCTGGAACGCCCAACGGCAACGGATTGATCTGGGGGCCTATGTTTATGTTGAGGGCCAACGTATTGACTTCAAAGTAGCCGAAGTAGCCATTAATACACCTACCAAAATGGTTATCAAGATCGATTACGATCGAAAAGTGTATCAGGTATTGGGTGGCAAAACGATTCCGTTCACCCACAATAAATCATTTGCGTATAACACTGGACTTTATTTCGGGGGTACGAGCGTGGCTCCTCACCGAATACGCGTAAAAATCCAGGATTATTAGTCTATTCCAGTGGCATGACGATCTCTCCTTTTGACCTGATCCTGTTACTGGGTAGTATTCAGGGAGTTATTCTGGCGGCACTCTTATGGTTCAATCCGAAAGGTAATCGATTGTCGAACCGGTTATTGGCTACGCTCATTGGCCTGCTGGCATTGATGAGTTTTGCGGTAGGGCACCCCATTACGAATCGCTATATACTATTCGCGCTAGATTTAACCCCGCTTATTATTGCTATGCCCATCGGGCCACTCATTTACTTTTACACAAAGTCGATGCTGGACCCGGCTTTCCAATTTGGCAAAACTGAACGACGTCATTTTTATCCAGCTGTTCTGGATTTAGGCTCGAAATTCATAGGCTGGGTTTTCATTACTGGTATGCTTCTGGGCTTTTTTGAGCGGAAAACCGGGCCTAGTTGGGGAAATGCAATGGACGAATACGATACGTATATTGATATTCCTCGCTGGCTATCGGCTACAATTTATCTGTTCCTGACCAGACGTGCCCTTCGACAGTATCAATCAACCAACCAACAGGCAACTCAACTCCGGCCGATGCGCTGGCTCTGGCAGTTTGTTAACGTATTCCTAGTTTTCCAGACCATCTGGTTTATTCATTTGGTGCCTTATATCATTCCTGCTTCGCGCGGCCCTTTACTGGATCGCTTCGGCTGGTATCCCATTTACATTCCCATTGCCATCTTGATCTACTGGCTGGGCTTTAAAGGATATTTATATACACGATCAGAAAGCGTCGATAAGGTGACAACCAAATCAACTGGCGCCGAGCTATCTTCTGAGACTGTCGAACAGGTCATTCATTCGCTAGTAGGGGCAATGACCCAAGAGAAACTCTTTCTAGATACTGATTTGAGCGTTGATAAGTTAGGAAGGCATCTACAGCTTTCGCCCAAATTGATTTCGGCAGTCCTCAATCAGCATCTACACAAAAATTTCAATGGGTTCATCAATGACTACCGAGTCGATGAAGTAAAACGTCGATTAGTCGATCCGGTCTATGACCACCTGACCCTTACCGGTATTGCTTTCGATTGTGGCTTCAACTCGCAGGCGACCTTTCAGCGCATATTCAAGCAATCAACGGGCGTTTCACCCGGCGAATACCTGAAAAATACCTCTCAAATCAGGATTTGAGCAGATCAGCGTCTGTTTTTCGGGCAGCTTTGACCCAAAAAACGACCTGCTATGAACCAACCTTTCCAGGCGCTTATCTTCATGATAGCTCTTTGCCTGATTCATTCAGCAAACGCCCAGCAAGCTAAATCGACGACCGAAAAGCTTGACGAATACCTGACCACTGCCGCCAACCTGCACCGATTTAATGGCACCGTATTAGTGGCGCAAAAAGGAAGTATCCTTCTCCAGAAGGGGTACGGCTGGCGCAATGAGCCCGCTAAAATCCCGAATGACACGACTAGTATTTACCAGCTTGGATCGATTACGAAAACATTCACAGGGGCAGCCATACTTCAGTTGCAGGAAGAAAAAAAGTTATCGATCAAGGATAAACTGAGCCGATACCTGCCCGATTACCCCAATGGTGATCAGATTACTATCGAGCAGCTATTTGCCCATACGTCCGGGATCTATGACTACAAAGGCGTGCTTTATTCGAAAGACAGCCTGGAGTTTACCCGTCCTGTCAGCAAAGAGCGCATACTTTCCACATTCAAAGACAAACCGCTGGCCAACGAACCGGGGAAGACCGTCAATTATTCAAATTCCGGCTATTTCTTATTGGGTCTGATTATCGAAAAAGTAGCACAACAGCCGTTTGAAACCGTTATTCGGGAGCGGTTCATCAGGCCACTTCAGCTAACCCGAACAGGCTTTGATTTTATCAATCGACAAACGCCAGATAAAACAACGGGCTATACGTATTGGAAAGATTCGGTTCTGGTTGCCGTTCGTTCGCTCGATTCAACGGCAGCTTATGCGGCTGGTGGTATGTATAGCTCAGTTGGTGATTTGTACCGCTGGACGCAGGCTTTTCGCTCTACTCAATTGTTAAAACCAGCTTCACAACGTTTGGCATTTACCCCCATCAAGCCCGGCAACTGGAGTTGCGGCTGGGGAATTAATTATTTCGTGAACCACAAAAAGTTAGTTTTTCAGAATGGCAACCTTCCAGGCTTCGCCACCTTTCTGGTGCTTATTCCCGACGATGATACAGTCCTGATAATGCTCGCCAATGTCGATGACACATCAGACATGACTACGCTGGAACCGATGCTTAAAGACCTGCTTTTTGTTACGTATGGCATGCCCTACCAACTACCTGTTAGTTTCAAGACGGTTCGGGTCAGTGATGCGATTTTACAGCAGTACGTAGGCCAATACCAGCTTGACCTGAAACGAATCGTAACTATCACATTCGACCAGAACAGGCTATTTCTACAAGTGACAGGTCAGGAACGATTCGAGATTTTCCCATCCAGCGAAACAGACTTTTTCCTCAAAGCCGTCAATGCGCAATTAACCTTCCAGAAAGATGAAACCGGGCGAGTTATCCAGATTACGGTTCACCAAAATGGCGACGTAGTAGCGAAGCGATTGTAAGCGATTCCGCCAGTTCATCTCCATTTACGCAACTTCATTAAATCCATGAAACTTCTCTACTGCACTCTCCTTTTCCTCCTCGCTTACCCTCTGAATGCTCAGCCGGGAACGGATTCCTTATCAACCCGAGTCCTGCAACCGGCAGCTATGCAAGCTGACTTCCGTTACCTCCGTCGATTGCTGGAAGAAACGCATCCGGGCTTGTATCGTTACACAGCCAAAGCCAGCATGCAGGCCAAGCTGGACAGCCTTGATCGGTCCTTTACGAAACCACAATCTTTCTACAGCTTCTTCAAAACGATCAATGGTCTACTGGCCGACATTCGTTGTGCCCATACGCATCCGGTACCGCAAAAAGACTGGCGAATGCAATTTAATAAAGTCCAGAAAACCATTCCATTTTTTATACTATCTACTCAGCAGCATGTCTTCGTATTGTTGAACGGAACAACTGATCAAACCATCAAACCTGGCTTTGAACTGTTGAGCATCAACGGACAATCGATAGACGATGTCCGGCAGCAGTTGTACCGTCAACATTGGGCCGATGGGTATATCCAATCCTCGAAGAGCCAACTGCGAGGTGAGTTTTTTAACTTGTTTTATTATTGGTTTATTGGCCAGCCAGATCAGTTTTCGCTCACGTTCCGCAGCCTAACGGGTGATACGCTTCAGGTAAAGGCACCCGCCAAGCCCTTCAGCGAATCGCTCCGGCAAATGATCAAAAATCCCGTCAATAAGCAGATGGTGGTCTGGTACGTCAACAAAAAGCATAAACACCCCTGGCGACTCAGTTTCCCCGACACACTAGCCAACACGGCTATTCTTCGGTTCGATGGGTTTGGTGGCGAAGGCGCTAAAAACGGAGCAGAAGCCATCACTACCTTCCAGGCTTTCATGGACAAAAGCATGGCCAAAATCGAGAAGCAGCGCATACGGCATCTTATTATCGATGTCAGAGGAAATACGGGTGGCTGGGATAGCCAGGGTATTGAATTGTTCACGTATCTGATGAAAACCGATTCTGCCGTTCCTTATTACACTCGTCAGCATAGCATCACCAATGGCGAGGGTAGTAGTAGTGAGTTTCTTACGTTTTCAGACCTTTCCGAAGCTGACCGACAGAATGCAAAGAACGAATTGACGCCTGAACCCGATGGTACATTTACTCTCAGGCAAGACAGCGGCATCGATTCGACCGGCCGAACGCCTAAACGGTACGCCCCCAAGCCCAATCGGTTTAAAGGTCAGGTTTACGTGTTAATGGATGGCGAAAGTGCCTCAACCGCGTCGGAATTTCTGGCCGTAGCACACGCCAACAAAGTCGGAATATTTATTGGCTCCGAATCGGGTGGTGCCTACGAGGGTGGTAATGGAAGTAGTTTTATTACGCTTCCTCTTCCCAAGTCGGGAATACAGGTAACAACGCCATTAGTTTATTACAACAACGCCGTGCCCGAATCGAAGCAGAAAGGTCACGGCACACTACCCGATTATGATGTTCCGACCACCCGAACGAACATTCTGACGCATACCGATGCTCAATTGAGCTTTGTGGCAAGGTTAATTCGGGAACAGAAGTAGTTTCTGACAGGATTAACAGGATAAAACAGGATTACTTCTCTCATTAAATCTTGTTTTATCCTGTTAGAAACCCCTTGCTTGAATAACTGTTGTCCATCCACAGGTGTTATGTAATAAACCCCACCTATTCTATGGCCAGTTATCAACCTCTTCACGATTGGAACGTAACACCCACCGAAGCCGTCGCCCTGCAACAGCAATTGCGTTCCCAGATTCGCATTGAGCCGTTGGCCAAACAGCCCAAAACTATTGCAGGCTGCGACATTTCGTTCAATAAGTTTGAGGAAACCGTCTACGCCGGCATCGTTGTCCTTCGACTCGATACACTCGAAACCATCGAAGAAGCAGGCGTCGTTAGCACTGCGCCCTTTCCTTATATTCCAGGTCTACTGTCGTTCCGCGAGATTCCCTCGCTACTACAAGCCTGGCAAAAGCTGACCATTGAACCCGACGTGGTCATGTTCGATGGTCACGGCACGGCGCACCCACGGCGAATCGGAATTGCTTCACACGCCGGGCTTTTCCTGAACCGCCCCACATTTGGTTGTGGTAAATCGGTGCTGGTTGGCAAGTACGATGAACCGGCATTGGAACGTGGTAACTGGTCGCTGATGAAGCATTATGGTGAGGTTATCGGCGCGGCTTTACGAACGAAAAACAAAGTCAATCCAGTGTATGTATCGCCCGGTCACCTAATTGATTTGGAAACTGCCATTTCGTTAACCCTGGCGTGCGATGGTGGCTATCGGATTCCTGAACCCACGCGCCGGGCACATAATCTGGTGAATGCGTTACGGAGAGGTGAGCGGGTAACAAGTCAATAACTATGTTCTTCCAGCTTCACCTTCCCCCGAAAGGTCCAGAACATAAATACGGTATAGGTAGCAACCAGCGGCATCCCAATGGCGGCAAACAGGAGCATTGTCCGCAGCGAGCCATCTGACGACGCAGCCTCGTAAATGCTGATGCTACCTTTCGGGTCGATATTCGATAGGACTAAATTGGGGTAAAGCCCCATTGCAAACAGAATCAGTAACAGGGCCGTAGTCACAGACGAAGAAATGAAACCCCGCCGATATTGCCGCTTTTCGATGCTTCGGCGGATATTCAGGACAATCAATACGGCAGCTATGCCTAGTGCAAAGAGTTCAGGATATGCCTTGAAAATAGCCGTCATGTGCGGTACATAAATGAGCGTCGCCATCGACGTAGCCATAAAGCACAGAATGAAAAACTTACTGGTGTTATTGGCAATAATCGTCAGTTTCGCATAAAGTCGATCTTCGGTTTTCATGAGCAGATACATGGCTCCGTGCATCATAAACAGCGATAACACGGTAACAGCAATAAGCCCAGCATAAGGATTGAAAAAGTCGCGCAGTCGACCGACAAATTCGTGCTTAGCGTTGAGAGGAAGCCCTTGGATCAGATTCCCCAAAACCAATCCTAGCAGTAATGAAATCACAATGCTGGACACGCAGTAGCTAATATCCCACAGTTGATGCCACCATTTCATTTTCTCCTTACTCCGAAATTCAATCGAGATACCCCGAAAGATAATGGCCACCAGAAACAACATGAAGGGCAAATAAAATACCGACAAAATGGTGCCGTACACAAGCGGGAAAGCTGCAAACAATGAACCCGCGCCAATCACGAGCCAGACTTCGTTACCATCCCAAACTGGCCCAATCGCGTTGAGCGCAATTCGTCGGCTCTGTTCTTTTCGAAAAAACAGATGCAGCGCTCCAGCTCCCAAATCGAAGCCGTCTAAAATGCCATACCCGCTGATCAGCGCGCCAATCAGCAAAAACCACCAGGTGGGAAGATCGATTCCGAGAACGGTATCCATAAATAATGAGTGAAAGAATGAATGAGTGAAAGAGCGAATGAGTGAAGGGGGCGGCAGCTTTTCGCTCTTTCACTCATTCACTCTTTCACTCATTAAAAATCGGCGACATTGACGGGTTCATGCGCGAGGAGGTTTCATCGTCAGAAACCACATCGGGGCCGTGCTGGATTTTCTTGTTGAGTAAGTACAGAAACAAGACAAATAGCATCACGTAAATAAAGGTAAACATAATGAGTGATGCCAGCACGTGTTCGGCTTTAACAGCCTGCGACAGCGCATCAGAAGTACGCAACAATCCATACACAACCCACGGCTGCCGCCCCACTTCGGCCGTGTACCAGCCTACCTGATTACCAATTTGAGGCAGTAAAACCGAGAACACAAAAACGCCCATCAGCCAGCGCGTCTGGAAGAGTTTTTTTCGGTAGAGTAGATATAACCCAAGAAGCGTCAGCCCAATCAACAACATACCAATGCTAATCATGATGTGGTAAGTCTGAAACACGAAGTTGACCGCCGTTGGGCGATTTTCGGGTTTTATGCTGTTCAGACCAGGAATAGGCGCATTGACGTCGTGATGAACTAGAAACGATAAACCACCGGGAATTTTTAACCCTGTGGTTTTCTGCTCCTTCGCATCTACCCAACCCATCAGATACATATCGCCGGGGGCCGATTTCTCGAAATGCCCTTCCATAGCCGCGAGTTTCGCGGGTTGGTATTTTGTAACCACCTCCGCCGATTTACTACCGGTGAACAGTTGCCCCAGCGCCGATATGGCTGCCACCCAAAGTGCAATCCGAAAGGCCGCTTCGGCATGAACAAGGTATTTCTTTTTCAGTATATACCAGGCACTTACGCTAAGTACCAAAAACGAACCGGCTAGCAAAGCGCCAATCAACACATGTGAGTACCGCTCCACCGACGACGGGTTAAAAACCATCGCCCAGAAGTCGGTAACAATGGCGCGGGCCTCCATGCCTGTTCCTTCAATCCGATAACCAGAAGGCGTTTGCTGCCACGAATTGGCGACTACAATCCAAAGCGCCGAGAAAATAGAGCCGAGCGCTACCAATACGGTCGCCATAAAATGGACTCGTGGACTTACTTTGTTCCAACCGAACAGCAGGATACCCAAAAACGCCGATTCAAGCGCAAAGGCAAAAATACCTTCGGCCGCCAGCGCGGAGCCAAAAATATCACCCACGTAGCGGGAGTAAGTAGCCCAGTTCGTACCGAACTCAAACTCCATAACAATACCCGTAGCGACACCAATCCCAAAAATGAGGGCAAAAATTCGGACCCAGAACCGGGTCAACTCTTCATAAACTTTGTCTTTTGTTTTTAGATACAACCCTTCCATAATTACCAGACAAACGCCTAAGCCAATACTCAGGGGTGGGTAGATGTAGTGAAAGGCAATGGTGAAAGCGAACTGAATTCGGGAGAGTAACTCAACATTGTCCATAACCAGCGGGATAGTGGGGACGGGTCGCCGAGATCGCAGACAGGCAGTGCGATTAGGGGCGAACTAGGCGAGTAAACTATCGCCCGAAAGGTACGACGGGATGCGTATAAGGCGGATGGCATTTCAGTAGTTTTTCGCGAAAAATTACTACTGGTTTAGCTACCCATACGTAGCAAAGAATTACATTCAACAAATTGACGGATCAATCCAATTTCCTGTGCAGCCCATTGGCCCTCCTACCGTTTCGCGACAATTCCGGAATTACGTCATCGCGTTTTACCAAACCCAGCGAAAAGCATTTCTGATCATTGTTACGCTGCTAATTTCGTTGTACGTACTCACCGTACCCGATCAGGCCGACGATATGATCAATGCGGTAATCGACGACGGCATTTTGAGTCGACTTTTCCAGTTCATTTTGCTGAGTACCTTTATCTGGAGCTGGATGGTCTATGGCTGCACACGCATGATCCTACATATTTCGCCCGTTGGCTTACGGCTAAATAGTGAGTGTGATTTACTGCTCCGATGGCTTCCCAAACTGGGGGGCATGATTCCGCCCTTCATTCTGGCTTATGCCTTCTGGAAACCCGATCACTGGCAATCGTACCTGTTGGTTCTCGAAAGCTGTCTGATGCTAATCGTCTTTTTATCGATTGAGCACTATGTACCCGTTTTTGCCCTGCCTGCACGCTGGAAATTTTCAGAACGCTATACCAATTTCACGCAAGACATACGGGCACTTTGGCGAAACCCACTTGGCCGGGTGGTCACCACGGGCGGGCTGGTATTGAGCCTACTCCTGATTGTTCTGTTCAGCTTACCCGTCGATTGGGGTATTGCCCGAAGTTTCCGCCCGACGGCCATTATCATTTTCGGGATTACCCTGTACACATTCGTCGGTAGCCTCATCATTTATTTCAATGACTACCGCTATCGACCGTTGATGCTGATTGTCTTGGTTTACTTAATTGTTATCAGTGCGTTTAATGACAACACCACCGTCCGGCGGGCCACGAAGCCATCTGTCTTGCCCGTAACGCAACGGCCAACCATTCAGGCACATTTTGCTCAATGGATTGCCGCCCGCCAGCAGGAAGAAGGAGACACCATACCGTTGGTACTGGTAGCTGCCGAAGGAGGAGGTATCCGGGCGCTGAACTGGACGGCCGAAACCCTCATTCGACTCGATTCCATTATTCCGGGATTTAGCCGCCATGTGTATGCGCTCAGTGGGGTATCGGGCGGGGGTGTTGGAACAGTATTTTACACAGCTTTCTTGCGCGATGTCGCCGAGACAGAACGTACAGGTCGATTTGAGAAATTCCGAAATGTCATTCGCGACGATTATTTATCGGCAGTGTCGGCGGCTTTGCTATTTCCCGAATCGATCCAACGGATCGTGCCTACTCCATTACCCACCCTTGAGCGGGCAAAATGGCTCGAAGACTCCTGGGCAGATTCCTACACCGATAATCTTGGGCTCCCCACCCTCGATTCGTCGCTAACGCAATTGTACCAAACCCCTACGGGTTATAATTACAACCTGCCTTCACTCCTGCTCAATGGTACGCTGGCTGAGTCGGGTCAGAAAATCGTCACTTCAAACCTGCAACTTGATCCGGGTTATTTTAAAAATGTAGTCTCTACGTTGGATGTATTGGGTACTGATGTCCCTCTCAAAACGGCTGCATCTCTGTGCAGTCGTTTCCCGATTGTGACCAATGGCGGTTTGATCCAGAAAGATACATTACTGGGGAGTGGACGAAAAAAGCGCTATGGCGGGCACGTTGTCGATGGTGGCTATTTCGATAATTCGGGCGTTGAAACGTGTATGCAGCTTCTGAATAACCTCGTCCCGTTTATCCGTCAGCTCGATACGGCCCAGAGTGTTACCGTTATTCCTTACATTCTCTTTATTCAGAATAGCCACACCATTGGCAAGCTCCCTCAAAAGCGTTCCATTGTACAGGCAATTCAGATACCTCTGTTGGGCTTTTTCAATGCCTGGGACAATGGCTCGACCACCCGCGATAATATGTTCAGTTCGTTTATGAACCGCTTCGACAACCCCAAAACGAATTACCTGACACTGCGCCTTGCCTACAATGACAAGTATCCGCTAGGCTGGTTTCTGTCCGACAGTGCCGCCCGACGCCTAAGCCAACAGGCCAAAGATTCAATTAGTTTAACGAATAAAGAGTTAGCAAAACTGAAAGGCGCTTTCCGACAAATGAAGGTGAAGCGGGTAGTCAATTAATTTATCGTTGTACTTTAGCCGCCAGAACCAATTTCTGCATTCGGCATGAACCTTCGCATCAACGGCCGCATCTGGCTCGAAACCCTCTCCAACGATTCTGCCGAACGGTTTATGGGCATTGGTCGGCTGGAATTACTTGGGCACATTCAGCAAACAGGCTCTATCAATCAGGCCGCCAAAGCCATGAACATGTCGTACAAACGGGCCTGGGAAATGGTACACTCTATGAATACACAAGCCGATTCGCCACTCGTTATTACACAAACTGGGGGCGAAAAGGGCGGGGGAACCATCGTGACCAAAGAAGGTGAGAAATACCTAACCTATTACCAGAGCTTGCAGGAACGGTTCCAGAAATTCCTGACCGACGAACTGGCGAAACTCCCTTAGTTAGCTTATTTCTTTTTCGCGCTCAGCTGACTTAAAACTTCTGCGATTTGCTGGTCGTAAAGTCCAATCTGTTTGTCGTAAATATGGGTCGTATCCGCCAGTGAACGTTGTAGAAGTTTAAAGCTTTTCAATCGTAACGTAGTATACTGGCGTAACAATTTCGTATGCTGATGGTACCCATTCGGCAAGTCAAGTTTATCAGCCTCATCGAGTAGGATAATAGCTTCCTCCCAAGCCACAATCCCCTGATCGTTAATTGCCTTAGCCACCTCAGCCGCTGGGGTTGTTTTCGGTAGCTGAAAAACACTCATCGCCTGACCATTAAGCTTGTTAAACCGCCCCATCAGTCGATCAAAATCAGCAAGTGGATTCGACTTATACGTATAGACCAATACCGCCAGCGCTATTGCCAACACCGGCGGAATAATCATTGGCAAAAGGGCTCGGCTTGCCGGTTGATTGGAGCGTAGCACAAACAGATAATAGGCATACCCCGTAAACAGCCCGGCCAATAACCCGCCGATATGGGCTGCATTGTCGATGTGTGCCTGCATCCCCACGAATAAATTGAACCCGACAAAAATCAGAATACTTTGTAGCAACGCCTTACGTACGGTAGCTTCAAGCCAGTTAGTCGTCAGGAGGGCCAAGAATACGCCATACATGCCAAAAATAGCCCCCGACGCGCCTGCTCCATTGACAACATCATGCCACCAAACGCTCACAACGCTACCCATTAAGCCTGCGGTAAGGTACGCTATTGTAAACTGACGGCTACCCAGCAATGGCTCCAGAATAGGCCCAATCTGCATCAGTGCATACATGTTGAACACCAGATGAATGATCCCAATATGAAGAAAGCAACAAGTCAGCAATCGCCACGGCTGCCCACCGATTGTTAAGGGTGAATAATTAGCCCCCCATTTAACTAAGTCTTCGCCACTCGGTTCCAGGGCGTTTACCCCACTAATAACCATAAGTAGGAATATGCCTACATTCAGCCAGATAAGTATGGGCGTTATTAAATAGCCTCCGCGGGGTTTGAGCAGCTCTAACGGATTGGACTGCTGGGCTCTAGGTGGCCTTGACTCAGAATTGGGCGTATAGGGAGGCTCATGTGCATCAGGATTTTCTGAATTCATAATCGAACGGGTGGCTTTAGATAAAAAAGGCGGTGGCACGATAATAACGATCGAAGGTGAAAAATACCTTATAAGCACACCTTTTCTACATCAAAGCTCAGTGGTATTTTCCAAAAACGAATGGAGTTTAGCTTGCAACAACTGTTTATCGGGCAATTTAGTCTGATATTCAGCCACTAATGTTGGCGATAAACTGCGGCTCAGTGCATACTCTACTACTTCCGAATCTCGCTCTTTACAAAGTAAAATGCCAATACTTGGATTTTCATGAGCTTTCCGCACATCCCGATCAAGGGCTTCCAGGTAAAAATTTATCTGACCAATATAGTCTGGTTTAAATTCCCCCATCTTTAATTCGATAGCGATCAGACAGCAGAGATCTCGATGAAAGAACAGTAAATCAACGTAGAAGTCACTCATTCCTACCTGCAATCGAAACTCTTCACCTACAAATAAAAAATCCCGGCCTAGTTCCATGACAAACTGCTTCATCTGTTTGATGAGTCCTTTTTGTACATCGCGTTCATAAACTGGCTCATCCGGCACATTTAGAAACTCCAGTATATAACTGTCTCGAAAAATTCCTGACACATCTTGCGGCAAAGCCCGAATGGCTGATGGTAATGTTTTATTGGCCAACATCGTTCGTTCATACAAACCGCTTTTAATCTGCCGTTCAAGTTCCCGAAAAGTATAGCCCTCTTTGATAGTTGCCTGCATATAAAAAAGGCGCTCCTTTTTATCTCTTGAATTAGACATAATAGCCAAATGATGGCTCCAGGGAATTTGTGTCAACACTGTTGACACAAATTCATCATGTTTATAAGCTTCATAGAATTGCCTCATCCGGTAGAGGTTCCGACGATCAAAGCCACGCAGTGCTGGCTCTTTCTTACGAAGATGATTGGCCAATTCCTGAACAGTTGCATCACCCCATTCTGCCTGAGCAATTTTATCACTTACATACTGCCCAATGCGCCAATACAAATCAACTAATTCGGCATTTACAGCCCGGAGTGCCCGTTGTTGGGCCTGCCGGATTAGGTCAAGAACATTATCAAATTGCTCGACAAAGGTTACGGACATAGATGTATAAGCAGGGGAATAAAAAACCCGCGCCGAAATAAACGATTTCAGCGCGGGCCAAACAAGAATTTGTATCTATTATTTATTTTTTAGCATACTTAACCTTCCAGACTTTCCCTTTCACAGAATCACTAATGTATAAGGCGCCATCAGGACCTTGCGCCAATCCTACAGGCCGGGCTACCGCATCGCCGGGGCTAGCCAGATCGAGTTTTCCGGCATTCACGTCAGTACCTGGCTTGCCGAGTTCGGGAACACCTGCAAAGTTTTCGGCAAAGACTTCGTACTTACCCGACGGACGACCATCTTTCCCGAACGGAATGAAGGCCACAAAATAACCGCCCTGTTTCAGGGGTGCCCGGTTCCAGGAGCCGTGGAAACACACGAAGGCACCGTTTTTGTAACGAGCGGGGAAGCTATTGCCGGTGTAAAACAACAAATCATTAGGTGCCCAATGGCCGGGAAACGCCATGATGGGTTTGTCTTTTCCAGCGCAACGATCCTCTTTGGTGCCATCGCCACCATATTCAGGAGCCAGAAATTTCTTGTTCTTGTAATGGTCGTTGTAACAATAGGGCCAACCAAAATCCGACCCCTCTTTTACCATCAGAAATTCTTCGGAAGGCAGTTCGGCACTTACTTCATCGGTAAATACACCGCCCCAGTTATTCAGATTATCCCGGCCATGTTGCAGGGCATAGAGCGTATTGGTGGCCGTGTTCCAGTCGAGGGCAACGGCGTTCCGAATACCCGTTGCATAGCGTTTGCCATCGGCTTTGTGTTGGTTCAGTTTATTCGCGTCGAAAACCCAGATGCCGCCGTACTCTTCCAGAATGGGGCAAGGGTCCATCCCCTTCGAACCTTTCTGACGGTCTTTCTCCTGACAGGCATTCGATGGCGCGCCGAAATTCACAAACAGTTTTCCATCCGGCGAAATAGCCAGTGATTTACTCGCGTGTTGGCGTTGGAGGGTCAGCCCTACAATAATCGGTTCGGCAGGTGTGGTTTCCAGAACCTTCCCGTCGGTCAGTTTATAGCGGTAAACCGACGTATCTGAAGAAGCATAGAGATAATTATTATAAATCCCCATTCCAGTACCGGTATTGGTACCAAACATCACCGTCTGGTCGGATTTCCCGTCGCCATTGCTGTCCATCAACTCAACAATACCTTTGCCCTCATTGAGTTTTTCTAGTTTAACAAAAACCGTTCCCGCTTTATCCACAGCCATGTGTCGTGCTTTTCCGAGGTTATCGGCAAAGACCGTTGCCTGAAAACCACTTGCTAATTTAATAGCTCCGTTATCAGGAGGGCTTACAGACTGGACATGCGTAATAGCTGTTGATGAAGGCCGTGATTTGATCGGTTTCTGGGGGCCTGCAACGACTGAGGTTACAGCCGTCAATAAAAGCAGAGCTGCTTTCATAATGAATAGGATTGAGTTTGCAGTATGCCTACCTAAACGGGCGATTTTCACTAAAAGTTTTTTAATCAAATCCGCAAACCGTTCTATTTCGGTAATTTTGGAAAGTATCTATAATGACCCGGCTATTTTTCCCAGGCAAATGAATAAACTCGTCACCTTAATGACTCGACAAATAGCCGCATTATCGTTAGGCTGGCTACTGTCGGTACCTGTATACGCTCAGAGTGATTTACCACCCGTATCACTAGCTCAATTAACCCGTCCGGCTGGCTGGCAATTGGTAGGGTCGGTGTCGCCAAATGCAGAGAGCACGTCCATGAAGACCACATCAGGAGCCAATGTGTTGGTCGGTTCCAGCGCCCCCTTAACCCTGCTGACACCAACAGCTGACTTTCGCGTGCGTTTCGAGACGCTGATGACAGCTGGTGCCGATGTCGTGCTTACCTTACCCAACGGCCAGTCGATTAGTCTGGCTCATTCGCAGGAAATTGCCCGGATACTGAAAGCTCCTGGTTTGTGGCAGACAGTTGAATTGTGGTACAAAATCGGTACGACCAAGTCATCTTCTATGCTCGAAAAACTCGCGATCAACGGAGTAACCGTACGCGAAGGACAAACGGTAGCAGGAACGGCACTTGGCCCCCTTACAATCATGGCAAAAACAGGATCGGTGGCGTTACGAAACGTTGGTTACCGGGTAATGACGCCCCGCATTGTCGCGCAATGGGCCGGTCCATTGAGCTACACCATTGTCGAAGGGGGATATATCCAGAGTCCTGAAGAAGCTGTGAAGAAGAAAGTCCTGAAACAGGATACGACCGCCCTGTTGAACTACGAAGTCTCGTATGGTCAGCCTCGCCAATACACTATCTTTTTCACAGGAAAATTAAACGCTTTGCAAACAGGCGATTACCGTTTTGATCTGAATCAGGGCGGACTAGCCGCTTTATGGATTGACGGCAAAGAAGTATTGCCGATTAACCACCTTGAATTGGGGATGCCCAATGCGAATACTATTCCCCTAACGGCGGGGCCTCATGACATAAAGGTCTATTTCTCTCGCTCCTGGTTCCGGCCAGGTCTGGGCCTGTATGTATCGCAGGCTGGTACACGCCCACAACCGCTGCACGCACCGACTTCGCTCCCAGAACCTGATCCGGTGGCGGTTGTTAGCGTAAACCCCGATTTCAGCGATGCCGGAAACCAGGTTCAGCGCATTCGTTCATTTGTGCAACTGCCCGGCGAGAAAACGAAACGGACGCATAGTTTGTCGGTTGGTTCGCCCGTTGGCATTCACTACACGGTCGATCTGAATCAGATGGCGTTACTGCAAGTCTGGAAAGGCGACTTTGCCAATACAACCGAAATGTGGTACGAACGTGGTGAGCCGCAACTCTTAGCGCCACTGGGACCTCCCGTTTATTTGCCCGCTCAAACACCATTGATGGTGCTAACGAACGACGCGGCAGCCTGGCCCGATAGTGTGGGCGAAAACATTCTGCAATACAAAGGATTGAGCATCAATAAGCAGGGAGTTCCTATGCTTACGTATACGCTAGCGGGCGCCACTGTTACAGACGCTACGCGAGCAGAAGGGAACGCGCTGGTTCGGACGTTAACATTGGCAGGCTCACCCACGGGAGCGCCTTATTGTCGGGTGGCTTCCGGATCAGTGATAGAGGAAGTCAGCAAAGGTTTATATGCCGTTAATGACCGGAGTTATTACATTCAGATCGATCCAAAAGCGAAAGTAAAAATGCGCCAGAGCAACGGCAAGCAAGAGTTGCTCCTGCCTGTCGACTTAAAAAACGGAACTGGTTCGGTGCACTATTCGATTGTATTTTAGACGGGCAAGTATTGTCAAGATTGGTCAAGTAGTCGTCAGGAATCGACTACATACAACTTTTGACTATCATCTGACAATTGCCTGACCACTTTTGACCATTCCTGACCACCCTTTGACTATGAATGACCAAATCACTTGGGCAGACTTTGAGAAAGTGGAAATCCGGACGGGCACCGTTATTGCGGTCGAATCGTTTCCACAAGCGCGCAAACCAGCCTATAAACTGACGATTGATTTCGGCGAATTGGGCACGAAGCGAACATCGGCGCAACTAACCAAACTCTATCAGTCAGATGATCTGATTGGCAGGCAAGTCGTGGCAGTAGTCAATTTCCCGCCCAAACAGATTGCCACCTTTATGAGCGAATGTCTGGTGCTGGGAGCCGTTGCCGACGATGGTACCGTAACCCTGCTCCAAACCGAACGCCCAACCCAAAACGGATTACGAATTGCCTAAACTAATTGACAATGTATACTGTACAATGCAGAATGAATAAGCTAATGCGTGTAGCGGTGCTTATATTCGCTCATTCACTCATTCTCTCATTCTCTCATTTTTCTTTCGCCCAACGCCCGGCGAGTGAGGAAGATTATTACCGGATCATCACCATACCCATTCCTGAAGATATCAAACTCGAAGTGGGCGGTATGGCTCCGCTACCCGATGGCCGATTAGCGGTCTGTACACGCCGGGGTGATGTTTGGTTAATCAGTAATCCCTACATGCAGGGCAGCCGGGTGGCTACCTTCAAAAAGTTTGCGTCGGGTTTGCACGAGCCGCTGGGTTTAATATGGCATCCCAAAGGATATTTTCTGTGTACGCAACGGGGTGAGGTAACCAAGCTGGTCGATAACGATGGCGACGACGTAGCCGATGAATATAGTTCGTTCTACAAATGGCCGCTATCGGGTAACTACCATGAATACAGCTATGGCCCGCTTCTGCTGCCCGATGGCGATATGGTCATTACGCTCAACCTCGACTGGATTGGTTATGGAGCCAGCCTGGCTAAATGGCGCGGCTGGATGCTCAAATTGACCGAAAAAGGGGAAATGACGCCTTGGGCAACCGGTCTTCGCTCACCAGCCGGTTTCGGTATTCTTCGCGATGGCAGTATTCTCTACACCGAAAACCAGGGCGACTGGGTCGGATCAGGCCGGATGACTCATTTAACGAAAGGCGCTTTTGCGGGTAACCCAGCCGGTCTTCGCTGGTCGGGGGAGCCGGGTTCGCCCTTAGCCCTCAAACCCGAAGATGTACCGAGTACGGGCAAACCTATGTTTGAAGTCGCTAAAACGATCAAAGAGTTGAAGGTTCCGGCCGTGTGGTTCCCGCATACACTCATGGGTATTTCCACTTCCGATTTCAAACAAGACACAACAAATGGCGCTTTCGGTCCCTTTAGCGATCAGCTTTTTGTTGGTGATCAGGGCCACAGCAAAATCATGCGCGTAGCCCTTGAAAAAGTAAACGGCGAGTGGCAGGGCGCTTGTTTCCCCTTCCGCGAAGGCTTTCAATCGGGCATTATCCGTACTGTTTGGGGGCAGGATGGCTCCATGTTCGTGGGGATGACAAGCCGAGGCTGGGCGGCTACCGGGAAAGACCCATACGGTATCCAGCGGTTGGTCTGGAGCGGCAAAACACCCTTCGAAATGAAAACGATCACGTCCAAACCCGACGGTTTCGAAGTAACGTTTACGCTGCCTGTTGATCGTAAAACGGCTGAAAACCCCGAAAGCTATAGTCTGAACAGCTTCACCTATCGGTATCACCGAACCTACGGCAGTCCGATTGAAGATGCGAAACCCGTCCCTATTCGCGGGGTAGTGGTTGCTCCCGATGGCATGAGTGTCCGCATCGTTGCCGATACCGTTCTTCGGGAAGGCTTTATTCATGAATTAAAAGCCGAAGGCATTCGATCAGCTTCGGGAAGCATGCCACTGTTGCATGCAACGGGTTACTACACGCTGAATGCTATTGCGCCAGGTGAAAAATTAACGCTCTCTGCACGGGCTGTTGCCATCGCGAAATACGAACATGCCGATATGATGGCGATGGAGAAAAAGGCCGCTACAACAGCTGCCAAAAACGTGAAAGCCGTCAACGCCAAACGCGTTGTAACAATGCCCGCCGATTGGACCAACGGCCCCGATCAATCCCTGACCATCGGCACCAAACCAGGGCTAAAATTTGACGTCGATAAGCTGGAAGTAAAAGCAGGCAGCAAGATCAAACTCGTGTTCAACAACAACGACGATATGCTGCACAACTGCGTCATTACTAAACCAGGCGCAGCTAATGCCGTTGGCGATGCAGCTTTGCGATTGAACCTGAACGGCCCTAAAATGAATTACGTCCCCAATTCGCCCAACGTCTTGTTTCACACAAACATTCTTCAACCCGAAACATCCGAAACGATCTATTTCCTCGCCCCTACTGAACCCGGCGATTATCAGTTCGTTTGCTCATTCCCTGGCCACTCATCACTGATGCAGGGAACGTTGAAGGTCGTGAAGTAGCGCCGTACAGGGCTATTCCTTTCCGTTTATCATTTACAAATGACGCTTTCTACGAGAGCGTCATTATTTTTACATTCTGCTGTAGCTCTAGTGTGCATTTTTCCGTTTTACTCCTATGCGAACCGTTTTACTGCTCACCACACTACTCCTATCGTTATCAACGTACGCCCAGCAACGACGACGTGACGACGATACCTCACACTATCGTAACATACCTGTTCCGGCGCATCTGTTGCCTATCGAACGCGCCTTCGGCTCATCGTCAATTGGAAGTGTGTATTTCTATGGTGGGAAAAGGCTCTCGTCACCCTATTCGCTGGAAATCCCGTTTTACGAACTAAATGATCCCGATGTATCGCATCATTTCCAGGCATTTCGCACCCTAACAACCTTGAGTCGTTTGACGGCCATTGCTCCGTTAGCCTATATCCTGTTAACCAGTAATCGAAATAATGGCACCTACTGGTCGGTGTATGGTGGCTCCATAGCGGCCTCGCTGACACTCGCTATCATCGGTAATGGTCAGGTGAGCAAGGCCGTTACGCGCTATAACGAGATGCTTCGGCAACCCCGGGTGAGTATATCGGCCGCTCAAACACCAATAAGCGGGCAATTTGCCGTAGGAGCAGGTTTATCCTGGTCATTCTAGGCAACATCTCGGGCATTTCCTGGTAGCGTAGGCCCTTGGTTTGCGCTTTTTTGTTAGCTTCGCTGAGATAATCAGCAAACACATGCAAACCAGAACGTTACTTCCTTTTTTTCTTCCATTCTTTCTTCTTTCTCCCCTACTCAACGCCCAAACGATTTTAAATCGAGACCCGCAAATCGCCGATCTAGTCAGTCAGGTTTCGGCCGATAGCCTGCGGGCGCACATCAATGGACTTGTTAGTTTCGGAACCCGTCATACCTTGAGTGTCCCTACGGATGCCAATGCGCAGGTTGCCAAAAAAGGCTTAGGGGCCGCTCGCCAATGGATTCTGGGTAAGTTCAATCAATATGCCAAACAATCGGGCGGCCGCATGACCGCTACCCTCGATACCTGGACACTACAACCCGATGGCAAACGTGTGGATAAACCCGCCAATATGGGCAACGTGATGGCCACCCTGAAAGGCACCGATCCTAACGATGACCGGGTTTTCATTGTACAAGGCCACATGGACAGCCGCGTTACCAACGTCATGAACCGCGAATCAGACGCGCCGGGCGCTAACGATGATGGCTCGGGAACAGCTGCCGTCATTGAGCTTTGCCGCGTGATGAGCAAATCGTCGTTTCCGGCTACGGTTATTTTCGTTACGCTGACGGGCGAAGAACAGGGTCTGCTTGGTGCCGAACACTTGTCGGAGCGGGCGGTTAAAGAAAAATGGAATCTGGAAGCTGTATTGAACAACGATATTATGGGCAGCAACAACAGCAGCGATACCCGTATTATTGACAATACCCGACTCCGCGTTTTCAGCGAAGGTCTGCCTGCCAGCTTGCTCAAAGATACCACTGGACGAATCGGTCAGATTCAACGATTTGGTAATGAAAACGACGGAAAAGCCCGTACGCTCGCCCGTTATCTGAAAGAAATTGGCGAACGCTACGTCGAGAATCTGGAAGTGGTGATGGTGTACCGCAACGACCGCTACCTGCGTGGGGGCGATCATACACCTTATGTTCAACGGGGTTTCGCAGCTGTGCGTATGACCGAGATGAACGAAAACTACGAACACCAGCATCAGGATTTACGTACCGAAAATGGTACAGAGTTCGGTGATTATCCCAAGTTCATGGATTTCGAATATCTGCGTAAAAACACAGCGGTCAATCTGGCAACACTCGCCAATCTGGCCAAATCGCCAACGGTACCTCAGAAAGTGACAGTTGATGTGCGGAATTTAACCAACGCGACGGTGCTGTATTGGCAGGCTCCTCAGGCGGGCAAGGTGAAAGGTTATTACGTACTGATGCGCGAAACGTACTGGCCTTTCTGGCAGAAGAAATTCTTCACAACCAAACTTGGAATGACCCTGCCCTTCTCAAAGGACAATTATTATTTCGCAGTGCAGGCCGTTAGCGAAGATGGAAATGAAGGTTTGCCCGTATTGCCCGTACCTAATTTGCGGTAAATAGAGAACCTGTTTAAACTTTTTCTAATCCAGCCATAATTAGTGCTTTTTTGTCATCCCGACCGGTCCGCCGGTGCGGCAGGAGGGATCTTCGGGGACAGATTAGCCAATAGACTCACCCGAAGATCCCTCCTGCGTCGGGATGACAAAAAAGCCATTGAAAGAAAAGTTTAAACAGCCTCATATTTATTGAACACAGAGCCACAGAGAACACAGAGTTTTAATACTTTTTTCTTTGTGATCTCTGTGTTCAATAGTTTTTTCTTCACAACCTCAACTCCTTTCTCATGCCTTCCCTCTCTAAACGACAATTTCTTAAATCCCTCGTCGGTACGGCTGCCTTATCGACCTGGGCAGATCTGGAAGAAACGCTGGCGAATGTGGCATATATACCAGCCCGTACGCTGGCAAAAGAGGAAGAGTTTTGGGGCAAAATCCGAACGGCATATCCCGTAACGGATAAGTTTATCCAGCTCGAAAACGGCTATTATTCACTGGCCGCGCAACCCGTGATGGATAGCTACCTGAAACACATTCAGACTGTAAACGCTGTATCGTCTTATTATATGCGAACCCGCCAGTTTGCGGATAAGCGTGAGTCGCAAACGCAACTGGCCAATTTACTAGGCTGCTCACCTGATGAACTCATTATCACCCGAAACACCACCGAATCGCTGGATACGGTTATTGGTGGACTGAGCTGGAAAGCAGGTGACGAAGCCATCATGGCGATGCAGGATTACGGTGCCATGCTCGATATGTTCAAGCTTCAGGCGCGAAGGCATGGTATTGTCAACAAAACGGTTTCGTTGCCCAACCACCCCAAGTCCGATGAGGAAATTGTGAGTCTGTACGAGCAAGCCATCACACCCAAAACCCGCCTGCTCATGGTTTGCCACATGGTCAACATTACGGGTCAGATTTTGCCGATTCGTAAGATAACCGAGATGGCCCACAAACAGGGTGTTGAGGTGTTGGTCGATGGCGCGCACGCCTTTGGACAGTTCAATTATAAACTAAGCGACCTCGGCAACTGTGATTATTACGCCAGCAGTTTACACAAATGGCTGGGTACTCCCCTGGGGGCGGGTATCCTGTATGTTCGGAAAGACAAAATCGCTTCCCTCTGGCCGATGTTCGCCGATAGCAGCGTTCCCGACAACGATATTCGTAAACTGAATCATACCGGAACCCACCCGGTAGCCACCGATCTGGCGATTCAGGACGCCATCCGATTTCAGGAGTCCATTGGTCTCGAACGAAAAGAAGCCCGGCTTCGCTACCTGCAACACTACTGGACCGATCAGGTGCGGCACCACCCCAATATTGTACTAAATACCTCCGAAGACCCAGCTCGCTCCTGCGCCATTGCCAACGTTGGGATAGCCGGAAAGCCGCCCGCCGACTTAGCAAAAGTGCTGTTCGACAAGTATAAAATTTTCACCGTTGCCATTGATTACCCAAGCGCTGGTATACAGGGGGTGCGCATAACTCCTCACCTGTATACGACTACTGCCGAGCTGGACCAGTTTGTAAAAGCGCTGAAAGAGTTAGCAGGATAATGTAGGATAACGCGAACGTCTACGTTCGTGCTATCACAGATACAGATACATAGTCTCTTTTTATCAATATGACCCGATCAATCTTAGTCTTCTCCCTGACCCTATCGGCATTTGCCAGCCTTGCGCAGGCGCCGACTAAAAAGCGTCCTATGACGCCAAAGGATATCTACCGATTACAGACCGTCAGCGATCCGCAGGTTTCGCCCGATGGCAAATGGATTAGTTATGGCCTATCGACGGTGGATACCACAAAAGATAAACGTAATTCTGATTTGTGGATGGTGAGCTGGGATGGTAAGGAGTCCGTTCAGCTCACGAATAGTCCGGATGGTGAATCAAGAGCTCGGTTCAGTCCCGATGGAAAATACATCTCCTTTGTATCGGCGCGGCAGGGTGCTACCAAAGGGCAAATCTGGCTAATGGATCGCCGGGGGGGTGAAGCCAAAAAACTCACCGACTTAAAAACCGATCTGGAAGATTACGTCTGGTCGCCGGACGGTAAAAAGATCGCCCTGGTTCTACGCGATCCCGATTATGCCGACTCCGCGAAAACCAAAGTCCGGAAACCCTATGTACTCGACCGGTACCATTTTAAGGCAGATGTAAAAGGCTATCTGGAAAAAGGCGCTGTTCACTTGTATTCATTTGATGTCGCCACGAAAAAGATCGATACATTAACGACAGGCATCTATGATGAAACATCCCCGGCCTGGTCGCCGGATGGATCGCAACTAGCGTTTGTGAGTAACCGAAGCGATGATCCTGATCGGAATGAAAACACGAACCTATACGTAATGGAGGCCCGTAAAGGGGCAGCCATGAAGCAGCTAACAACCTGGACAGGTTCCGACAACAACCCGGTCTGGAGTCCCGATGGCAAGTACATCGCGTATCTTCGGTCAACGGCATCCGGCAATTTCATCATGTATGATCAACCTATTCTGGCCGTTATTAGTCGGGAAGGTGGCGAAACTACCCTTCTTTCCAAAACGCTGGATCGTCCCGTTCGTAACCCGAAGTGGTCCAAAGATGGCCAATCGATTGCGATACAAGTACAGGATGATCGGCAAACGTACATTGGCCGCTATACCTTTCCTGAAGGAAAATTTGCTGGGCTAACCGGCGGCAATCGGGTATTCAGCAATCTGGAATCAACACCCGACGGTAATTGGGTTGCCCTTATGACCGACCCACAAACACCCGGCGAATTATACGCGATTGAAAACGGAACTCCCCGGCGACTGACACGCGTCCATGATGATTTCCTGACCCCGCTTGAGTTGGCTACTGTCGAAGGGTTTAGTTCGAAAAGTAAAGACGGCACGCAGGTATCCAACGTCCTCTATCGCCCAGCCAACACACCATCGGGCAAAAAACTGCCGACCATTTTCTACATTCATGGTGGCCCCGTGTCGCAGGATGAATTTTCGTTTGACCTGACCCGGCAACTACTCGCGGCTGGTGGCTATGCGGTAGTTGCAGTTAACTATCGGGGTAGCAATGGCCGTGGTCTCGACTACACCAAAGCGATCTACGCCGATTGGGGCAACAAAGAGGTGCAGGATATTCTGGGCGCTGCCGATTATGTTGTTGAGAAAGGTATCGCCGACCCCGACCGACTCGGTATTGGCGGCTGGAGTTATGGGGGTATCCTGACCAATTACACCATCGCTACCGATACCCGTTTTAAAGCTGCGGCTAGTGGTGCCGGGAGTTCACTACAACTCTCGATGTATGGCATCGACCAATACACCAACCAGTACGAAACGGAATTGGGCGCTCCCTGGAAAAACACCGACAAATGGCTGAAGCTGTCGTACCCATTCCTGAAAGCGGATCGGATCAAGACACCAACTCTGTTTATGGCGGGCGAAAAAGACTTCAATGTACCGTCGGCAGGTAGCGAACAGATGTTTCAGGCGTTGCGCTCATTAGGTATTCCGACGCAATTAATCATCTATCCGGGTCAGAATCATGGCATTACGGTACCTAGTTATCAGAAAGATCGTGTGGATCGATATCTACAATGGTTTGATAAATATTTAAACCCTAAAAACCTGTAAAACAGAATTTTATTACAGATTTCCCTATACATGCAAAGACTATTATGAGTTAGCATTGCATCAAAAAGTCTACTTTCGGCGTATAAGGGATATTGTTTTATTCGTTTTTTCTGTAGCTTACCAGCACTTATTCTTTTTTTGACTCGCATCCATCAAAATCAACTGCTTATGAAGCGTTACCTGTATCCTCTATGTTTTTTTGTAGCAGCCATAATTGGCTTGAGTGCCTGTTCTAAATCAAGCGATCCAGTAGCAGCTTCACCAGTAGTAGGCCGTTGGGAGCTCAACAGAGGCATTGCAAGTGGTTTCCCCGCTTCTTTAAGCGCTATAAATGGGCAAGGAGTAGATTTATATTATCTGGATTCAGAAGGTTCCACTTTAGATATATATTCAGATAACACGTTTACTGAAAACTATCGTAATCTTTACGTACAGGATGGTACAGGAACATGGGATTATACGAATAACACGTTGAATTTAAAATATGATGGAGGTGCCCAAGATGCGTATACTTATGCTAAAACTAAAAATGTTGAAGAGCTAACTCAAGTTACTCCTTTAAGCTATACTATCCCTATCTCCAGTACAGCAACGGCTACGGGTAAGATTCAATGGATTTATAGAAAATAGAGCTAACTCGTAGCAGCCAGTAACGCCTTGTGAGGGTTTGCTAGTTTTATCCGTAAACAGAAGAAGGTCGCTGAGCACTCAGCGACCTTCTTCTGTTTACGGATAAATCGACCTTGTATTTTGAGTATAAACGCACAGGTAATCCTTGCAGCAAGCCAACTAATACAGAACTAATCCGAGCAGGTTTATCATGACTAACCCAATAGCTTCACATTGCGAACTAAGTACCATTCACCCAATCCCATATATAAAACAATCCCTCCTAAAACCAACGTCTTTTATTTCGACAATACAGAATTATACTTATATAAATTTCGATCAATATGTAATTATCGAAATAATTTAAAGGCGTTTTCTAGTCGAAGACGCTTTTTTGTTGGCATTAATTCGTACTTTCACAAAACCCTATCTACTAAGGAGTTATATTTGTCTTTACTCTTATTTTATCCGGAATTAATACAAAAAACCATGTCATCACAACTAACTCGCCGGGATTGGCTACGCGCCAGCGGCCTTTTAACAGCTGGCCTTGGCCTCAGCCGATTCACTCCCGCCGAAGCCGCTCGGCCTACTGCACCATTGGTTTCAGGGTTCACCAATGAGTTTGCCTTTGCCGATGACCCTTTCGACAAGATGCCCAAACTGCGGGCACGACTATTTGCCAATGAAAATCCGTTAGGTATTTCTGCCAGTGCCAAAGAAGCTATCATTAAGGCAACTGAAGTTGGCAACCGTTACGCCTGGATGGAATTCGGGCAATTGAAATCGCTTATTGCTACCGACGACGGCGTAAAGCCTGCTAATATCATGATGGCTCCAGGTTCCTCAGATATTCTGATGGCGGCAGCCGATCATTTCGCCAAAGGGGGCGGCACAATCCTGACCAGCACCATGACTTACGATGACCTGCTCCAGCGGGCCGAAAAACAAGGGGCGAAGATCAAGGCGTTGCCGATGACGAAAGAGTATAAGTTTGACCTGAACGCAATCAAAGCCAACATTACGCCCGACGTGAAGCTGGTTTATATCGTTAACCCAAACAACCCAACGGGCACGATTATCCCAACCCCTGAACTCGAAGCGTTCATTCGGGAGGTGTCACCTAAAGTTCCTGTATTCATCGACGAAGCCTACATCGATTTCTACGAACCTGCCGACCGTCCAAAGCTAGGTAAACTGGTGGCCGAAGGTATGAACGTTATTCTGGCTCGCACCTTCTCGAAAATTCATGGATTTGCCGGTTTACGTCTGGGCTATGCCATCGCACAACCCGATACGCTGAAAACGCTGAAAGCCTATACCAACGGCGATTTTGCCGTGAGCATCACCACGCTGATGGCCGGTATCGCCAGCTACAAAGACATCGACTGGCAAAATCATTGCCGCGCCGAAAACGCCAAAGCCCGCGCTTATACGACCAAAGCACTGTCTGATCTGGGTTATGAGGTGATTCCATCCTCAACGAATTTCATCCTGTTCCCGATTCGCATGAAAACCAAGTCGTTTGAAGGTCAAATGTTTGCGCAAGGCATTGGTATCCAAACCCGCGATTTCAATGGGCAACCCTACTGCCGCGTTAGCGTTGGCACCATGGACGAAATGGCCATTTTCATGGATGGATTTAAAAAGGTAGTGGGATAAGAAGTAGTAAGGAGTTAGGAGCGAGTAGTGAGAAGATCGACCACAACGAACAGATTATGCGTCAGCAACTCCTCACTACTCGCTCCTAACTCCTCACTCCTGATAAACTATGACAAGACGCGACTTCATCAATTCAACGAGTGCCAGTTATGCCAGCATGTTGGCGTGGGGAATGCTACACCCTGCGCCAGCATCGGCTATCGACTTACCCGCTAATGGCCTGAAAAGTGACGGCAAAGGTCGAAAAGTAATTATTTTAGGAGCAGGTCTGGCCGGAATGACAACCGCTTATGAACTCGGTAAATTAGGCTACGACTGCACCGTACTGGAAGCCCGCGCCCGCTCGGGTGGGCGCGTCTGGACGGTTCGGGGTGGAACCAAAGAAACAGAGTTAGCAGGTGGAACGGCGCAAACCTGCACGTTTGAAGAAGGTCAATATTTCAACGGTGGGGCCGCTCGTATTCCGCACCATCATCAGATAACCCTGCATTATTGCCGCGAACTGGGCGTGCCACTCCAGATCTTCAACGGCGCCAATGAGTCAGCTTACCTTTACAACGATGGCGGAACTGGCGATTTCGCCAATCGACGTATGCGCATCAGCGATTATCATCACGATATGCGCGGTTATACATCCGAACTACTCGCCAAAGCACTCGATCAATCGTCGCTGGATCAGCAATTAACTAAGGAGGATGTCGAAAAACTGATCGACTTTCTGAAAAACGAAGGCGATTTAAATACGGCCCATCTGTACAAAGGCACAAATCGTCGGGGGTACAAAGCGAAAAGCGATCCTGGTGCGGGGAACACGCCCGGTTCACTCACCGATCCCTATGGCCTTACTGATTTACTACGGTCAGGGTTCATGCAACCCGTTTTTTATAACGTAGGCGATTACGCCTACGAACAGCAGGCTACCTTGTTGCAACCCGTTGGTGGCATGGATGCCATTCCGAAAGCGCTGGAGAAAAAACTGGCGGGTAAGATTCTCTTTAACGCTCCCGTTAGTGAGCTTCGGAAAACCGACAATGGCGTTCGGGTCGTTTATCAGAAAGACGGTAAACCTGTTGAGATCACGGGCGAATTCTGTGTGTGTACCCTCCCGTTGCCGATGCTTAAAAACCTTGAATCGGACTTGTCGGGAACAGTGAAGCGAGCCGCCGATTTCGTGCCCTACATGAAAACGGGCAAAATCGGGTTGCAGTTTAAACGACGTTTCTGGGAAGAAGATGACGGTATTTACGGGGGCATTTCGCGTACCAATATGGATATTAACCAGATTTGGTACCCGTCGTTTGGCTTGCAAGGCAAGAAAGGTGTACTGATCGGCTATTATAATTTTTATAGCCGGGCCGAAGCGGTGGGCGCTTTATCGGTTGCTGAACGGGAAAAGCTGGCGTTGGCTCAGGGCGGCAAAATCCACCCGCAATACGCTGCCGAGTTCGACAATTCGTTTTCATTGGCCTGGCACCGCTTGCCCTATAGTGGCGGAGGCTGGGCCGTGTACGATGATGCAACTCGCAAAAAATATTACCCTTCGTTACTCGAACCCGATGGTAACATTTATTTTGCCGGTGAACACACAACGTACCTGACTGCCTGGATGGCGGGTGCATTCACATCCGCTCGTCGGACTGTTGAAGCACTTCACGCCCGAGTAGGTGAATACACGAAGAAATAATGGCTGCAACAGGCTCCGGCTGTTGCCCAAACGATTAGATTATTGACTCAGAAGCAACAGCCGGAGCCTGTTACAGCCCTAAATAGCATGAAAAACAACCTGTTTTCGCTCTTCATTTTCCTTGTTTGTGCCGTAACAACTCAGTTACTCAGCCAACGCGTTTGGGCTCAGACAGCTTCGGCTTCGATGACCGAAACCCAGCTGAAAGCCATCAAAGCCATTAAAATCGCGAATCTCGATAAGGACACCTATTTCAAATCGGGCGGTTTTATTCTGGATCGCTACGAAGAACGCCCTGCTTACGTGTTTACCTATAGCGATGGCATTACCCGGAAAATCTACCTCTATAAAGTATTCACCGCCGAAGACACCAAGGAGCTTGGCCTGCTGGCGATTTATCAGAACGCCAAAACTAACGAGGTAAAACCCTTTGTTATCCCCGGTGCTTCTGCCGACCGCAAAGCCTGGGATGCTTACATCGACGATCTGAAATATGTCGGCGAAAAAGAACCCGGCCTGATGTCGACACTAACGTTTGTGTTGTCGCGGGAAATGGCGAGTCTACTATCGGGCGGTGGCGCAAAAACTGAAGAAGGCAGTGGCAAGAAAAAAGAGGAGTACAACTTCTGCTTTGCGCCCGATGCTCCTGTAACACTGGCCGATGGCTCGTCGAAAGCGATTAGCGATGTCGCAGTAGGTGATGTTGTTCTTGGTTACGATGCCAAAACGAAAACCCTTATGCCAACACACGTTACCCGCGTAGACACCCACCAGAACACCGAAGGTGAGTTTACGCTAGCCGGTGTATGGATCACTGCCAACGAACTTACGGCCGATAACCGTCCTGCGTTAAGCGCGCCAATTCTAGTGGAAGCAACTGCCAACCACCCTGTTTTGACCGCTTCAGGCGAATCCACACCGGAGCGTAAGGCGTTGGGTGAAGTAAAAACAGGCGACGTTATGTATCGCTACGAAAATGGTAAGGTAGTCGCTTACAATGTCGTAAAGACAGAAAAGGCAGTTCGCTCGGTAAAGCGTGTTTATAATCTAGTGACCGAATCAGGTGCTTACCTAGTTGGTGAAACCGTCGTACTGGACAAATAATTGCCACTTTTTCCCAGTCAAAGGTCCTGTTTAGTCTGCTGAATCAATGATTTGGCTCCTAAACAGGACCTTTTTTAGTAGCAACATACCGTTGCTCTACGATCCCACAACTATAACTTCGTCAATCAATCATAAATTACAGTAACTTCATGTATTTATTGGTGGTATATCAGTAGCTTACTCAATACGATGATGAAGTACTTACGTAGTCTATTCCTCCTGGCAATACTAACGTCGTGTAGTAAGGACGAGCCGGTCGCAACCGTTAAGGTGCCCAGCGGTTATCTTTATAAAGTGGAGCCAGCTATTTCGGGCAAAACAGCTTATATATGTGGCGAACGGCCCTTTAATGACACGGGCGCTTTAGTCGGTGGAACGGATTTAGGTGCTCAGACCCGGCAGGTATTCGACAATGTAAAAACATCGCTGGCAACGGTTGGTATGAGCCTGACGGACGTTGCGCAGGTGACCTATTCGATTAAAGAAGCCTCCGGTGTGACCCAGGTTAGTGCCTCCAAGCTAGAAACTGTAAAAGCCGTAGAGGCAACCTATTTTGCCAAAACACCATCCATTGTAACGGCCAAAGCAGTTTCTCAAACTACTCGCGAAGATGTCCTGATTGAAGTGGAAGTGATTGCCATAAAGTAAACAAGCGGCAACAAAATCGCCCTGAATAGTATCTTTAACCGATCCAGTACGGTGCGTTTAGCAAGTCTTACTCACCAGAATCTGTTTTTGTGATTCAGCCTTCAGCAAACGATATCATTCACACCACGTCTACCTAACTGGTAATACCCCAATCGGGTAGTTTAGTAAAAAGGCATATGAACGCTTGGTCTTCAATCGGTGAGCAATACAGAATTTGGAGTAGCCTCTTCTTTTTCTGTCTTCTGCTGCAACTCCAGGCGAAAGCTCAAGCACCCGTTACACAGTTACCAGCGACCCAGGCTACTAAACCTACGCCTATAGTTTTTCAGTATCTGGTCGACACGACCGATCAGTTGTCCATCGAGCAATTGGCAAATAGTCAGCTCCACTGGAAATCCCCAATTGACCAATCGCTAATTCTGGGGTTTACAACGCATCCAGTCTGGTGTCGATTTACGCTGACGCAGGCCACCGATACAACCCGCAACTACGCGCTGGAGCTAACCAATTTCTACGTCGACAGTTTAACTCTTTACCAACCCGATTCGCTTAAAGGCTGGCATGTTCAGTATTCGGGTGATTGGATACCCTTTGCCCAGCGTACTCCCCCAACACGCTATCCCTCCATTTATATATCGGAGTCGGGCAAGTCTCCTCAAACGTTTTATGCGCGTATACTATCGTCGCAACACCATAGCTATCAGTGGCGAGTGTGGGACCGGGCCACGTTTGTAACGAATCGGCTACCCGATATCGAACGATACGTTATGTTTACACTAGCTACCATGCTAGCTTTATTTCAGGTTGCCATGCTGTTGTTTATGCATCAGTATATTGTTCTTCGCTCTTATGCCATTTTTGCCTTTTCTATTTGCCTGAGCGTACTCTTCGCGACAGGTTTCTCGGGGGTTTTCTTTCCGCATTCTCCTTACTGGACACACACCAGCCATTACGTAACGGTTGGCTTATTACTACCAACGCTGGCCTATTATGTTATTCAGGCATTTCAATTACGCCAATATATGCCGCGCCTGGTTTGGTTATATGTGGTTTTTGGAACAATCGGCCTGTTCTATGCAATCCTGAGTTTTTTTGTGCGCCATCCGTACATCACCTGGGCATTAGTGGCTACCCTGGCGATTATGCTTGGGTTTACGCTGTCGCTTTTGCTGGTTCTGTATCTGCGAAAAATCCGGCCGGCTATCTGGAATGTACTGGCAATGGTTGTCACGCTACCCATTTATACCTACTTCTACGGACGCAATGCGGGTTTCTTTACGGGCTCTCTCAGCGAAGAAACAATCGGTCTAATCATGTTCGTTAGTTTTGCGAGTGAACCCTTTTTCGTGGTGTTAATGCTTTGGCAGGCAACCCGAGAACGCATTAATACCACGAACGTATTGCAGCTCGAACAAGCGCATCGCGAAAACATTCAGGCACTCGACCGACTCAAAACCGATTTTTTCACCAACGTATCGCATGAACTGCGCACCCCGATCACGTTATTGCTGGGGCCGCTACAAACGCTGCACAGTCGCTTTCCCGACAACGAGTTGTACGCGCTCATGCACCGAAATGCCAATCGGCTCCAGACGCTTATCAATCAACTACTCGATCTGGCGAAACTCGATGCCCATCAGGTAAAAAATTCGCCCAGTCCCGGAAACCTGACCGACGACATTCGGGTTTGGGTAGCCCTGTTCGATGCGCTGGCACAAAGCCGATCAGTTACCCTTTCCTTACGACAAAACCAGGTCCATTGGGCTACGTTGTATGATGCTGATAAAGTCGAAAAAATAGTTACTAATCTTCTCAGCAATGCGATCAAACACACGTCAGCTGGTGGATTAGTCGAGGTAGACGCTATCTATAGCCCAACGAATGTGACCATTACGGTTCGCGACACTGGCGAAGGCATGCCTCCAGAGGTACTCTCGCATTTATTCGATCGCTTTTATCAGGCATCGGGCTCTCAGTGGAAAGATATGGGTACTGGCGTAGGACTGGCCTTAACCTATGAACTTGTTCAACTCCTCGGCGGTACGATTACGGTGAACAGCCGCCCGAACGAAGGCTCGTCTTTTTGCGTAATTCTCCCTATTCCGCAAGGCACTGATTTGTTATTCCCTAACGAAAACGACCAATCGAATAAATCATCAGCCACTCACCAACCCATCCAGGAAGCATCAGTCACGCCAGAAACTCTGTTGTTATCCGAAGCAGACCCTTATCTTGACTCCCCGGATACACAAACCGACAAACCGTTGTTATTGCTGGTTGAAGACAACGACGATCTACGCGCCTATGTCCGCTTAATTCTGGCTCCGCACTACACACTGCTCGAAGCTAGTGACGGGCAACAGGGTCTGGAAATGGCCCTCGACGCACTCCCCGATCTGATTGTGACGGATTTGATGATGCCTCAGCTCGATGGGCTGGATATGTGTCGCGCCCTACGTGCAGATACCCGGACTGATCATATTCCGCTGGTTATGCTCACCGCCAAAGCGAGCGTTCAAAACCGGCTAATTGGTTTCGAAACGGGTGCCGACGATTATCTTACCAAGCCATTTCTACCCGCAGAGTTACTGGTACGCTTGCTGAACCTGCGTCGTAGGCAGGCAACCCAACAAGCCTATTGGCAACGTCTCTTCGCCAGTTCGGTTTCACAAGCAGAGCCAATCGCCCCCGAAGAAGTTGAGGTAGTAAGTCAACCCCTTCCCAACACATCCCCGTTTATAAAGAATCTCTACGCCATTCTGGAACAACACCTCGACCAGTCTGATTTTGACGTAGATCAACTGGCCGACGCGCTGGCCATGAGTAGCCGTAATCTTAATCGAAAGCTAAAAGCGCTGCTAGGGTTTAACACGCGCGAAACCATTCGTCATTATCGACTCCGGCGGGGCAACGACATGCTGGAGCAAGGCAGTCAACCAACCCAGGTAGCTTACGCGGTTGGATTCGGTAGCCTGTCTTCCTTTGGCCGGGCTTATAAGGAGCAATACGGCTACGCACCATCGGCAAAAAAACACAACGCATAGCTGGTTGCTCGGTGTATTTTTCCGAATAGCCGAACGGCATCACATTTTCTTCAACAGCACAATTACCCGTGCAGGTTTAGATATCTGTGACCAGTATGACCTCGGTGGGGTCACACAAAATATATGTTAATATAATTCTGCTCGATTGCATAAGTACACCATTTTAGTCAATTCAATACAAAAAATCATAAAAAGAGTGCCTTTAAGCAGAAAAGAGCAAACATATGGCCATTTGGGTAGAGCTTTTGTCCGATTCGGTAGAGTCCGTTAAGTAGCCCATACCGAATTTTGATGGTACAAAAACAGCAGCGGGTACGGCTTCCATCATAGCTCGATAAGCAGAGTTGCTAGCACCCATGCAGTCACGTAAGAACCTTTCTCTTTTCACTAATCTAATACGGGTATGATTACCTCCGATTTCTTGTTTCCGTTCCACACTTATAGGCTCCCAAAGGCTCCGTCTCGCCCGCTTCGCAAGCGTCCATTTCCCAACAAACGAGTTAATCCCGTTGGCCTGTACCTACCGGCCCCTGGCAGTTGTCGCCCTGGCTTATTTTCGGCTGTTTCCACCTATTCATCCACACTATGAAACGTTCAGCAGCCGCCCAACTTCAGCATAATTTTGACCCGACTCAGGTAATTTACCTAGCGGGCGACGTTAATTATTGTTTCGTTTATCTGCTCAACGGCGAACGGATTCTATCGAGCCGAACCCTAAAATGGTACCATACCCGATGGCCTCATTTTGTCCGTATTCACAAAGGATACCTGATTAACCCTGCGCATGTGCATCGTAGTGTATTGACGTCGCCCATCATAGCGTCTATCATTATGTCCAATGGAGCTTCACTTCCTGTGGGTCGCCGACGTATCCCTGAGATCATGAATCAACTGGAGAAGTCGTCACCAAAGCGACTCTCTCGCCCTCACATTGGTAGAGTTAACCGTAACGCTAGCATAAGCAGGCCACTAATGGCCACCTGATATAAACCCCACCGTAATTACCTATTCTCGAAAATAGACTAAAATTTAACCTATAAGTAGCTGATAAAGAAAATTGTAAGCCAATATATGAGGCTTGTATAGACTCCCTTCCGGGTTAGATGAGTGATGGAAATCCCCTTTGGCAATTGACCGGATGGGATTTTTTGTTTGCCCTAATCAATGCATCTAGCCTTACTATTGTTTTCATGCGCACTCATTGCCTGATTCAGCTTTTGCGTTTACTTTTGTTTGACCGAAAACGTATGCATGCATACTAATTTCACAACAGCAAAATCATGGCCGAAGCTTTCATTTATGATGCCGTCAGAACACCTCGTGGGCGAGGTAAAAGCGACGGTTCGCTGCATGATGTGCAGCCTGTTCAACTCCTTACCAGCGTTTTACGCGAACTCCGCGACCGCAACCAGCTCGACACCTCGCTCGTGGATGATGTGATCATTGGGTGCGTAACGCCCATTGGTGAGCAAGGGGCCGATATTGCCCGCACGGCTGCGCTCGAAGCCGGTTATGACGAGTCGGTAGCGGGGGTGCAACTCAATCGCTTTTGCTCGTCTGGTCTGGAAGCCATCAATATGGCCGGGGCTTACGTAATGTCGGGGCAGGTCGATGCGATTGTGGCCGGTGGAGTCGAATCAATGTCGCGGGTGCCGATGGGATCGGATGGCGGAGCCCTGTTTATGAATCCGCAGATTGTAGCCCGTCATAATATTGTACCACAAGGCATTTCGGCCGATTTGATTGCGACCAAATACGGATACACCCGCTCGGATGTAGATAGTTTCGCTGCGGAGTCGTACCGCCGGGCCGTAGAAGCGCAGTCCGCGAATCGATTCGCGAAAACGATGATGCCACTCAAAGATGAAATCGGCATTACCGTTCTCGACCGAGACGAAGGTGTTCGCCCTGGCACAACTGCCGAAAGTCTGGGCAAACTGAAACCTGCTTTTGAGAGTCTGGGCCAGATGGGACTAGATGCACTGGCGCTGCTCAAATATGCCGAATTCGACAAAATCAACCACGTTCACCATGCTGGCAATTCCTCACAGATTGTCGATGGAGCTGCTGCCGTATTGGTAGGTAGCCAGGAATTCGGCGAAAAATCAGGGCTGAAACCACGTGCCCGGATTAAAGCTTTCGCGATTGTGGGTTCTGAGCCAACAATCATGCTAACCGGTCCCATTCCAGCCACTCGCAAAGTACTCAAACGGGCGGGCATGAGCATTAGTGATATTGATCTGTTCGAAGTCAACGAGGCCTTTGCTGCCATTCCGATGCTGTTTATGGACGAATTTGGGGTCGATCACAGCAAGCTCAATGTCAACGGCGGAGCCATTGCATTAGGCCACCCGCTGGGGGCAACAGGCGCCATTATTTCGGCCACCCTCATCGACGAACTCGAACGCACCGGCAAACAATTCGGTCTCTCCACCCTCTGCATTGGGGGCGGCATGGGCATCGCAACTATTTTCGAAAGAATCAATTGATATATAGGATGTATAGTGTATGATATAGAGCTCACGCAATCGACATATATCATACACCATACATCCTATATCCTACATCATCCATCCAATGATAAACTACACCCTCGACCAAGATATAGCGATCATTTCGTGGGAGATGACGTCGTCTCCCATGAATGTCCTCAACGACGAGTCCATCCCTCAGTTTGAAGCGGCTTTACAACGGGCTTTTGCGGATGACTCCGTGAAAGGACTGATTATTACCTCCGCCAAGCCCGAGTTCGTGGCTGGCGCCGATCTAAAAATGATCCTGCGAAACAACGATAAAGATCCGGCCGAGATGTTAAAAGTCTCATCGGAATTGAACCGCGTATTTCGCAGCATCGAAACGTCTGGGAAGCCAACTGTTGCCGCCATTAACGGGACAGCTCTCGGTGGTGGTTACGAAATCTGCCTGGCCTGTCATCACCGGGTAGCCCTGAATAATCCGAAAACGGTCATAGGGCTGGTCGAAGTCACCATTGGGTTATTGCCGGGTGCCGGTGGTACGCAGCGCCTTCCGCGCATGTTGGGTATTCAGACAGCCTTGCCGCTTATTCTGGAAGGCAAAAAAGTAGGCGTTCAGGAAGCGAAAAATCTGGGCATGGTTGATGACATTGCCGATAGCCCAGCCGAAATGCTGGAAAAAGCCCGCGCCTGGATTGACGCCAACGGAACGTCCGCCCGGCCAAAACCGCTCAAACCCTGGGACGAAATCGATCGGAAGACTGGAAAAATTATTGGCAAAGACAATTTCAAAGTTCCAGGTGGTAACATTCAGAGTGTTGTTGGCGCGCAAACCTTCGGAGCTGGAACGGCCATGCTGATGGATAAAACCAAAGGCAACTATCCGGCTCCACTCGAAATTATGGCTTGTGTGTACGAAGGTCTGCAAGTCAATATCGACCGGGGGTTGATTATTGAAGCCCGCCATTTTGTGAAAGTAGCGACGTCAAAAGTGGCTAAAAATCTCATCCAGACTATGTTTCTGGGGATGAACGAAGCCAACAAAGGTGCCAGCCGTCCAAAAGATCAGCCCAAAACAGATGTTAAGAAACTCGGAATTCTGGGCGCGGGTCTGATGGGGGCAGGCATTGCCCATGTATCGGCCCAAGCTGGTATCGAAGTTATCCTGAAAGATGTATCGATCGAAGCGGCCGAGAAAGGTAAAAACTACTCACGCCAGTTACTGCAAAAAGGGGTTGAGCGAGGCAAGGTCGATGCCAGTAAAGTAGAGGGCATCTTAAGCCTGATCAAGCCAACGGCTTCGGTGCAGGACTTACAGGGCTGCGATCTGATTATTGAAGCTGTCTTTGAAAACCGTGAACTAAAAGCGCAGGTCACAAGAGAAGCCGAACCTATGCTGGCCACCGATGGCCTGGGTATTTTCGGCTCGAATACCTCTACCTTACCCATTAGCGGACTAGCGCAGGCATCGGCCAAACCTGAAAATTTCATTGGCATCCATTTCTTCTCGCCCGTCGACAAGATGATGTTGGTGGAGATTATTATGGGTAAACAAACGTCGGATTACGCGTTGGCAGTTGCCATTGATTTTACCCGCAAGATTCGCAAAACGCCCATTGTGGTTAACGACTCGCGTGGCTTCTATACCTCGCGCTGTTTCGGCACGTATTCATCCGAAGGAATGGAGTTGCTGAAAGATGGCGTGAACCCGATTCTGATTGAAAATGGCGGCAAAGACGCTGGCATGCCCGTTGGTCCATTGGCCGTAACCGACGAAGTAGCGCTGGATTTAGTCTATAAAATTGCCAGTCAGGGCATCAAAGACGGCGCCATTCGCGAAGACGACACCAGTTATCAGGTTGCCAAACAATTCGTTGATCTCGGACGATTGGGTAAGAAATCGAAAGCGGGTTTCTACGACTACGCCGACGACCGAAGCAAGAAACTCTGGCCGGGTTTACAGGATATTTTTCCGCAGACCGCCCAGCAACCCACGCTCGATGAAGTAAAAACGCGACTGCTCTATCGACAAGCCATCGAAGCGGTTCGCTGTTTTGAGGAAAATGTTGTGCGTACAAAACTAGATGCCGACCTCGGCTCTATTCTGGCCTGGGGATTTCCAGCCTACACAGGCGGAGCCTTATCCTTCGTGGATTTCGTCGGTCTCGAAACCTTCGTCAACACCTGCGACCGGCTAGCCGATGCCTACGGCGAGCGTTTCCGCCCAACGGAGAAATTGCGTGCGCAGGCTGGAAGTAAGGAGTTGATTTAGCGTACATCTAGGTATTTACAATCATAAAGTATTACTTTGTGTACATAATTTTACACACAAAGTAATACTTTATGATTGTAAGGGCTCTTTATAGTGATCTGGAAGCTCATTTGACGAAAAAACAGGCAACTGTTATTGTGGGCATGCGACGAGTTGGGAAGACTACAGCGCTGCATCATTTGCTTGCTAAAGTACCGCATACCAATAAGCTCTTTCTGGATTTGGAGAAAGCAGAGAACAGGTATTTGCTTAATCAGCCTATGTACCGTGATATTGAACTGGACTTACAGATTCAGGGAATTGATCTATCCAAACCGGCGGTAATTGCTATCGACGAAATTCAGTTAGTCAAAAACTCGCCTAGCGTTATTAAGTATCTATATGATACCTATTCGATAAAATTTCTACTAACAGGCTCAAGTTCATATTATCTCAAAAATCATTTTTCGGAAAGCTTAGCGGGTCGAAAGCGTATTTTCGAAATGTTTCCACTAAGTTTTCCTGAATACGTAGCGTTCTGCGACGAGGATACGAGGATTATCAACCAGTTTGCTCGTCAGCCCTTTAACCAAACCTATTATCTGAAATACAAAGCCTTCTACGAAGCTTATTTACAATTCGGTGGCTTTCCAGAAGTAGTGCTGGCAGAAACAGATGACGATCGAAAAAGCTATTTGAGTGACATTATCAACGCCTATATCGAATTGGATATTCGGCTCTTGTCTGATTTCTCAGTAAGCGACAACTTAGTGCGGCTCGTTCGCTTAGTAGCTGCGCATACTGGTAGCAAGCTCGACTATCAGAAAATTGGAAGCCTGATGGGCATCAGTCGTCAAAAAATCAAGGACTATCTGACATTGCTTGAACACACGTATTTTATTCAGATGGTATCCGCTTTTAGTCGAAGTGCCGACCGCGATATTGCCCAACAACGAAAAATCTACGTGGCTGACACAGGCCTATTGAATCAACTGGCGAAAATAAGTGGTGGGCAACTTTTTGAAAATGCCATAGCTAATCAATTACATTGGCTCGGCACCGTACAGTTTTATCAACGAAAGTCTGGCCAGGAAATTGACTTTATTCTGAATGAGAAAGTAGCGGTAGAAGTAAAAGAAACGCCTACACCCATTGATTTGAAAACCTTACAAAAACGGGCAACAAGCATAGGCTTAACAGAAACTATCTTGGTTAGTCGACACCCGGCTCCTGGCGATTTTAAGGATTTTGTATGGGGTGGCAATTTGGTTAATCTACCTGGTGCGAGTATCTACTCGTGACATACGGAATTGTGCCAACATGCTGTTTCCGATAACTAACCGGCGTGGTGCCCGTCCAACGCCGGAAAGCCCGATTAAAGGCACTTAGTTCGTTGTATCCCAGAATATACGATACTTCTTTTATAGGATACTGGCCTGCCTGCAGGTAATGCAACGCTAACGATTTTCGGATTGAATCGGTCAGTTGCTGATAGGTTACGCCTTCTTCCTGCAATTTCCGCTGCAAGCTCCGACTACTCACATTCAGATTAGCCGCAATAGCATCGAGGGTTGGAACGCCCAGATATGCGTTCGCCAACAGGAAATGACGAATCCGTTCACTCAGCGATTTGGTATTCGTGTAGGCTTCATCCAATGCACTCACTTTTCGCAACAAAACGGCCTGTAAGTCATAATCGGCGGCCAGAATGGGCTCATCCCAAAACTGGCTATCGAGTTCCATCTCATACGTCGAAACGTTTTGAATAGAGTGGCACCGCAATACCCGTTCATATTCAGCCAGTTCGACCAGCTCAACGGGAAGCTTGACTGTAAGCGGCTGTATTTTTTTCAGAATAAGCCCATCCACTTCATGCAGGGTAAACGCCAGGAAGAAATCCATCACCTGACGAAACATCAGCGGAGATTCTCTTCGCGCCACCGCCGAAGGAATGAATCGAATGATGAAGGATTTCTCGTTGCGGGTTACCTCCATTGTCAATAGATCGGTGATTAGATGGGAAAAAGCCGCAGCATGGGTCAGTGCTTCGCCAATCGTACGACTATGCCGGATGAGTTCGCCCACAACACCCAGCGCCGACACCTGCAACGACTCACCAAAATGAAGACCAAACAAGGAATCATTACTCAATTTCGTGGCAGTCAGCCAAAGCGCATTGATTTGTTGCGTGGTTGGACCAGGGCTAGATTCACTCCTAAGTTCCGTCAGATCAAGCCCTGAGCGATTACACAACTCGGCCAGATCGACATTCTTCTGGACAGCATAAGCCAATAAATTAAGCGCCAACCGTTTCTGATAATCCTGCATAATGCAAAGCTACAGAAATAGAACCTGCTGTTTTTCCGCTGGCGTAAAATGGTAATAGATTGGCGGATAAGGCCTAATCTTACACCCCAAATTTTCGGAGGTTATAGACAAAGCTAACCATAAAATAGCGCGTCAGAACTCGGCTTTGGACGTCTTCTACGTACGAATCGCCCGTGTTTCGAATGACACTTCGGTTCTGGTTCAGCAAATCGAACGCCTGAACACGAAACTCTCCCTGTTTTGCTTTCAGAAACTGCCAGGCAAGGGCTGCGTTCCAGAGCATAAATTGCTGGTTGTAGCCAGTTGTCCGACCCGTTGTGGCCGTATAAGTCAAATCGCTGGTAAGGACGAAATTGAACGGGAGTTGCCAGTGAACATCGGCCGTTGCGTACTGCGACCAGAAGGCTGAATTCTGCTTTGACAGGAGCGAGTAGGTGGCCGTCTGATAACTAATGGTACCACTGAGACCATAATCCAGTTTGCCGTTATAGGCCGATTGCAACCGCACACCCTGGCCCAAAAATACATTTTTAGCCTCGTTGGTCTGGTCATTGATTAAACTAATTGCCCGACTGAAGCTAGCATTCGTTGTCAATGTAAGCCCCAGTTTCGTTGGCTGAAGCGTACGGCCAATCGACAGTGATCCGTTTGCTGCCACATACCCACCCGCATTAATGGGCTGAGTTGTTTGGGCGCCAGCGCTATTGATCGTTGTGGTTGTACTGATGCGATTAGCACTCTGATTCAGGCTGGCAAATAAAAACAGGCTTTTTCCTCCGGTCCCACTCGATCCATTGTAGGTCAACGTAAGGTTATTATAATACTCCGGTCGAAGGTCGGGGTTGCCTAGGCGGATAGTCAACGGATTGGCATTGTCGACAATAGGTTGTAATTGTGTCACCGAAGGCGGAGTTATCCTCGTCCGATATTGCAACCGAAGGCTTCGGTTTCTCGAAAACGTGTAGCTAAACAGCGCATTAGGAAGCAGATTCAGATACTGACGACTCCTACTTGTGTCAACAGAGCGATTGTCAACCTCTAAATTGGCCTGTTGCAGATCGAAACCCAGTGCATACGTATACCGAAGTCGGCGCGTCTGTAAGGTGGTGCCGATGCGGTGTGTTGCAAAAAGGCTACTGAAGTGATTGCTTAAAGCAGCATTGGGCTGGTCATATTGTTCCGTTGCTTCACTCGCATCAATCACATCGCGCTCGGCTCGGTTTCGATTGACTGCGTAGGCGTACCGAAGTTCTAATTTTTGCGTGAGCGACAGGGGCTCTGTCAGCGATAGGGTCAGCGTATTCTGGAGCGAGTAGCTATTCTGGCGATTACGCTGGTTCAGTCGGATTGTAGTCAGCGGAGTCGTCCCTGTCGAATCATAGAATTGATTAATCGACTGATTGAGGGCATTCGTCAGCCCATTTGTCAGCACAGTGTTCAAGTTTACCGATAAGGTTCGTCCTTCTTTACGAAATTTCCGCATGAGTAACAGGTTATTATAGCCATTAAGACCGTCGCCGGTTGAACCATAACGAGTGTCGCCATCGTTGAGCGCCTGCCCCGTCGGCAAATACGACCGACCTGTAATCCGGCTATCGTAACCAGTAGTTTGCCACGAAACGTTCGGGCTTATACGTAAGCTGGTTAGCGAATCAAGTTGCCAATCCAGCCGACCATTGAAGCGATGCGTTGTCTGGCGATTTTGCGAATAGGTATGCTGATCGGTCAGGAATGATCGGTCGGGTAGCACATTTTCCCGCCGACTTTGCTGATCGGTTGTGGTGATGGCCTGATTCAGAAAATAACTCGACGACAGTTCTGCCCGCTTACCTACTTTATCCCGAAAATTGAGCCCTGCGGCCTTGATTTCAATAATATTCGTTGGTGATTGATTGGCCGAAAGGTCAGTGCTACCTGGCCCACCAACTGTTATGGGACCACCCGTGCCGCCACCGAGCGTAAAGTTCTGCTGGTTCAGGTTATTGGCCTGCCCAATCAGCGATAACTGTCGGCCCGGTCCGTCGCCACGGTTATTAAAACGATTCAGGTTTAATCTTCCCTGATAGCGCTCATCAGTCCCTGTACCAATGGAATTCTGTCCGAAATAGCCTTTCTGCTTGTTTCGCTTAATGGTGAGGTTAATGGTGCGTTCGCGATTACCATCGTCGATACCCGAAAACTGAGACTGATCCGATGACTGATCGTAGAGTTGAACCTTATCGACAATATCGGCAGGAAGGTTTCGAGTAGCCATTTTGGGGTCATTTCCGAAAAAAGGTTTGCCGTCGACCAGCACTCGATTTACGGTTTGCCCCTGCGCTTTTATCGTGCCATCACGTGCTACCTCAACACCGGGCAGTTTTCGCAGAAGCTCTTCCACCTGCGCATTGGGTTGCGTTTTAAAGGAACCCGCATTAAACTCTACGGTATCGCCCTTAACGGCAACGGGGCTGCGTTCTTGCCTGACTGTCACTTCATTAAGTGTGCTAGCCTGCTCAGTCATTCGTATGGTCCCCGCATGGATCGGCGTTTCGCGACCGACAGTTATGTACGATGACGCGTTTCGGTACCCTAGAAACGTCACCAGAATACGGTAACGACCTGGGCCGACATTGCGGAGTCGGAATTGGCCATCGCCGTTTGTAATGGTGGCATCTACATAACTGGAATCTCGATCCGTCATCAATGAAACGGTGGCCATTCGTAGGGGTTTCCCACTAACCGAATCGACTGCAACGCCTATGACTTCAGCTCTCCCAGATACTTTTTGGGCAAACGTAAGCCCGCTTCCAGCCAGTAGCAGGAGGACAAAAAGAGAGAAGGATTTCATCTTGTATTCAGTATATAGAATTTTTTCTGACAGGATTTACAGGATAAACAGGATTGGTCCTATTCAGAAAAATCCTATTTATCCTGTAAATCCTGTCAGAAAAAAGTGGATCAGTTTCGTTCACCCATCATTATCTGTTGCTGAAAATCAGCGGTGGCCTTTTGGCGGAGGTCGGCTAGTTGCTCAGTCGTGACGGATTGAGCCTCTGTAGGTGGTTGCACGTCTTTTGCATCGATAGCCGATAAATTCACTTTGGTGGCTTTAAATTGTTCGCGGCTACTTTCGATCAGTAACGCTACGCCCGTTTCAGGAGTTAGCTCACGAATGGGTGAATAGGTAATGGGTAATTCGGTCGTAAACCAGACCGTATACGTTTCGTTTTTGAACGGTACGATAGCTTTTCGGCAAGTGTAGCCCGCAATCTTCTTGGTCTGATCGGTCAATTGCCAGCCCGAAACGCGTTGAATAGGGGCATCGGCTCGATACGTTTTAGCGTCTTTGTCTTTCCCCACTGTCATTATGGTAACCGTTTTTTGATTAGCCAGATCGACGAAAATCTTCTCTTCGAATGGACGACCAAAATTCGTATTTCGCGGAGGCCCGCCACCTGGACCACCCGGACCTACTGCCCGAATAGTAATACCTTGCTCGTCCCGTGTTTCTTTAGCGTATTTATCGGTAAACGTCACCTTCTGCCCAAAGGTCCGTGTATCAGGAATATCGGTCGGAAAATTAGGGTCGCCGGGTTTGACCTGTTCACCATTGATCACAATACGTATCGCCGACAGGTCTACTTTTCGAGCTGCTTCATAACTGATCAGACCAGTTGTTTGCGCCAACGTGGGTCGTGTGGCGGCCAGTAACAAAGCGAGGATAATGGTTAAAATAACATGCGTTTTCATACACAATCGTCTGATTTGATTTGACGAATCAAAGGTCAGGTGATCGTTTGTAAAGCACTGCTATATAATGTTAACCAGTGTTAACAGTGATACAAAGGCCATTTGCACGACGTAGATTTGTATATGACCCGACGCATACGTTCGATTTTCTGGCTAATGACAGCCTGCATTGTGGGCATCAATGCCTTTCAGGGATATTGGCTCTGGACAACCTACCAGCTCAATCGGCAGCAGTTTGTCCGTACCGTTCAGGATGCCTTAGTACAGGCACTGGAGCGCCAGCAGGTGATTGATACGAAACAACTGATGCGTAAGCAACCACCGGGGAAACCGAAAAGAACCCCTACGAAGGCAGGCTCGGAAACCCGAATCATTGTGCGTCGCTTCGATAACCCTCAGGCAGCATCTCGCGCAGGAGAGACCCGAGTTTTTGTTCAAAGACATAGTGATAGTTTGCACGCAGACAAATCGCCCGAGCGGCTTGTGGTTACCTATAATCGAATTGATCCTGTAAAGCTTCAAGACCCTGCCGATACACTCGCCCGGCGCATTTCCAAGTTAGTCTTACTCGACTGGGCCGCAGGTACTATTACGAACCTGGGCCATCTGACGGTTATCTATAAAGACGAACTTCATCGCCGAGCCATTGACACCGAGTTTCAGCTCGACACGTTAAGAATCCGTTCTCAGCAAACTCATCAGCAAGGCAAGGATAACATTTTTATTTTTCGACGGGACATCAATCCTCAGGCTGTCAAAAACACCAATGTTCTACAAACAACACCCGAGCCGTTGAATCCCTTACAAAACCTATTTGTACAGGCAACATTCAGTACACCAACATTTTACCTGCTTCAACGAATGGGCTGGCTCTTGGGGAGTTCTGTGATTTTATTGATCCTGACAACCAGCTGTTTTCTGTTTATGCTGGCTACTATTCTACGTCAGAAGAAGCTATCAGAAGTTAAAAATGACTTCATCAACAACATGACCCATGAGCTGAAAACGCCCATTGCAACAGTATCCGCAGCCGTCGAAGCACTCCAGAATTTCGGCGTCTTGAACGATCCGCAGAAAACCCAGACGTACTTAACTATCTCCCAAAATAACCTGCAACGGCTATCAGATCTGGTCGAGAAAGTACTGAATCTGGCCGTCGAAGAAAAACGTGATCTGGTCTTACACCCCGAATCCATAAAACTGGCCGATCTGACCAATGACCTGATTACCAATCATCGGCTTCGGGCGTCTAAACCGCTGCATGTGGTGACCCATATACCATCCGAAGCTACTATTTCCGTTGATCGTATCCATTTTAGCAATGCCCTGAACAATCTGATCGACAATGCAATAAATTATTCTCGTGATCAGGCTGACATTAGGCTAACATTTCAGCAACGACCTAACGATGGCTGGAAACTAGTTGTAGCCGATAATGGTATTGGTATTCCGAAAGCGTATCAATCCGCAATTTTCGACCGTTTTTTCCGGGTTCCTACGGGCAATCTACATCCCGTAAAAGGATTCGGTTTAGGGTTAGCCTACGTACAGCAGGTGGTCGAACGACATGGTGGACGAATCCGAGTGCAGAGTGAGCTGGGCAAAGGGAGTGAATTTATACTAGAATTTTAACGTATGCCGACTGTTTTGCTGATTGAAGATGAAACTGCTTTGGGCATGATTGTTCGTGATAGCCTCGAAGTGCGCGGGTTTACTGTACTGTATGCCAGCGAAGGAATGGAGGGTTTAGCGCTCTTCCGGCAGCATCAACCCGATATTGTTGTGGCCGATGTTATGATGCCACAGATGGATGGATTCACACTAGCCGAACACATCCGCCAGGATAATCCCGATGTGCCAATCATGTTTCTGACAGCTCGCTCCCAAACCGCCGATGTTGTCCGTGGCTTTGAGCTAGGTGGTAACGATTACCTCAAAAAACCCTTTAGTCTGGATGAGCTAATCGTTCGGATCAACGCGTTACTACGCAGAAAGCCCTCCCCGCAGCCAACGGCAACTCCGCTGTTAACCATTGGTCGTTATCAATTCGACCCTTCGAAACAAAAACTCCTGTTAGGTAGTCAGGTTACGCTTCTGTCGCACCGGGAAGCCGAACTACTTCGGCGTCTTTATGAACAACGCAATCAGGTCCTCGAGCGCAGCGCTGTATTGATGGAGCTTTGGGGTGACGATTCGTTTTTCAACGGGCGTAGTCTGGATGTATTCATCACCAAGCTCCGACGGCATTTACGTGACGATCCACAGATTCAGATTATCAACATTCGGGGTATTGGCTATAAGCTGATTGTTTGACCAATATATCTCCCTATTTTCTACTGGCGCCAAATGGTAATTGTGTGGCGGTTTGGGGTAAAACTCAGCCGCGATACGTCCGGTACTTTTGTCAAAAAAAACGCCATGAAACCAATCATCATTGCTCTCCTGCTTAGCCTGGGCAATTCAGAAAATGCTCCCAGGCCCAATCATCAACAGCCTGACTCATTCAATCAATCATCACATAAACAACCCAAAATAACCACTATGGAAACACAATCAATGCAAGTTGTTCGTACGTTTTTAACCGCTATTCAACAGGGCGATCAGGCCAAATTAGCTGCCCTTATCCACCCAGCCATTGAATGGAACCAGCCGGGGAACAACCGTTTTTCGGGCACCAAAAAATCGGGCACCGAAGTCTTTCAAATGGTAGGTGGCATGTTTCAGGCAACCGATAATAGTTTGGCCTTAACCGACATAAAGGTGTTAACAGCCAACGGCAACAGTGTCGCCTGTCTGGTTCACTGGAAAGCCGTGCAGCCCAACGGCGGTGTCCTCGATGTGGATAATATCGACGTATATACCGTAGAGAACGGCCAGATTATAAAAGCCAAAGTGTACTCGGCCGATGTAGCGCAGGAAGATAATTTCTGGCTGAAGTAGCCAATAAACGGTCTATAGTAATCGAAAGCTCATCCGGTGGTACTTCGTTGGCCCGAACTGCCGGATAGCTTCTCGATGGACAGGTGTTGGATAGCCTACATTCTTCGCCCAGCCATAGGCAGGAAACTCTAGTCCTAGTTGAGCCATGAGGTCATCACGATACGTTTTAGCCAGTACGGATGCGGCTGCAATGGACAAATAGTGCGCATCGCCTTTAATAATGCAGGTGTGCGGAATCATCGGATAAGGCACAAACCGATTGCCATCGACTAGCAGATGTTCCGGCTTGATCATCAATGCATCGACAGCTCGGTGCATGGCCAGAAAACTGGCTTTTAGAATATTGATCTGGTCGATATCGGTATGCGATACTTCGGCAACAGCCCAGGCCAGCGCATCGCGCTCAATGTCTTTTTTCAGTGTTTCCCGCTGCAGGTGCGATAACTGTTTCGAATCGTTCAGAATCGGGTGCGTATAATCTTTGGGTAGGATAACCGCAGCCGCTACTACGGGTCCAGCCAGACAACCCCGACCAACTTCATCTAAGCCCGCTTCAACAGCCTCGGCATTGTAATATGATTTCAGCATGGTTTCATGTTCAATGTTCCAAGTTTCAAGTTCAATGTTTCATGCTCCAAGTTTATTGAGGCTACTAACCTAGTACTCGGCCAATTTAGTTTCTATCGATTCTTTGGATTCTATCATCTTTGATTATCAGCACAATAGGACCAACCGCGGGGCGGCCCCGAGAATCTATAAAATCCCCTAGAATCTAGTTTGCCAAAGCCCTAGAACATGAAACATTGAACTTGAAACAATAATCAATCTTCCAGCACATTGCCAAAAATTGTGTTTTTCCACAGCAGTGCCAATAAGAGAAACGCGATTCCCCAGTACAGATAAATGCGGTAAAAATCCTGCACATCTTCATAAACTCGGACGCGAATTGGTGATTTTTCCAACTGGTTAATCTGCGCAAATACCGACTGCAGTCGGCGGACATCAGTTGCCCGGAAAAAACTTCCATTGCCAATCGTTGCAATTGTTTTCAGGATACCTTCATCAACGGTCGTGGCTTGCGAGGCCGACGTAACCAGGCGCCCGACAGCAATGGTATAGAGTTTAATATCAAACGCTTTGGCCAGTTTCGCGGCTGTAACTGGGTCGAGATTCCCCGCAGTATTATCACCATCGCTCAGCAAAATAATAAGCTTGCTCCGCTTATTTCCTGTCTGCGTCGTATCTGTTAACAATGGGGCGTGTTCACGCATTCGATTGATACAGCGAGCCAGTGCATCGCCAATAGCTGTACCCGACGTCCGAATCATATGGCTATTCAGATCATTCAAGTATTGCGTCAATAATCCATAGTCTGTTGTCAGTGGGCAAAGTGAGAAAGCTTCTCCGGCAAAGACCACTAGTCCGATTCGGTCATTTTTTCGACCATTCACAAATAGCTGGGCAACCCGACGCGCGGCTGCCAGGCGATTGGGAGACATATCCGTTTCGTCCATCGACTCCGAAACATCAATCGCCAGCATAATATCAATACCTTCCGATAGTTCCTCGCGCTGTGTTCGCACAATTTGCGGGCGAGATAACGCAATCAACAGAAAACTGCTGCCTATAAATACACTTAGCGGCAATAGGTACCGTAATAAACTAAGCCACGAACCACGCGCCTGAACGCGTCCGGTAGGCGTTCTGGCATAAAGCTGACCCGTCGATATATTTAGTCGTTGCTGTGAATTCCGGTTCAAATAATACCGAATGAGAAACAGGACCGGAATGGCCGGAATCAACGATAAAGCTAATGGATAGACTACATGAAATTGCTGCCATTGCGCTGGACTTAGCCAGTGAAGTGAATACCAGGGTTCCATGTGATTCAGGAGATAGTTGGCGTTTCGGTCGATTGACTTGTGGGTTCGGAGTCCGTATCTGCAGTCGTCTGCACACTGGCCCGACTCCGATGGTACGCATTGGTTGCCACCTCGCCCAATAGCCGTAAGGCAGGCAGGGATTCGGGCGAATAGGTTCCTCCATAAATCATTCGATCAGCTTCACGCAGTGCATTAGCAACCCGTTCGTCATTTATTCGCACCGCTAACTCGGGCGTAGTTAAGGATGTATACGGCTGTTTATCAAGACGCTCTAGATACGACTTCCACATAACAACAGCCTGATTCGCAATCTCGGCAGCTGTATAGGAATTAATCGTCCGGGTAAGCCGATTATAATCATTCAGAAACACCAGATGCCTACGTTTCAGCTGATAAAGTCGCCACTGCCGCTTGATCGCTTGCCCGAACAGTCCGTATAATAGTAATGTCGTCAGAGCTATCGAGATGACTCCCAGGGCCAACGCCCAATAATTAAACTGCTGCTGAAGCGTAACCAGATTTGTATCGGTAGTGAGTTTTGGTCTATTTAGTCGCAACGAATCTACTTTTGCCAGAGGCAGCTTCGACCGTAAAAAGACGGTATCAATTAGCGTCCATTGCGCCGTACAATCGGTCTCATTGATAACTCGAATGGGCACACGCAATAACTGAATAGAGTCCGTTTCGAACGAAACCAGGGTGTATACCGCGCTATCACGGCTGACCGCATCAAAGCCAATTCCATTGGTCTCTGTAGCAAAAACAGTCACTTTCTGCACCCGATAAGGCGCAAAGTGTTTGGCTGTATCTGGAAATAATACATCGACTATCGGAGCGTGCCGATAGGTTACTGCATATTGGAATGGACGCCCTATTTCAATGCTATCGGTCAGAAAATAGCCCGATAATGGCGATTTACGTGCCGGTATCTTCTGAATCAGTGATAGAGGTGGGGCAGGGCGCGCCGGTTCGTTCGCCCGAATTGACAGGGGTACTAGTAGCAGGAAAAGAATAAGTCGAATGGCGTATGTCACAACTATGTTATTTCCTCACTCTAAATAATTCGACAAGTTTTGGCACAAAGTCCTCCTGCGAATCGAGCGCGAGGTAATTGGCATTGTACTGTTTGCAAAGTCGTTCCAAGCGAATCTGATTCTGGCGAAATGTCTCATGCAGGCCGTTCCGAAACGACATTGACGATGTATTGACCCACACCGTTCGGCCCGATTCGGTATCGTGTACCGGAATAATGCCCAATCGGGGCAGATTCACCTCCCGCTGATCGTATAAATGAATAACGACCAAATCGTGCTTTTTGGCCAATGCTTTCAGGTTATGCTCGTAATTAAGGTCAATAAAATCGGAAAGCAGAATCACCACACTCCGTCGCTTAAGCGCATTGAGGGTAAATAAAAGCGCATCGGCAATACTCGTCCGGCTCGACTCCGGCTGCAACTTAAACAGACTCATAATCAACTGATAGCCCGTTTTGAGTCCATTACCTGGCTTTATGTAACGCTCTTTCTTTTCCGAAAAGCAGTACAGACCCACATGACTGGCTTCGCGAATTGCCGACATGGCCAACACGCCACATACTTCTTTGGTAGCCATCAGTTTGTCGCGGTGGCGTGGCCCAACCTGCTGCGACGCACTCACATCTACCACAAAAAACACTGTCTGGTCTTTCTCCTCCCGAAACACTTTTACAAACGTACCGTGTCCTTTCGACGAAACGTTCCAGTCGATAGCCCGCACATCATCGCCATACTGGTATGTTCGTAAATCACTAAACTCCAAACCAGTACCCTTGAAAATAGAGCGAAAACTTCCGCGCATCTGCGAGTTAACTGCCTTGCGGATGCGGATATCGAAATTACGAAGCCTGGCCAAGAACTCGTCCATACGAAACCGGCGTTATACTATTTTAACAACCAATCCCGAACTTTGCCCGTAGGGATTAGCTTACAAAGCTATCGATTTAAACGTATGCATCTAAACCGATTTTGCACTCATCTGTGGATTCTGTTCCTAAGTGGCTGGCTGATTATGGCCTGTACAGCCCCGGAAGATGAAAAGCCGGATAGGCTGATTGACATGGATAAAATGGCCGATATCCTGACCGAAGTCCACATGGCCGAATCGCGTGTGAGTCGCCTGGGTTTAGCCTCCATTGACTCCTCAAACATTGCTTATAAACACCTGGAAACGAATATCTTCAAGAAATTCGGAGTGGACACGGCTGCTTATCGAAAGAGCTATATTTTCTATTCGTCGCACCCTAGAGATATGGAAGTTATCTATAAGCGGGTTACCGACAATCTACAAAAAAAGATTGACGTCAAAAAGGGGCAACAACAGGCAAAAGGTTGATAAAGCAGACCCAGCCACATATAGTTACGGAATAGCGTATTGATAGAATATGGTTCGTAGAACTTATCTATTTGACAATGTGGTTACCAACTGATATGGTAACGTATCTTTGTCTTACTGGATGCAAAAAGCGCAGAAATTAGCCCAACAATTAACTAATAGTAAGGGCATTAACAATTTTTAATGATTATCTTGTACAAAAACCACTTGTTTTGGTGTTGTAGAGATAATTCCTACTTACAAACCTACTTGTACCGTGAAAGAGCGATTAGTCGTTATCCCAACCTATAATGAAATCGAGAATATCGAAGCGATCATTCGGAAGGTGTTCAGCCTTTCGACGTCATTCGATATACTCATTGTGGACGACGGCTCGCCTGACGGGACCGCCCAACGCGTCCGTGATTTACAGGAAGAATTTCCGCCTACCGGTTCTTCGGTGCGGGGTTCGCTCCCTAAGCTGCACCTGCTCGAACGCCGAGGCAAATTAGGGCTAGGCACCGCTTACATTGATGGGTTTAAGTGGGCATTGTCGAGAGGCTATCAATATCTGTTTGAGATGGATGCCGATTTCTCGCACAATCCCGAAGACCTGATCAAGCTTTATCACGCTTGTGCCGACGAAGGCCCTGAGCGGGCCGATGTGGCCGTAGGTTCTCGGTATATTCGGGGAGTTAATGTAGTAAACTGGCCAATGGGGCGGGTGTTGATGTCGTATTTCGCCGGTGTCTACGTTCGGTTTATCACAGGCATGTCGATCATGGACCCAACGGCTGGTTTCGTGTGCTACCGAGCTGAAGTACTGGAGGTGATTCTGCATAATCCAATCAAATTCGTGGGGTATGCCTTCCAGATCGAGATGAAATTCACGTGCTGGAAATACGGGTTTCGCATTAAGGAAGTCCCCATTATTTTCACTGATCGTACACGAGGGGTCTCCAAAATGTCGTCCAAAATTTTCAAGGAAGCGGTCTTTGGTGTACTCCAGATGAAAATCAGCAGTTTCTTCCGCCATTATATTCCCCGTCGGGAGAGTGTGAAGAAGGTTGAAGAGCCGGTTGGCGTATAGGGGTTTCGATTAATCATACGCTCGAAATATAAAGAATAGATTCAGCTCTGACGATTCATCCGCTGAGTTAGCAAAAGCTGGTTAGGTGAGATTATGATAATCTCACCTAACCAGCTTTTGCATAAAAGATTTGTGTTTTGCGGGTGCCTTAAGGCTTTCTTCGCCAGACCTGCGTTATGGTGATCAGCACACAAACAGGTCGACAATCTGCCCCTGGCATCGAAGCCGTGAATGTTGTAGTAGCCGGAGCGCCAATTCCCGCACTGTTTCGAGTTACAGCCGTTACAGTTCTGCTCACGGGAATAACCGGAAGCAGGTTATTCTACCGTAAATCGTCACGCATTAAGCCTGTTGATGTATTGTAAGCAGCACGTGCAGATTTAGGACAGCCAATGGGTCTACTACCGTGATGGCTGTGGTTACGTGACACTAACGGGAGCTATACACGTCAACGGGACTGTGCTGACAGTAGTTCAATTAGGCTAGTGTGGCTAGAAAACGCTCGTAGGCTTCCGGCGATATCGCAATCTCAATCCGTTTATGCGGATTGGTAAAACCAGCAACAATCGTTACGTTCGATTTGGCAATATCCAGTTGCTTGGCGAGGAATTCTACTAGATAGGCGTTGGCTTTCCCATCCTGTGCAGGAGCCTTGATTTTGGCATTGAGTTGCCCGGCAGCATCGTAAAAGAGCTGATCAACCTTACTTCCGGGCTTGGCTTTCAGGTGAAGCGTCACGAGATTATACATTAACGGTATAGCTAAGCTTAATTTCGTCGCCCGTCATACCCCGAAAACCCCAATTATGCGCCGGACTTTCCAGAATACAGATTTCAATATCTGTAACCGCCAGCCCAAGTTGTTCTCCAATGCGCTCGTAGAGTAGATGAATCAACTTCTTTTTAGTTTCTACGGTGCGCCCTTCCATCATCATAAATTCCAAAATGATGTAACGTTCGGAAGCGGTGGCTGGCCGAAAAAAATCATCGTTATCGAGGTAAAAAAATCGGTGTGCTCGTTTATCGACCGGAAACTGGAGCGCATCGACCACACTGGTATGAATCACCTCCGAAAGTTGATTCCGAATGGGCAGGAGATGCTCACGAACGCCATAAATTTTAACCTGACTCATATTTATAAATGGATTCTCTCGATTCTGTTGATTCTGCCTAGATTCTGTTGCTCAAAAGCATCAATAGAACCCAAAGAATCAACAGAATCCGAAGAACCCCCAGATAGCTATTTATTGAGCTGACTCGCTAATACGGCAATTCCTTCCTCGAAGGTGTGTGGGTCATAACCAAGCACCGTCCGGGATTTGTCTAAAATAAATCCTGTACGAGGAGGCCGACGAGCCACCTGCGTAAACGTGGAGGCATCAGCCTGCGTAATCAACGATTTATCAAGATTGAAATAATCAGCGGTTCGAATCGCCATTTCATAAGGGGTCAGAACCTCTTTGCCCGATATATTGAAAATACCTTCGGCCTCCTGATCGGCAATGAGGTAGCAGCCCATAGCAAGGTCTTCGGCCAGGGTTGGGCTACGCCACTGATCGGTTACGACTTTGATCGTTTTACCATCTTCCAGCGACTTTTTCACCCACAAAATAATGTTACTTCGGCTCATATCATGGGCAATGCCATACACAAGCACAGTTCGGGCAATAGCCCACCGTATATCAGAGTGCTTGACCGCCGATTCACCCGCCTGCTTACTCCAGCCATAAAAACTGATTGGATTAGCTTCAGCCGTTTCATCATAGGGACCCGCAGCCCCATCGAATATAAAATCGGTTGAAACATGGACCAGAAAAGCGCCTACAGTGCGGCAGGCCTCAATGATGTATTCAACTGCCGAAACGTTCTGCGCCCAGCAGGCATCTTTCTGAATTTCACACTTATCCACATCGGTCATAGCTGCCCCGTGGATAACTACGTCCGGCTGAACTTCCGTGATTACATCCAGCACCTGCTGCCGGTCTGTAATGTCCATTGACCGGTAGGTATATCCTTCCGAAAACGGTAAGCGGTTATCGCCCCGCGCCGTGGCTACTAACTCAACGTTAGGCTGCTTCGTAAGCAATCCAACTAATTTCTGGCCTAATAAGCCATTGGCACCAGTAATAAGTATTTTTTTCATAAATAGAAGTGAGGAGCGAGGAGTGAGGAGCGAGAAGTACGAACACGAATAGATTTTTCGCGGCAGTAATTCCTCACTTCTCGCTCCTAACTACTACATACTGATAATTATACTGCTTTGTAATTTTCTTTTTCTTAATCCACTCGCCGGTCATCGTCATGCGAATATCTTTATCCGGGCGATTCATTTCGTTGCGAGGCTGTTTGGCAATGCTATCAACAATGGCTAAGCCATCAATTACTTCGCCAAAAACGCTGTAGTTGCCATCTAAATGCGGAGCGCCACCAAGCGTTTTATAAACCTGTTTTTGTTCATCAGTTGGCAAACGCCCTTTCATGGTTTGAATGCGATCCAGCTGAGTTTGCAGACTAGCGTCATCCCAAACACGTCCCTGCACGATATAAAACTGGCAACCGCTCGATGCTTTTTCAGGATTACCGTCGCGGGCAGCCGCCAAAGCGCCTTTTTTATGAAAGAGCGACGGGACAAATTCTGCCGGAATTTTGTAGCCCACATCACCATTTCCGAGTGGCTGATCGGGCTGGGCTTGCTTCGATTTTGGATCGCCCCCCTGAATCATAAACAGAGGAATAATTCGATGGAATAACAGGCTATCATAAAACTTCTGATTAACGAGCTTTATGAAGTTTTCTTTATGCTGGGGCGTTTGGTCGTATAGCACCAGCCGCATGGTGCCAAATGTAGTATTGAGTGAAACGAGATAGTCTTTCTTCTTCCGATTTTGAGCAACAGAAAGAATGGGAATCAAGAAAAGCAGAACCAGAAATTTGCGCATAGATGAACCGGACGGAATGCCCTTACAGGATAACTCTATTTTGAAAGGCATCTTTTAAACGTTGATCGTGCGTAACAACAATCAGGCTGGCCCCAATTTGCTCCGACTGTTCGCGCAAGAGTTGCACAACACGGTCTGTATTCTCATCGTCGAGACTAGATGTTGGCTCATCGGCCAGAATAACATCGGGCTGATTCATAACGGCTCGCGCAATACTTACCCGTTGCTGCTCGCCCTGACTAAGTTGGTTGGTTTTCTTATTGAGGTGATCACCGAAACCTAATTGATTGGCCAGCTCTCTGGCACGGCTTTTATCCTGTGGTTTGTTCGCCAGATAATTCGCCATTAGCAGATTGTCCATAACAGACAAAGCGCTGACAAAATGGGGCTTTTGATAAACAATTCCGACGTGTTTAGCCCGGAATGCAGCCGTTTCGGCCACACTGAGTTTTGTCAGATCGGTTTTGTCAATCACGACCGAGCCGCTTTTCGGCTTTAGCAGTAAAGCCAGTAAATGCAGAAATGTGGTTTTGCCAGTGCCAGACCTTCCCAGAATCAGAAGGGCTTCGCGATTAGCACATTGGACACCTGGAAACGTAAACTGTTTCGCAGGACCGTATTCAAACGTGAGTTGATTCGTTGCCAGCATCAGATTCGAGCGAGTATCCACAAAAATAGGCAAAAGTTGTAATTTTGGCTCTGTTCTGTGATGTCGGATTCTCAAACCCGACATACTGGCTGACGCGAAATGTCGGGTTTAAGAATCCGACATCACATTAATGATCAAATCCTCTTGAAACGCATCGTCCTGTTTGCTTCCGGTTCCGGCTCGAATGCCGAAAAAATTGCTGATTATTTTGCGGGTAACGCCGAAGTAGAGATTTCGCTGATTGTGTCAAACAATCCGAAAGCCGGTGTAATCGACCGCGCCCGCCGACTGCATATTCCGGTTTTGCTCTTCGATCGAAAAACTTTTTACGACACAAATCGCATTACACAACTTCTTCTTAACCAGAACGTTGACTTAATTGTATTAGCCGGTTTCATGTGGCTGATGCCAGCCGATTTAGTCCGGGCATTCCCGAATAAAATTGTTAACATTCACCCAGCTTTATTGCCTAAATTTGGTGGGAAGGGCATGTATGGGCACTTCGTTCATGAAGCCGTAGTGGCCGCTGGCGAAACTGAGTCTGGCATTACGATTCACTACGTAAACGAGCATTACGACGAAGGTCAGATTATTTTCCAGGCTCATTGTCCGGTTGTACCGACCGATACCCCCGATGATGTTGCTAAAAAAGTACAGGTATTGGAGCATGAACATTATCCGAGAGTAGTCGCAGAGGTTTTAGCCGGACTGATTTAATGACTATAAAATGAACCACTATGAATAGATTATACGTGTTTCTGGTGTTGTTATTGGCCCTAACAAGCTGTTTTCAACCTATCGCTTATTTAAATCACAAGACCCACTATCCGGTTGATGTTTTTTACGACAATCAGCGGCCCGACCGTCCGTTTGCACCTATGCAAGATTTGGAAGTAAAAGGCGAAGTGCCGCTAACCGACCGTCAATCAAAAAATCAGCGTATGGTTGGCCGGGGAAACGATATGCAGCAAAAAGACCTGATGCTGGCCCGCCTGACCATGCAGGCCAAAAAGCTCGGTGCTGATGCGCTGGTAGCCGTTAAATATACCTACTACACCTCGACAACCGATAATGGCTATCTGATGACCGGTGTAGCGGTCAAGTATAAGAAAGAAGAAGAGACGCCTGTAAACTAAATATGTCCGCCGAACCGAGGTTTGGCGGACATATTTAGTTTATGCTAACATCGCTATTTCACTTCCTCATAATCAACGTATTCACCCCCTTTAAAGCGGGTGCCTGTATCTTTTGCGGAGCGGTTCTCTACGCGTACTTCACCTTCCCGGTTACCACTTCGGCTACCACCCTGCGCCCTCTGCTGTTTCACTAATTGTCGGCCTACCAACAGGTAAAATACAAATCGGCGTACCGGCGGCACAAACAGAATAATTAGGGTGATGATAAACAAATATTTAAGCAACATATCGGCGTATCGTTAATAGTCAATAAACGTTGACTTTCGATGTTTAGTTTTCTCTTTTGTCGGACGGTTTGTATCCGGGTTAATCGGCAAGCGTATTCGTAGTAAAAAGCATTTCAACGCAAACTCTACTAATATCCGTACAACGCTTTGGCTGCCGCTTCGTATTTATCTCCTGCCGACCATTGTGGACGGGTTGGGCGATTGGCAATCAGACGGGCAGAATGGGCATAAGCCTGACAGAATCGGAGGAGATAACCAAAATCCAATGATTCGGGATTGTCGGCAGCTTGATGATAATATTTGGCAATCTCGGCATCAAACGATTTGAAACCCGGTGCAAAGTCTGGTGCCGGAACACCTTTTGCGGCAAAATTCGCATTATCCGACCGGTCGAATAAGCCTTGTTCTGGGGCAGGTTCAGCAAAAACGCCCAAGCCAAACGCTTTAGCTCCCGCTTCGATTTCGGCTTTTGCACCGGTACGTTCAAGCCCAATAACCGATATAACTGTTGTATCGCTATAACCAGCGCCGTCAGTATTCAGATCAAAAACCGTTTGCTTCAAAGGTATTAAGGGATGTTCGGCATAATACTTACTCCCCTGTAAACCAACTTCTTCGCCAGTTAGCGCTAACACGAGAATCGATCGGCTGGGGCGTTGCAAGCTCAGGGCTTTAGCGGCTTCCAGAATGGCTACAGTACCAATTCCATTATCGCGTGCGCCATTAAAAATACTATCGGCAGGCTGGTAAGGAGCACCACCCTGTTTACCTATCCCCACATGATCGAAGTGCGCCGACAGTATAACGTATTCATCTTTCAGCTTTGGGTCAGTGCCTTCGATAATACCCGCCACGTTAGATGAAACCGCCCTGGTACGCAGGCGTCCTGATGTTTGAAGCGAGACACGCTGCCCTGCCTCCTTTAGCTGCTTATACTTATTGTTGGCGTTATTGATCCATAGATGCGCAATCGGCATGGCGGCACTGTTATCGCCCGTGGCAATACTCATTTGCTCTCGGTTGAGATACTGGCTTACTAAGCCCCAGGGCGATGCTTCGCTGTATAGTTCAATCAGGGCAGTCGCCCCTTTTTCGGTCGCCAGTTTTCGTTTTGCAGCCGATGCACCGATAAGTTCGCGAGGGCTTTTTGCCTCAGGCGAACCACCCTGTGCGATCAGAATTCGGCCTTTTACATCACGCCCTTTGTAGCCGTCTTCGCCATCGGTCAAGCCATAGCCGATATACATCACCTCACCCGAAAGAGACGTTGGTCCACCCGCCATTACCAAAATATCTTTGCCAAGCTGCAGGGTATCTTTACCCACAATCATGGTAGCTGTGCTAGCCGCCTTAACTCGTTCGAAGGTTATGGGTTGCAGGTAATCGTGCTGTCCATCAGTCGTTACAGCTGGCTTCAGGCCCAATTGCCGAAACTGTTCGGCTATGTAACGGGCAGCAACCCGATTTCCCTGTTCACCTGTCCGACGGCCTTCCAGCTCATCGGAAGCCAGAAAGCGCATGTGCCCCTCTACTTCAGCCCGAGACATGGTGAATTCAGGAAGTTTAGGCGTAACAACGACTTTGGCCGTAGACGAGGCTTTTGCAGAACGGGTTTGCGCCTGTACTGAAGTTACGGTCAGGACAATTGCGGCTACTAACTGTAACGTAGATGGTGTTTGCATGATGATTCGATTTCTGTCTGTAAAAGTACAAAAAACCAAATGGCTTATAGACCATCCAGTCATCTCAGCGAATTTCAGTACTTTCGCAATACTATGCCTTCTCGTTCATCTTCTGAAAAAACGTATCTACTCGTCGCTATTGGCTTATTAGCCCTTTACGTTTTCCCCTATATCTGGCTTGGCGAAGGTGCTCACCTGACAATTCACGATAATCTGGACAGTGATTTTCTGTACTTATACCTGCTCAAACTCACCAAAACCGCCTTCGATTTTGACCTGAAAACGATCATTCCAAATATGATGAGTGGAGGGCAATTTACAGGCATTCCACGATCGGCGTTTCGGACAGGATTGAACCTTGAAGTACTCTCGTTTTGGTTACTTCCTCCCTATGCAGCGCAGGTCGTCAATTTTGCAGCGGTTCACGGTATTGGGTTCATCGGGATGTATCTGTTGCTAAAAAGGCACGTTTTAGCCGAATCCAAGTGGGCATTCACACGAGTGGCACTGGCATTTCTGTTCGCGCTTGTACCCTGTTACATTGTTCATGGCGCGTCGGTAACCGGGCAACCGTTGTTGCTATTTGTATTCATCAATCTGTTACAAAAACGCTCGCACTGGTCCGATTGGCTGATTATTGCCTTGTTCCCGTTTTACTCCTTTTTCGTTTGGGCAGGTCTATTTATCTGCGTTGCGCTGGGCATTATCGGTCTTTGGAGCATGCTTCGGCTTCGACAAATCAATTGGGGCTACATAAATGCGTTATTGCTACTCTCGCTATTATATCTGGCCAGCGAATGGGAATTGATTTATGGCTTCGTCAACCAGACCTATATTTCGCAGCGCATCGAATTTGACTATAGTCAATTGCGCTCCATGAAACTCGTTGACAGCCTACGCCGAAGCATCGATTTATACCTCTGGCCGATGTTCAACACGGGTGCTTTTTTTACAGCCTGGATTTTGATTGTTGCGGGATTGAGTGCCTGGAGAGCTTATACACGACGCGATTTCAGGGCTGTGCAGTGGCTCATTGGCTTACCGATTCTGGCAATCGTTATCTGCCTAATTCACGGACTCTATCATTATCTGGTCGTCTGGTTGGGCGACAGTTCGTTGGGGTTAAAATTTCGCGTTTTTCAATTCGACCGATTCTATTTCCTGCTTCCAACGCTCTGGTTTTTTCTGTTTGCGTGCTCACTGCGCCAGTTCCGGCCAAATACAGCTTTGAACCGACTGTTTCTGGCTGTACAGCTTGTGCTGATGATTTTTGCCAATAAAGAATGGCGAATTAATATTGAGAAGATGACGGGCTCGATCAGCGAAGCCAAACAACCTTCATTTCGGGCGTTTTTTGCAGAGAAGCAGTTTGCACAAATCCGCAATTACATCGGCCGACCGCAGCCTAATTACCGGGTTATTTGTTTGGGGATGCATCCGTCCGTGGCGCAGTTCAATGGGTTCTATACGCTGGACAGTTACCAGAACAATTACCCCCTCCCCTACAAATACGCCTTCCGAAAAATCATTGCGGCCGAGCTAGCAAAAGGCACTCGACAAATGCGCGTTTATTACGACGCCTACGCTTGTCGGGCTTATCTCTACACGGCAGAGTTGGGTATGAATTATCTGTTCGGGAAAACGCAGAACCGGTCAGTAAGTCATCTGCAAATCAATACCAATGCGCTAACGGCTCTGAATGGCCAATATGTGATTTCGGCCGTGCCCATCCATAACGCTGCTGAAAACAGACTCCATCTGGAAAAAGTGTTTGACGAACCTGAAAGCTATTGGCGAGTGTGGTTGTATAAGGTGGGGTAATATGTGGCGTGGAGCAGGGAGCGCGGTGCGTGGAGGTCGTTGGAAACCCTGCTCCACGCCACATATTACCCGCGCTTATAATGCTGGCGGGCGAAACGCATGAATGTGTCGGCCAGCCCTTCGCTAACGCCTTGTAATTGGATCGAGTAAAAATCCCGGTGGATCGACAGGTTCTGTACGTCCAGGATTTTCAACGTTCCTGCCTGTAATTCGTGCTGTACTGCAAAGACAGAAACAAACGCCATACAGCGCGAACTTCCAAGGTATGATTTGATACTTTCGGTACTCCCTAACTGCATTTCAACCGTTAAATCCGTCAACCGTAGACCAACACCCCGAAGTGCGTGCTCAATTACTTCCAACGAACCGGACCCCCGTTCGCGCAGAACGATGGGGACTTCCCGCAGTTCTTCCAGCGTAATCTCATCGCGGTCGGCCAATGGGTGATCGGCACGGCAGATGAGCACGAGTTCGTCTTTTACAAAGGACGTGTAGCGAATGTCGCTGTGGTGCGTTCGACCTTCTACCAGCCCTAAATCAATATCGTTGTTGAGCAATCGCTGCTCAATCTGTTCGGTATTACCGCTCAAAAGCGAGATGGCCACATCGGCAGACTGCTCATGGAAGCGAGCCAGCACCGGCGGAATCACATACTGAGCCACAGTTGTACTCGCCCCAACCCGAAGCGCCCCAGCCGGTTTCCCTTTGAGCGCATTCATATCGAACTCCAGTTGCCGATATGTGGCCATGATGGTTTCGGCATGACTGAGCAGCAAATTTCCGGCAGCCGTCAGGCTAATCTGGTTGCCCCGCCGGTCGAACAGGGCCGTACCAAACTGGTGTTCAAGTTCCTGAATGTGTTTTGTGATAGCCGGTTGTGTCACATACAACTCAGCAGCGGCTTTAGTAAAGCTAAGTCGCTTGGCAACGGTGTAGAAGACATTCAGGCGAAAATCAAGCATGGCTATTGGGCGTTAAAGAGCAAATTCAGCCAGTTGACGAAGCGACGGCAGAGGTCGGCATCTGTTGTCAGAACTCTCTTAGAGATAGCAACGCCAAATGACATTTCAGGTTTTTCCTGCCAAGCTAACCAAGTTCGAATAAACGCTTTGGGGCGATGAACATTCGTAAATAATTGCAATTCTTTCGTTTGAAGCGTATGTAAGGCCGCATCAACTTCTGGCTGTAGTTTATCCTGTTCGTGAATTAATTCGCGGATGAAATTTTCAATGACACCTTCTTCCTGATTGTCAGGCATAATCCACAAACCAAAGCGTGGCAATATGTCATTCGTCGGTATGACTAAGCCATTCGGAAAAGTATCTGGGAGGTTTTCATACCCTGCATCGGTCAGGATTTTTCGAATTCGTTGCCAGCGGCCAGACGAATTAATATCTGCATCAACAACTATTCCGAGAATATGATCGGGGTCGGTTGCTCTAAGTGTGACAGGCAGATTTCTAAGTAACGTGTAGATTCCTTGTTCATCCGCCTTCAAGCCGATTTCGTGCTTTTTTTTGAATGGCTCGATAACAACGTTTCCGGCTTCATTCGGCGTTTGCCTAATCAGCTCACCAATAAAGTATTTGTCGAAATCGCCCTCGACTAATAAAAGTTTCTCTGGCATGGATTAGCGTAAGTCGAGGTAATCTGTTTCTGTAGCGATTTCAACATCTTGTGCATTAAATAGCACCGCCGAAATTTCACCTTTTATATTTCTCAGCCGAATTAATTGAGCGTCATTATAGGCAGACTTCGAATTAGAGACTTCACCAAACGCTTTTATCGTATCGTTACTATGTGTTGTTGCAAACACCTGAATATTAAGGCGTTCAGCTAGATAAAAGATGATCTCCCAGAGTTTTTCCTGAACGGAATAATGGAGGCCATTTTCGAATTCGTCGATGAGTAGATAGCCGTTTTCACAATTGACCATTGCGAGGATTATTGTGAGAATGCGGTTGATGCCATCGCCCATTGAACGTAAATAAACAGGTTTGTCAGAGCCTTTTAATTGTACTCTTCCTATTCGTTCGTCTTTCTTCCGAGTTCCATAAGATTCAACATCAGGAAGTACATAACGTAAACCGACCACATCAGGCTCAACAAGCCTTAAAGCATCTTCAACATATTTATTCCTTTCAGGTGATGTTATTTTATCCCATAAACGACCGTTTGACTCACGTGTCACTCCGCTTGATCTAACAAATTGTACATTCTCCGATATACTGCCGAAACGTAAAGGCCGACTCAGATTTCTATCGAGTGTTATAACTTGAAATGATTTATCTGCTATTATCTCTATCCCTAATCCTTCAGACTCATTTGGTGAATTAACCGTAACAATTCTTGAATAAGACCCTTCCTCATCTTGAATTTCTTCTTTTACATAATAAATAAATCTAAGGCTTAGAAATGTCTCTTCAGAAGATATTAAAATAGATGCCTGTTTTTCTGTACTATATTCTCTCCCATAAAACAAACCTGACAGTAATTCTAGGTTGTATTCGATCCTCCGCTCAATTCCCATCGTAGAAGTTCGAGAAGCATCTTCTCCTCTCTCTTCAAAGATTTGACTAATCCATTGAAGATTTGCTTTGTGTACTAAAATACTAATCGCTTCCAGCACCGACGTCTTCCCCGTATTATTTTTCCCCACCAGCAAATTCACCCGGCCTAACTTTTCGATAGTCAGGTGGCGAAGGTTGCGGTAGTTTCGGATTTCGAGCGAGCGTAACATAATGGCTTTTGTTAAACGTATGCCAAAATACGAGTTTATACCAGCATTAACCAAAAGTGCCCGCTGCCGGAATTACCATAGCGGGCACTTTTGGTTAAATATTCTAAAGGTTTTGAGAAACCTTTCCGTGTCGGTTGTAAGTAACCGACACCACTTATATATAAGAAATTACTACGGGCGAATAATTGTCCAGCCTTCCTGATCACGGATGATTAACTCACCGTTGGCGCTGGGTACATAACTGACAATTGGGAACAATTCCTCACGGCTGATTTTTCGCATGCGCATGGTATTCTCACACATGGCCATGATGACGCCCTGCTTGTGCAATTTGGCAATATCCTGTTCAAAATAAGGTTTGTCTTTCCGATAAACGATGTTGGCACCGCCATAAACCACTAACTCAACCTCTAACTTTCCTTTGAGACGAGGGTCATTCAGCGCATTTTGAATATTGGCCAACGCATGCCGAATGGTAGCCGTATCGGCGGTATTCAACTGATAAACAGCGCGATAGTGCGACTTGGTTGGCTGAGCTCCCTGAAACGTACCTGTTTCACTCGTTTGCGCTATAGCTGGCACTACAGCAGTCAGGAAAGCCAGAACGAACAGGTAAATGAAATTCTTCATGATTCTTAGTTTTTGATTTTGAGTAAAGTTACTTCGCTTTTCGCGCATCGGCAATTGGCTGATACGGACCATATTTGTGTTGGCGCTCACTGAATGAGTCGGCGTAGGGACCTAATGGAAAATCAACGGGTTTGCTGGCAAGTTTAGGCCAATCGCTGCTTTGATCTTTGTGCGGGCGAGGCATCGAATTTACAAAAGCCGCTACATCCCAGGCTTCCTCATCGCTCAGTTGCGGGCTTTCGTACGTGGCCCCGAAAGGCATGTTGTTTTTTACGTATCCCGCAAAACCCGATAAGCGGAATAACCCAGCGCCGTCGTTATAGCTGTTCGGTCCCCACATGGGTGGATAAACGTATTCGGTCGAGCCCGCCACTTTCATGCCTTCACCTTTCGCTCCGTGACAAACCTGACACTTAGCCACATACACCATGCGTCCTTTAGTTGAATCAGCGGCCCGATCCAGATAGTTGAGTTTCGCAAGGCCGACGCCTTCAGGCCGTTGCCCTTTGGGGACGTCAGTGCCCAACCATTGCATGTAGGCTACAATCGCTTTCATCTCGCGGCTTGTGCTATCGGGTGCTTTACCGGCCAGACTCCGCTCAAAACAATCAGACACCCGCTTGACAATAGTTTCGACAGCCCCAGACCGCTCCCGAAACTTGGGATAGGTCGAAAACACGCCGGAGTAATTGTTACCCAATACTTTCGTACCCGCATCAAGATGGCAGTTCTGACAGTTCATGCCATTAGACAACTTCTTAACCGAACCCTTTGGTCCAAGGTATTTGGCGGTATGTGCGATCAGCTCACGCCCATACCGGATTTGTTTGCCAAGCTCCCCAACCGGAATACGGCTATCGGCAGGGGGGTGCCAGTAGCCGGGGGGAGTTAGGGCGAGTAAAGCAAGTACGCAAGTGAGGGAGGTGAAAGCAATGGCGCGAGTAAGTAATTGACGACGTTTCACCTCACCCCCAGCCCCTTTCCTAAAACTAGGAGAGGGGAGAAAGATCTGCCGTTTTTTAGCCCCTCTCCTGAAAACCAGGAGAGGGGTTGGGGTGAGGTGAAATCTCGCGAGTAGTTTATCCAAATATCTATTCATGACTTATAACATATCAACCTTCACCAGATTATCATCAGAAACGCGGTCGATCAGCTTATTGTAGGGGTCGATACCCGCTTTCACGGGCTTTCCTTTTACGGTTACTTCAAGCACATGCTCACCGGGTGTCAGGCTGCGTTTTTGCATCAGCAAAGGCACTTTTGTCGTTAAGCCATCTTTGTTTTTGCCATCGTCGGTCAGTACTGCAATATCGGCAATTACGGGGCCTTTTCCTTTAGCCAGTTCTTTACCGGTCTTGTCATAATACTCGGTGGCCGTTCGAATGTAGAGCTTCACGCTGTATTTCCCGTTGCCTATCGACTTGGCTTCGGCTTTGGTGATGCGGTTGTCGTAGAGCGTCAGCTTCTCGAAATTATCCGTCAGCCAGGGTTTCAAGGAATCGGGCGTGGCGGCTTTAAGGAAACTGTACCATTCGAGTGAGGTGGTAAAAGGCGCTTTCTGACGGAAACGAGCCGCTTTCATGTAGTTGTTCATAGCCTGATTGACGCGCTCTTCACCGATGTAATCCTGCAAGGCATACATCAGCATTGATCCTTTCTGGTACCAGACATACGACCGTGTATCGTTGTCGAGCATATTGGCCTCGAACTTGTCTTCGTTGGCCCGGCCACGCAGGTAGCGATCCAGGCTATATTTCAAAAACTTCGGCATGGCATCGGCCCCGTAGCGTTGCTTAAGCACCATCAGCGCTGAATATTCGGCCATTGTTTCCGAAATCTGATTGGCTCCCCGCGTCCGGCTGGGCATGATCTGATGCCCCCACCACTGGTGCGCAACCTCGTGCGCCGTTACGTAATAGGCATAATCCGTCTTGTTTGGGTCGTGAAAATCGCCGACCCAGCCAAACTCCTCTGAATAAGGCACGGTTGTCGGGAAAGACTGGGCAAACGTAGCATAGCGCGGAAACTCCAGCACCCGCAACACCGGGTACGGGAATGGCGCATAGTTTTTCGTGTAATACGTCAGCGAGGCTTTCATGCTGGCAATAAACCGATCCAGGTTGCGATCGTGGCCGGGATGATGGTAGACTTCCAGAGCCACTTTTTGTCCATTTGGTCCCGTCCAGGTGTCTCGTTTTACGCCGTAGCGGGCGGAGCACATGCTGAAGAAATAATCCGAGAAGCCGGGAAGTTTATACTGAAAATACTTGCGCGGTTTTCCATCGGGCCCGTTGGCCGTCCAGGTTTTCAGTAACTCGCCGGGCATAATGGCTGTCTGATCGGGTGTCGTCGAGATGGTGCCCTCAAAAGTTACCCAGTCAGCATCGTCGGTAAACAGGAAGTCGCGTAGGCCGAGCGAGTCGTTTTGGGCAGGCACAGTCCATTGCTTAACGGGCAGCCCGTATTTCTTCCGGTATTTGTCGCTGGTTAGCTCCTGGCCCGCATCGTAGCCAAAGCCGGGGAAAATTCCCACATTGAAAAACGTACCATTCGAAACAACATCCCGGCTATCGCTTCCATTGGCAAACCCAACGTATTGGCCCGTTACGGTCATGTCCATTCGAGCCGTATCGCCGGGGCTTAGACGTTTTGGTAATCGGTAGATGTAATAGCCTAAGTTCGTGTCATTAAGAATCTTTTCTGGAGATTTTCCGTCTATCAAAAACTTGGTCAGTTGCCTGTGGAAATTGTCGGTGGGCATCGTCAGGTGCAGGGAATCAATCGGCTGGTGCCCTTTATTGACAATCATAAATACGCCTGTGGCCACCGCCTTAAACTCATCGGGAAATACATCGACATTGAGTTTCGCACTGGTAATTTTTGGTTGCAGCACATCGACGTATTTATGGTACTTCTTCTCAAACGTCGATTGCAATTCCCGCTGCTCATCCACCGATAAATAGCGATTTTTCACGCTTACGTTGGTATAAATCCAGGCCCCCATACTCACAAACACAATTAGGGCAAGCGCAAACAAAACCATTGATAATCGGCCCATGCGCTGTTTGGCCAGTTGCCAGCGGGCTTTAAAGGCCGTATCGGCACCACGATTCCAGAACCAGAGCGCCAATACCAGCAACATTCCCCCAAACGCATACCAATACAACCGGAACGACGCCAGTGCCGCCAGATAGTGGCCAAATCCATTCATGTCGGAAATCTGTACCGAACCACCCGAGAACGGAATGGCGAGTCGGTAGTTGAACTCGGCAAACTGAGGAATCGCCCAGATGACAATGTACGTAGCCAGTGTAACGATGTGCCCCACAAACTTCTGGTTGACCATCGTATGCACGAAAAAGGCGAGCATCACCAGTTGGAAATACTGAGTAAACGCAATGCCATAGATGTCTCGGAAATAGAGCGGGAACTCGTAATTGAAATAACCTTTGACGGTCTGGTTCAATACGCCCGAAATCATAATCAGCGTGCTCAACAGCAGACAGACGTACGTCATTGACAGCAGTTTGGCCCCGTAATTCATCCAGTCGGGTACGGGTAGCGCATCGGCAATGGCGTCGTAGTGAACAACTTTATCGCGGTGAACGACCTCACCCGTGTAGAAGATCAGGACAATAAGTACGAAGAAAAAAAACGTACCGTTTCGCGCTTCGAGCATGGCGTAGGTGGTTGGCAACGAAGGCGTGCCGTAGGTTTCGGAAGCAAACCAGCCATCCAAGAACAGGAACAAAACGGCACCCAGCAGAATGGCGATGAAATAGGGATCACGAACGATGCTCCGAAACTCCAGACTTGCCTGCTGAAACATCTGCCGAACGTAGGTTCCAACCTGAAATACGGGCGTTGGCGTTGGTAAACTCGCCAGCGCAGGAGCTTTCTCGGATTCAACCTCATCTTTCGCTTTTTTACCCAGCTTGATGGCCAGAAATCGGGGAAAACTAAAGCGAAGCACGGTAAAGGCAAACACCAGTAACGCGACTCCAAACCAGATCAATCGGTTGGTAAGCAAATCGCCTTCCAACGGTGCCAGCAGCGTATTCTGCTCCACCGGCGACCAGTATTTGGTGGCTGTATCGTAGGCATACGACCCAAACGGATCGAGCAGGTTGACGAGTTGTTTATTCTCCAGATCCTGCGAGAGCGTAGACCCCAACAGATAGGCGATGAACAGCAAAATACTACCCGCGTAGGTCGTGAATACCTGTTTCGAGTAGGCGACCAAGCCAAAGAAAATACTGCCGACCAGGAACATGTTCGGCACAACAAACACCAGAAACGGATAGGCATAATCGCGGAAACGAATCGGGCCAAAACGTTCGGTATTATCAGCCAGGTTAAAGACTGGCCCCAACAGCGAACCGATGACAATACCGAGCATTCCAACAGCCATAATGCCCAGCAACACCACAAACGACCCGAAATATCGGCCCAGCAAATAGCCTCGTTCGGTAATGGGAAAGCTGAAATAGTAGTTTTTGGTATTGTGTTCAATATCGCGATAAACCGGCACGCCCATGATGGCCGAGGCCACCAGCATCCCGAAAATAGTCATCACCACCACAAACTGACTGACGGCATAAGGCGAGTTGATATTCGTTTTCTCCGACGCCGGACCGCTGCCATAAATAACAAAGAGAAACGTGAACAGGAATAGAATGAGCGCGTAGAGATACGTAGCCGGTCGCTTCAACCGATACGCTAGCTCAAATTTGAAAATTTCGAGGAACATGGTTTTTGAAGGAGTTAGGAGCGAGAAGTGAGGAGTTGCTGACGCACAAAAATGTCAGCGCTGGTTATTCACGGCGGTGTAATATGCATTCAGCAAGCGTGCTACTTCTTCCAGGTCAGTTTGAAATGCTGTTGTATCAACATAGCCTAAATCATGCGCCAGAATTAAATAATAGTGCGTTTCATCCAGTGATCCTTGAGCAATGTTTAGAAATTTTGCTTTATCTGGGACTGTTCGTTTCCGATAACCTTCGGCAATATTAGCTGGAACAGAAACCGCACTTCTTCTTAGTTGAGATGTAAGACCAAACAATTCATCTTTAGGAAAAGCCTTGGTTAGATTATAAATGGTCAGCACAAGTTGATGCGCTTTTTGCCAGACGATTAATTCACGAAAATGTTTAGACTTCTCCATTCAAATACAAGTTTTAAGGTGGTAATTATTTAGGTTTTGCGTCAGCAACTCCTCGCTTCTCACTCCTAATACTACATTTACACCGTCACCACATCCATTTTCTCCGTAATCTTGGCGAAGTACAGGTCTTCCAGATCAGGGGTAACCGCATCGAAGTCGGTCAGCGGCACATCACTGTAAGCATGAATTCGGGTTTTACCGCCTTTAAGCTGGGTCGAAATAACCCGGTGCGTTTTGCGGTAGGTATCGATCTCGGATTTATCGACAAATTTCTGCCAGATTTTCCCGTTCAGGTCTTTAACCAGATCATTTGGATTGCCCGTTGCCACCACTTCGCCCAGGCAAATAATGGCCATATCGGAGCAAAGATTCGTGACGTCTTCGACAATGTGTGTCGACAGAATGACAATCGTGTTCTCACCAATTTCGGAGAGCAGGTTATGAAACCGGTTTCGTTCAGCGGGGTCCAGACCAGCCGTCGGTTCATCTACGATAATTAGTCTTGGACTGCCAATGAGCGCCTGCGCAATGCCGAAGCGTTGTTTCATACCACCCGAATAGGTACCGAGGTTCTTCTTCCGGACCTCATACAGGTTTACTTTCTGCAATAATCCCTGCACAATCTCTTTCCGCTCCCGGCTATTGGCAATCCCTTTGAGCGACGCAATATGATCGAGCATAGACTCGGCCGTCACGCGTGGATATACCCCAAACTCCTGCGGCAAATAGCCCAATACGCGACGTACAGCATCTTTTTGGGTCAATACGTCCAAGTCGCCCTCAGGCAAACCTGTTAGTCGGGCGCTGCCGCTATCGGCCTCCTGAAGCGTGGCAATGGTGCGCATCAGCGATGATTTACCGGCTCCGTTTGGCCCTAGTAAACCGAACATACCTTGTGGGATGGTGAGCGAAACTCCTTTCAATGCCCGAACGCCATTGGAATATGTCTTAGTTAAATTATTTATTTCGAGTTGCATAACAAGAAGGTAGGGAGTATTTGGTTTTAGCTACAAAAAAGCGAATATGATAAAAGTACTCGAAATCTATGACCAAACTTTTGCAGGCGGTTTATATTGAGGCTGAAAAGCATAAAAAAACTCCGCTAGCTGGCGGAGTGAACGTTATCGAAGTAAAAACAGAATGATTACGCCTTCGGCCGTTTATACAGCGGCACCGTGCTACATGGTTCTCCAAAAAGCAGGCTTTGAGCAACGGGACGTAGTAAACGTGTGATTTCGACATAAGCGGCCGTTGGAACAGGCACTTTCGAACAACCTTTTACCACAACACGAGCATCGCGATAATCCTCGGGATTGATCTGGGCAATCGCATCAAAATAGAGCTTCTCTTCCAGGTCAGTCAGATTGCCGAACACAATGGTATTAGCGTAAGGCTGTAGCTGAATCGTCAGAAGCATATACGCCCAAGTGGGCACAATGGCATCTTCGGTGCAGGTGATGGCTACGTTTTTGCCTGTATATTGGCTCCAGTCGTGCTCTTTCAGAAAAGCCCGAAAGTCTTTTTCTTTCAAAATTAACCCCATGAAGAGGTTGTCTTTCAAGTCATAAACAACTCGCTCACCAGCGTGGTAATAATCTTCCAGATCAAGTGTAACAAGGCCGCTATTGGCAACGCGATTGACGATTTCAGCTTCCATTTTTTCAGGTATCAGTACCTCATGAACAGTAAGCGGTGGCCTACCGTTCACTACCCTTCATTATCTATCTCCGTTTATTAAAATCTGAACAAGCTCTCGGCTTTTTTTGCTACTTTTGCTCTCATATACATTAATGAACCGCCTTAGACAATTGGCCCATGAAATTTATAGTTTCCTCATCAGTCCTGCTTAAAAACCTTCAACATATAAACGGGGTTGTGGCAACCAATCCAATTGTGCCAATTCTCGAAAATTTCCTGTTTCGCATTGAGGATGGGACACTTACCGTGACGGCTTCCGATTTGCAAACGACGATGACGACGCAGATTCCGGTCGATGCCAGTGAAAATGGAGCGATTGCGATTCCCGCCAAATTATTGCTGGATACGCTTCGCAGTTTGCCCGAACAGCCCGTTACCGTAAACATCGATACCGAAACATTCGGCACCGAAATTCTGACCGACAACGGTCGCTATAAACTCTCGGGCGAAAATCCGATTGACTTCCCAAAACTGCCAACGGTCAACAAAAATATGTCGGTCGAAATGACGTCGGACGTATTGCTAAGCGCCATCAACAACACGGTTTTCGCAACCAGCACCGACGATCTGCGTCCGGCTATGACGGGAGTTCTTTTGCAGATCAATGATGACAACGCGACGTTCGTAGCCACGGACGGCCACCGACTCATTCGTTACCGCCGGACTGACCTTGGATCGTCGGCCAGCACATCGATCATCATTCCGCGCAAAGCCCTGCAATTGTTGAAGGCTTCGCTGCCTGAAGGTGTAGCTGTCGTTGCCGAATTTAGCCAAGCCAATGCATCGTTCACATTTGGTCCAACGCAATTGATCTGCCGCCTGATCGATGAGCGTTTCCCAGACTACGAAAATGCCATTCCGACCAACAACCCGAACGTGATGACCATTGGTCGGACGGATCTGTTGAATTCGCTGAAGCGGATTATGATTTACGCCAACCGCACTACGCATCAGATTCGGTTATCGCTTAAGACAAACTCCCTGACGATCTCGGCAGAAGATTTAGACTATTCTAACGAAGCCAACGAGAAACTCCTCTGCGACTACGACGGCGATCCAATGGAAATTGGCTTCAACGCCAAATTGATGTCGGAGGTATTGAGCAACCTGAGTGCCAAAATGATTTCTCTCGAAATGTCGGCACCCAATCGTGCGGGTCTGCTTATTCCGGCCGATAAAGAGGAAAACGAAGACATCCTGATGCTGGTCATGCCCGTGATGTTGAATACATACGCATAATTTTTATGAAGGAGTGAGGAGCGAGGAGTGAGGAGTGAGAAGTTGTTGATAGGCCGTTTTCATGCGTCAGCAACTTCTCACTCCTCACTCCTCGCTCCTCACTCCTTTTGTCTTTATGAAAAACCGTACCGCTCCGGCCCTTATATTCATTTTCATTACGCTTCTTATTGATGTTACGGGGCTGGGAATTATTATTCCGGTTTTCCCGAAACTGATTGAACAACTCATTCACGGCAATATTAGTCAGGCGGCAAGCTGGGGGGGCTGGCTGTCGTTCTCCTATGCTGGCATGCAATTCCTTTTTTCACCCATATTAGGTGGATTAAGTGATCGCTTCGGACGACGACCAGTCTTGTTGTTTTCGTTATTCGGTTTTGGCGTCGATTACGTATTTCAGGGCTTTGCGCCAACCATCGAATGGTTGTTTGTCGGGCGGCTGATTGCGGGTATTACAGGCGCTAGCTTTACAACGGCTACTGCTTACATCGCCGACATTAGCACGCCCGAAAAACGGGCTCAAAACTTTGGGCTTGTTGGGGCTGCGTTTGGCGTTGGCTTTATTTTAGGACCAGCCCTTGGCGGATTCCTGGGGCAGTATGGGCCGCGCGTACCGTTTTTTGTAGCGGCAGGCTTAACAATAGTTAACTTCCTGTATGGCTTTTTTATCCTACCTGAATCACTTGCTCCCGAACATCGTCGTGCGTTTGATTGGAAACGTGCCAATCCGGTTGGGTCTTTGATGCGATTAGGTAAATATCCCGTTATTCTAGGACTGGTGGCTTCTTTAGTGCTGGTTTACATTGCCGGTTTCGCGGTGCAGGGAACCTGGACATTCTATACGATGGAGAAATTCAAATGGGATGAGAAAACAGTTGGCTTGTCGCTGGCTACCATTGGGCTCTCTTTTGCGATTGTGCAGGGAGGATTAAGTCGGATTATTATTCCGAAATTAGGTCAGGAAAAATCCGTGTACGTTGGCATGATGTTCAGCGCGATTGGATTTGCCTTATTTGGCTTTGCTAATCAGAGCTGGATGATGTTCGCCTTTATGGTCGTTTACGCGCTGGGTGGCATTGCGGGGCCATCCATTCAGGGAATTATCTCGAATCAGGTTCCAGCGAATGAACAAGGCGAGCTACAGGGGGCCTTAACCAGCCTGACCAGTACGACGTCTATTTTCGGGCCGCTCATTATGACCAATCTGTTTTCATTTTTCACGTCACCAGCAGCCCCCTTGTATCTGCCCGGAGCCCCGTTCTTTTTGGCGTCGTTACTGATTATTGTGAGTGCCAGTTTAGTTGGTCGTGGCTTGAAACGACAGACGGTGGCCAGTTGATTTACATCCAGCCTAATCCAAAACTGACGTACTTCTTCGTGAAGTCGGGTTTTAGAACCCGACTTCACGGAATACATTAGGTAACACGCTACAACTCCTTTTTAAACTCCAGCCGGTCAAAAACCAGTGTATCGACCTTCCCGGATATACCAAGGATAAAACGGGCTCTGGCTTTCCCAAGCCAGGCTTTCGTATAAGGCCCGTAAAATGTATCGTAATGCCAGTGCGCCAGATTCGCGTTCAAGCTATTATCATTTACGTTGATAACTAGTTGATTTCCCTGTACACTCACTTCGGCCTTACCATACAAGGGGCTGGTGTATTTTCCGGCGTAGGCTGCCAATGGCAGCGATGGTGATGTGTTCAGCACCCGTTTGTCGAGAAATGCTTTCTCGGCTTTTTTGCCCTGTTCTTTTAAGCCATCATAGAGCGTCTTAAACTCGGCACTCCAATCCCGATTACCGCCTAAGGCAAACCAGTCGAAGGTTTTATAAACGAGTGCGTGGCGAACTTCGGCGTGGTCGTAATTGCCGAATACGTAAACACCCAGTTTCGCATCAGGCAGTTGCGCCGTTATAGCCGTCAGACCTGATAGGCTACCCGTATGGAAATTAACTTTATGGCCTTTGTAATCGTGCTGGTACCAACCCAGGCCATATGTTCGCCAGTTGGGTTTCAGGATTTGCATGGTTGGGTACTCGTCTTCGGGAAAAAACGTTTGTGGCGTAAACATCTCTTCCCAGGTTTCAGGCTTAAGCAAGCGACCACCGCTGTATTTGCTACTGTCGAGCATACAGATAACCCACTTGCTAATATCCTCCGCCGACGACCAGACGGCTCCCGCCGAACCAATTTCACTATCGGCACCATACTCAATGACTCTTATCGTGTCGTTAATAGTAAAGTGCGGTTTGGTCAGGTTATTGTCTTTGATGTAGCCTCGCTTGGGTGCCGTCCGGTTCATTCCCAAGGGCGTAAAGATTCGCTCTTTCAGAAATTCAGCCCATGTTTTTCCAGTAATTCGTTCGATTACACGACCGGCGGCTGAGTAAAATGTGTTCTGATAGGTAAACCCAGCCCGAAAGGGATAACTTGGCTTGACCATCTGCATACGACGAAGCATTTCATTGACCGGAATCGTCATGGCTCCGGTCATAAAATCGGTGCTGCCGATGCCCGTATCATGAATCAGTAAATCACGAATTTTCAGTTCGCGAGTAACATAGGCATCGTACAGTTGTAGTTCAGGCAAGTATTTCGAAACGGGGTCATTCCAGGCAAGTTTCCCTTCATCGACCAGCATACCCATCAAAGCAACGGTCATGGCTTTCGTGGTAGAGGCACAGGCAAATAACGTCTGGGTATCAACCGGATCAGGTTTGCCTAGTTCGCGAACGCCATAGCCTTTTGTGAAAAGAACTTTATTGTCTTTGACAACGGCGATCGATAAACCGGGAACCTGCCACTGCTTACGAACAGCTTCGACATAGGCATCGAATTCCTGAATTTGTTTGGGAGAAATTGGCTTTTGGGCAGAAGCCGTGAGGGAGATCAGGGTAAGAAGAAGTACTAGTCGTTTGCTCATATAGGTTAGCGGTATCGTGTGCTAAGCTCAATGTACAAACAAGTCTATTTCGCTCTAAAACGATCACAGGATTTACTGGACATCTCCTAAAAAATGTTCGGTAAATCCTGTAATCGTTTTGTTAAATCCGTAGAGTTTTTTGTCATTCCGACGTAAGGAGAAATCTCAAGCTTGCCTAATACTCAAGTTTAAGATTCCTCCTTACGTCGGAATGACAAAAAATAGAATACCCCTTATCACGCTACAACCCAAAAACCACATTAAACTTAAGCGTCATTGCATCCTCAGTCTTGAGACCCATTAACGATGGTCGTTCAATGTTATAATCACTCATGTTTACGGGAAACTCGCCAGTTAGTGTCATTTTACCACCAGCATCTTTGCGAGTAGCCTCCAGTGTAACCGGCTTGGCCACACCATGAAAGGTAAGCGTGCCTTTCGCGGTCAACGTCCCATTTTCGCCCGCTTTAATATCCGAACTAACAAACGTAACGTTGGGGTATTTCAGCCCATCCAGCACTTCCATCGCGTGCGAATCTCGGTTGTTGTTATCACTATCGAACGACGATACTTTTAAGGAAACAGCCACGCTTTCGGGCTGTTTGGTATCGTCGTTGTACATGATGGCACAGTTTACCTCTTTACTTACGCCATCCCACTTATGCAACGGATGCTTAGCCGAATACGTGACCGTCGATAAGGCTTTGTCAGCCATAATCTTGCGCTTGGTCATCGGTGCCGAAGTAAAGGCAAAGAGAATCCCGATGGCTAACCAATAGCCATACTTAAGCGTATATTTCATGGTCTTAGAATGTTAAAGAAAGTATCGAAGCCGCATAGGCCCCAAACGTGGTATAGGCAGCCGCTCTATGGATAGGCTTCAGGTCCGGATTGTTATCAATCATACCTGCAAGAATATTGGTGGCTACCATACCCGTTAAGTGAACAATGGCCAGATACTTGTGCAGTTTTATTGACGTAAAACCCTTTTTTGCACCCACTACAGGCGGAGGGGCCGTAAGTGACAGGAGCAGCGTAGTACCATAGGTAACGTTGATCAACGCAGCCGACCGTTCGTGCCATTTTTTGGTATCGACATAATCCTGCCCTTTGGCATTATATAGTTTTGCTCCCAGAAGTCCCTGAGCCACAAATCCAGCTAGCGTCACAAACCCACCAATCTGGTGTGCCACAAGCATAGTTCGTCGAATTTTCAGCTCATGCGCACGTCCTTCTGGCGTTAACGGCGCAATATTCATGGTTCGCAACAGCCCTTTAGGTCCCCAAAATGCCCGTTGTGTAAAAATCATTTTATGGGGCAACAACGGTTGCGATTCGGTCGAATCGGAAAGGCCAGCCAGCAAATCAGTGGCCGAAGCATCGGTTTTTGCTGGTGCAATAACGGTATCCCGACGAGCAGCCGTCGAATCCTGGGCTCGGAGCCCTCCTATCCCGAGCCACAGGAGCACGGCAACATGAATGTACTTCATCGAGCAAAATTTAGTTGTTAGGCAGTCACTGTTAATGTATTTCCATCCGTACTCAGGGATGTTTTATATTGCGTCAGGGCTTTAGTAGCCGGGCCTACTTCTACAGCACCGGTCAGACTGTATTCTGAACCATGATTTGAGCAATAGATGTCGTCCTGAGTAGCTCGGTACTGTACTTCCGTCCCTTCGTGCGTACATGTTTTGGAGAGCGCGACGAATGAACCACTTGTACTTTTAGCTACAATCAGGCTCCCAATAATTGCGTACTGACCCGCTGTTTTCAGCTTACTATAATTTGAGTTAGTCAAATCAATGGTAAAGCTAACGGTTCCAGCCGAAGCATCTGCATTGCCCGTTACGCCAGCCGCAGGCGTTACAACTGTACCTCCCGGCGTGCCATCGCTACTACTTTTCGAGCAGGCAGTTAGTCCGGTTCCCATGCAGTAGAAAGCCATCAGGGCGGCACTGCTCATACCAAGGCTACGCATAAATTCTCCGCGATTCATTTGGCCGGTTGTTGGATTGCTTTTCATTTGGTCGATTGTTTTCATGTAGTTACATTAATTAATAGCCTCCTGTAGGCTACCATCTGTAAATGTTCACATCATAATTTATAGCGGAGAGAAAAAAATGCGCCGGTGCTCAATAAATTGACTTTAAAAAAACCTACTCCTCGTAAGGGTGCTTTCATAAATGGCTCAACCTGCCACGATAACCGTCGGCTGATGGAGCGTTCGTAGCCTATCGATACGTTTAAATTACTGAAACCATAGCCACCCGTACCTCCACCAGGTGGACTCCATTCGGTAGGTTGATTGTACGTATGCGGAGGGTACGTATAGGTATAATCTTCCTGCTTCATGATATAACTGGTTACGCCTGCACTAACAAACCAGCGAGTTGGCAATCGTCGCTCGTCCAAGCGTGGTATCACAGCAACATCGTAGCGTATATTGATCGGTATATCGAACATATTGCAACGACCATCAACCATATCCGGCGATTTCATAGGCGGTTGCCACCAAGCCGCTGGTGCCGTATACTCGCTCGGCAAGGTTTTATAGACTTTCGTACTCTTAATCACGCCAGCCTGAACACTCCACCGAGACGCTAGCCGATACTCCAGTAATAGACCAATATTTGTACCCGGACGATCAAAGTTTTTCAAGCCAACCGTACTTAAATCGGGCGATACCACAAATCGAACGCTCAAGCCCCGCATAGGCGGCAGCTTCGGTGTAACTTGCTGGGAAACAGGAGCAGGTTCTGCTTCAACCGACCGATTCGTAAACGTGAGCGACTTTGGCCAACGCGCTGGCCGACTTGCCAGTTCATTGATCTCTGGTAATACTTCAGTGGTAGCCTCACTCGATTCAGCAACACCTACCTTATTTTCGGTAGAGGCAACATCCGGTGTGCCGGGCTCCTGCCCTTTTGCTACAGATCGTTTACTAAACGACGGAGTAGAGGATAACGCATAGGCTTCTGTTGAAAAAGCAACCGAATTTCGCTGAATACTACGCCGTTTTCGGCTTGCTAAGCTACTTTTATTTTCAGACGAGAACGGCCGATTTAGGCGATTCGTCAGTAGGTCTGCGTTATCGGTCACCAGGGATGTTTTGGCAAGCCGTGAAGCATTTGCCCGGGGCTTGTCCTTTGTTTCCTTTTGCCTGTACGCCGATGTTACTGGTTTTGTTGCAGAATTCCCTTTAGGACTAGCAAGCGACTTAACCCCTGAGGCTTCCGTTGCCGTACGATTGGGAGCCTCAGTTGCCTTCGCCGAAGTTGTTTCGGTAAGCCTGATAGTCGATTTTTCAAGTCGATTTTCTGAACTACCTGGCTCCCTTGCCGTCTCTCCCCGATCAACCAATTGTCCAACTTCTCTAACCTGTTGTTCGGAAGAACGCGTAGGTTTTGTTTCTGCTGATTCTGTATTGGCTAATCGGGGCGTTTCGGCCTGCGATACTCCTTTAGCGGTACTCGTTAAGGCTGTTCCAGAACTTGTTATCTTTTTCGACGAGGTAACTTTACGGCCAGAATTCGCTTTATGATAAACAAACCAGCTACCACCCGTCAGCAGCAACAAAAGCGCGACAGGCAAGCCCCAACGGAGCAGGTTCTTCCAGTTTAATGCACCGCTGGGTGTGATGCGGTCGTTGGCATCCAGGCGGGCTTTCATGTCCTGCCAGGCTGCCGGATCGAACGGGGTATCGAACTCTTCTGCCGACTTTCTGAAGAGCCCGTCCAATTGGTCATCGGTTAGCTCTGGCATACTCGTCGTAGTTTATGTGTTTCAATAGTTGGCGCAGATTTTCGCGCGCCCGAGCCAGGTTCGATTTCGACGCACCAACCGAAATGCCAAGTTGTGTGGCAATTTCTTCGTGCGTAAATCCTTCCATAACATACAAATTAAAAACAAGCCGATAGGCCGGTGATAAGCGTTGAACGAAGCCTAGTAACTCCTCGTGCGACAATTGACTGAATGCATCGGCCGCTTCTGAAACAGCTATCTGGGCAACCTTATCAACATCTTCGTGCTGGTGACGCACTTCCTGCCGATAATGGTCAATAGCTGAATTAATCAAAATGCGCCGAAGCCAGCCTTTAAACGGTTGCGCCGAGTCATACTGCTCCAATCGGGTAAAGACTTTCAGAAATCCATCATTCAGGACTTCCAAAGCCTCATCGCGAGTGGGTGCATAACGCAAACAAACGCTCATAGCATACCCATAAAACTGCCGGTACAGCAATTCCTGACTTCGCCGGTGGTTGCGCAAACAACCCGCCAGAATGTCGGTTAAAGCCGGTATGTTAGGAGCGTTGGACAAAGCAAGTCAATCTATGGGTTATCGCTTACAGTTTACTATTCATGGCTAGAAATCGCCTACCAACCAGAATTACCTTTTATGGATTTGGTGCATCAACCGAGGTAGCATTTACTACCGGCCACACACCAGGCCTTGGAACACTCACACCTTTGGTACTCCCTCGCTGCCCATTATCTGAGCCAAAATAGTAGAGCGGCCAGCCTTTGTAGGTAAGTTGTGTTTTCCCAAAAACCGTAATCGTTGCAAAATCTGTTTTCTTCAGTACCGAAGGGACTTCTCCGAGCGTAGCCACCTGGAAGATTGGCCAGGTTCCGTCATTGCTAAAATCGGACTTGGTGTATTTGTTAACGTTCTTCTTATCATTCGCAAACGCATAAAGCGTACGCCCAGTACTATCGGTCAAAAAGATAGAATTGCCCGTACCTTCTTTCGTATCAAATGTATAGCTTTTGCCATCATTACCAACTAGTTGGCGCGATGCAAGCTGAACCGTGTAGTTTGGCTTGGCCACCATCCATACATTGCCCACATTTTCCCCTGCCACATCGCCCGCTTTTGCATCATTCTTAAAATAATAAAGCGGCCAGCCTTTAAAGGTCGTTTGCTTGGCACCATCAGCCCGCGTAATCGTTGCAAAGTCAGACGCTTTCAGGCTTTTACCAAGTGTAAGATTTTCCTGGTAAAATATGGGCCAGTTATCCCGACAAGTTCCCGAGCAGGTTGCATCACCCGCTACGTCGGGGGCAAAAAAGTAAAGTGTTCTACCACCTTCGCCGGTTAATACCTTACCGAGTGTAGTTGTACCTACTTCTACCGAAGCCACGGTAGTCGGATTTTCTTCATCCTTGCAACTTAGCAATGCGACCATTAAGAAGCTGGTCAGCACCACGAAGCGATTAGCATACATGAATGATTTCATTCTATCAACTGTGTTTTAATGTGAGAAAAAGAACAGTTGAACCGGTTCAGTGGGCAATACGGGAGGCTTTATGAAAGGGTTGCGTACGATGTGAAAAGTTTTGTAGAAATACTCAGACAGGCAGGCAATGACCAAGCATAATTTCCTGATTTTCAGGCGATAGTCATATATAGCAGTAAAATTCTACGCTTGACTCTTTCTGACAACCACCTGACTAAGCTTGACAACCATCTAACCACTCTTGCCTATTCTTTATCTGCCCGACGGTCGGCCCGGATTTCAGGAATTGTGTCGGGATCGATCAAACCCAGAGAGGCTGCGTGTTCGGCGGCCGCTACCGTGTCGTTTACCAGCAACATCGGGACATTCTGGGCCGCTGTTGTTCGAATTAGCTCCCGAACCATCTCGTCCCGCCGATCTTCCGACACATCGCGAATGTAAATGGCCCGGATTCGACCCGGATTTTCGCGAACAACCTGTGCGTAAATTTCGGGATCTTGCTGACCGCTGTCGCCAATGAGCACAAAGGGCAGTTCTGGATTTACGTCCATCACTTTCCGAATCATAGCCAGTTTGTGCGTATGGTGTCCCTCCGACGAGAGGAACGACGGCGATATGCTAAAATCGCGTAGTAAAATTGGGCCTTTGGGAATGCCCTGAATTCGAAAAAAATCGACCAGCAGATCGTACAAATTCCAGGGGCTGCTCGACACAAAATAAATTGGATTGAATAGCGTCGTAACCGGCCCGCTCTGCAACGCCCGATAAAAAGCAGCAATTCCGGCAAAGGGCAAACGAGTATAGGCGTTGCCCAGAAATGTCAGACGGGCGGTCTGAAGCAGGTTGGTGGCATCCGTTACGAGCACCGTATCATCAATATCAGAAATTACCCCAAATTGGCTGAATGGGGGCGAAATCATCAAATACCCATCTTTCATAACCGGCTGGTTAGTCGTTTCTTCTGTTGAAACGGGCTGCATAATTCCATCCAGTGAATACCGAACCGGAAACCATACGCGACCAGGCGCCAGGTCGGTAGGTGGATGAATGGTCACCTCAAAATAACCATCCTTATCGGTGGTCGTCGTGTACGTTTGACTAAACGCTTCGATGCGCACCGTAACGCCCGGTACTTCATCACTCTCAAAGCGCTGGTAGGTAGCCAGTAAGTTTTGCCAGAACGTATCCCGATCGCTGGGTGTGCTTAAATCTCGCTGGCGCAAAACGCGGCCTTTCAGCCAAACTGCCCCCGGAGCAGGCCCGCCAAAACCGCGATAGTAAATAATTCGATACGGTGTTTCGGCATCCAGTCGTTCAGAAAGTCGGCTTTTGAGCCGATCAAACTGAGTCTCAACGTCAGTTGCTGTATTTACTAAAAAATCTTTCCAGGAAGACATAAGCTAACAATCAGATAGGTTTATAGGAGTCAGGACTCGTTTTTTAGCGAAGATAATGGAGCGATTTTCGGCCATCCGGGGTTTAGTGGTAACTTTGGCAATCGATAGACTATACCATTAAGTAAAGGCGGGTAATAAATTTGCCCTGATTGCCACTTGCAAGATTACTTCCTATCGACAAATCACTACTAAAAACTATGAGCAAGCAAATTGTTTATACCAATCAGGCGCCAGAGCCCATTGGACCTTATAGCCAGGCTGTTAAAGCGAATGGAATGCTGTTCGTCTCTGGCCAGGTTGCCATCGACTTAGCCCCTAAAGGCGATATTAAAGCTGAGACGTTGAAAGTAATGGAGAACATCGGTGCTATTTTGACAGCGGCTGGTCTGGATTATAGCAACGTTGTCAAATCCACCATTTTCGTGAAGGACATGAACAACTTCGCAGCTATTAATGAAGTCTATGGCCAATTCTTTACCAGCGAACCGCCCGCCCGCGAAACGGTCGAAGTTGCCCGCTTGCCCAAAGATGTTAACGTTGAAATTTCAGTGATAGCTGTACAATGAGTGAATGCGTGAATGAGTGAATGAGCGAATGAGTGAAAACATGCGTCAGCTATTCACTCATTCGCTCATTCACCGCTTCGGCGGCCCGGTCATTCACGCATTCGCAATTATTACTCTCCTATGTCAACTCCTGTACGCGTTCGTTTCGCACCTAGTCCTACTGGCCCGCTTCATATTGGCGGGGTGCGCACTGCGCTTTATAATTACCTGTTCGCCCGAAAAATGGGCGGCCAAATGCTTCTCCGAATCGAAGACACCGACCAAAATCGCTTTGTACCGGGAGCAGAAGATTACATTCTTGAAGCTCTACGTTGGGTAGGCATTCAAATCGACGAAGGTCAGGGAGTCGGTGGTCCACATGGGCCCTACCGCCAATCGGAACGTCGGGAAATTTACCAGAAAGAAGCTCAACGGCTAATCGACGAAGGTAAAGCCTATTACGCCTTCGATACGGCGGAAGAGCTGGATGCCATGCGCAAGCAGCTTGAAGAAGCCAATGCCCCTGCCGCGCAATACAATGCCATTACCCGGACAAAAATGCGCAACTCATTGACCATGAAACCCGATGAGGTTCGTGCCCGTATCGATGCTGGCGAACCATACGTAATTCGCCTGAAAACACCACGCAAAGAAGAAGTTCGGCTAAATGACCTCATCCGGGGTTGGGTCAATGTGCACTCATCGGCAATTGACGATAAGGTATTATTGAAATCGGATGGGTTGCCAACTTATCACCTCGCCAATATTGTGGATGATCACCTGATGGGCATTACGCACGTCATTCGGGGGGAAGAGTGGCTGCCTTCGGCTCCGCTCCACGTATTGCTGTATCGTTACTTAGGCTGGGAAGATACCATGCCACAGTTTGCGCACTTGCCGCTCTTATTAAAGCCAGAAGGCAATGGTAAACTCAGCAAACGGGATGCTGACCTCGGTGGCTTTCCGATTTTCCCGCTTCAATGGACCGATCCCACAACGGGTCAGGTAGCGAAGGGCTTCCGCGAGGATGGTTATCTGCCTGAAGCCACCGTCAATTTCCTGGCCTTATTAGGCTGGAATCCCGGTACTGAGCAGGAACTCTTCACGATGGACGAACTGATTGCCAGTTTCGACATTGCGCAGGTTCATAAAGCAGGAGCGCGGTTCGACATTCAAAAGGCGCAGTGGTTCAACCATCAGTACATTCGTCAGCGTTCTGATGCCGATCTGGCCCCCACCGTTCAGCAACAGGCCGAAGCTGCTGGCTTTGTTTGTTCGACAGAAAAGGCGGAGAAGATTGTAGCGTTGCTGAAGGGTCGTGTCAATTTCGCGCACGAAATCTTTGCAGAAGCTGGTACCATTTTCAACGCACCAACTTCGTATGATGAAGCCATTGCTACGGCGAAATGGAATGATGATGCCGTGCGGGCCGTAACCGCCTTCCGCGACGCGTTACAATCCTTTGAGGGTGACTTCCTGGCTGACAATATCAAACACACCCTGTCAGATACCATGCAACAGGCAGGCATTAAGCAGGGAAAAATCATGCAGGCTATGCGGCTGGCTCTCACCGGCTTAGGCGCAGGTCCCGACCTGATGCTGACGATGGAAATTATTGGTAAAGATGAAACGATTGGGCGGCTGGAGAAGGCGTTGGAGACATTGAAGGTGAATGTATGATGTCAGATATATGATGTATGTTTAAGTGACCAAAGTACCCACCTAAACATACATCATAGCAAATGAGTCAAAAAACGAATATTACTAAAGACAAAAGCTTTGCGTTTGCCATACGCATAATTAGGCTAGAGCAATACCTCCGAAAAACCAAGAGAGAAACCGTTTTAAGTAAGCAATTACTGCGAAGTGGAACCTCAGTAGGAGCAAATATCCGCGAAGGCTATAATGCGGAATCAGACGCCGATTTTATTCACAAGTTTGGGATTGCTCAGAAAGAATGCGACGAAACATGTTATTGGCTAGAGTTGTTAAACGCAACAGACTATCTTGACGAAAAACAATTCCATTCCATATATGCTGATGCCGAAGCGCTTCTTAAAATCATCAAGAGTATTATCTTGACCAAGAAACAAAATCGCGTTTAAGCCATACATCATATAGCCTATATCATATATCCCTTAATCATGGCAAAGAAAAAAACAAACCCCGATGAAAACGATAAACCTCGCGTTCATAAAGAACTCGAAGGTTTCGATATTCAGATTAACTCATTCGGCGAGATCACGACGAGTTTTGATATCGACCGGATCAACCAGTTTCTGAATAAAACCGTTGATGACAAAAAACTTCGCCATCGCACCGATCTGAATCTGAAAGGCGATTCCACGCCGGATGATCAAGAACCTGATGAGGAAGACGATGATCGACTCTTCGATGAGACAGATAACGATCTACCCGACGACATCAACCAGCGCTAAAAGCCCGACCTGCTAAAATGCCCGGTCGGGCTTTTTTTGTACCGCTTATCAGAAAAACTATTCGCGAATTGCAGGGGTTTATGTAGTTTTCCTTTACAAATAACCACTAACAACACTCAGTATGTACTCTCACGAAATCGACTACAAAATCATTGGTGAAGACATCCAAATTGTAGAAATCGAACTCGACCCCAACGAAACCGTTATTGCCGAAGCTGGCTCCATGTTGTTTATGGAAGACGGTATCACCTTCGAAACCAAAATGGGGGATGGTTCGCAACCTGATCAGGGTTTTCTGGGTAAACTCCTTCAGGCTGGGTCGCGTATGGTTATGGGCGAATCGTTGTTCATGACACATTTCACGAACCGGGGTGTTGGCAAGCGTAAAGTTGCTTTTTCGGCTCCCTATCCAGGTACGGTTATGCCGGTCAATCTGGCGAATGTATATGGCAACACGCTCATCGTTCAGAAAGATGCTTTCCTGTGTGCAGCTCTTGGCACAAAATTGAGTATTCAATTTAACCAACGACTGGGTGCGGGTTTCTTCGGTGGCGAAGGCTTTATCCTCGAAAAAATACAAGGCGATGGTATGGCGTTTATTCATGCCGGTGGCGTTGTGATCGAACGAACCCTCAATAACGAAACGCTACGGGTCGATACGGGTTGCGTTGTTGGTTTCGAACCAAGTATCAACTTCGATATTCAGCGGGCAGGAGGTCTGCGTAGTATGGTATTCGGTGGCGAAGGCTTGTTCCTGGCTACCTTACGCGGTACGGGTAAAGTCTGGATTCAGTCGATGCCAATCTCTAAACTGGTTCAGCGCCTATCGCCCGGTAGTGCACAAAGCCATAAAGAAAGTGGTTCGGTGCTAGGCCAGTTGGGTAATCTGTTTGAAGATTAATGTCTGAACCGCACGGGCGGCCCCGCGGGATTTTCAGGATTTAAATGATTTTCTTGATTTTTCTCTGCCATTCATCGTGGTGAAATATTAATTCAACCAGTTTAGGACATTTTTAGAAAAAATCATGTTAATCACTAAAATCAAATAAATCCCGGTTCGGATGGAAGTTATTTGCACTAACGACAATTTTGCAACCCCTGTACTGGCGTTTTACGCGGAGTTTGGCGTGCAAACCCCAAAACGCGATAAAATGTATACGATTCGTCAGGTAAAACGGCATACTACCGGCGAAACGGGTGTCTTGCTAAACGAGATTAAGAATCCCGACGTGCCTGTAAAACATCCGGTTATGGGCGAAGTCTGGTTTGAACCTACATTCAATATCAACCGGTTTGCAACGTTGATGGGTCAGCCTGTACGTCAGGAAGAACTAGAAGACGTAAATGCCTAACAGAATTTACAGTATATAGGCAAAGCCTGGCACCAAATCGCCGGGCTTTGTCGTTTTCTTTTTTGTCATGCTGACGAAGGAAGCATCTTCGGCGGCTGTGTGTTCTGCTTATAGCTACCGAAGATGCTTCCTTCGTCAGCATGACAAAAAACACTGGTGCAGACGTATTCACTCGCTCTTTTTATTGGTTTGGCGCTTGCTGCCTGTAGCAGCAATTCCTCCGAAAACTACGTTCCGAAACCAAAGGGGTTTCCCCGTTTCGACTTGCCCACAGCTCACTACACGCCCATCGACCCCACGCACCCATACCAGTTCGAATATAATAGCATTGCCCGGATTTTGCCGGATACCTTTGCCAGAGCAGAACGAGACTGGATTTTCATTAATTACCCAGCGTACCATGCCAGTATCCAGTTAACCTATAAGCCGGTTAACAATGACGTAAATCGCTTGCGGGCTATGCTTGACGATTCGTATAAACTCGCGGCTCGGCACAACATAAAAGCCTATGCGATTGAAGAGAAAAAACTCCGCTTAAAGTCAGGTCTGGAAGCAAGTGTTATTGACCTGTCGGGCGAAGTGCCCAGCCAGGTGCAGTTTATTACGACGGACTCAACGAAGCATTTCTTACGCGGAGCACTGTACTTCAACACCGCAACTGAAAACGACTCACTGCAACCCGTTATTCAATATATTCGCAAAGACATATTGCATCTGTTGAACACCCTGAAATGGAGAAAGTAAATTGATTTACGATGAGCGAATTACGATTTACGATTTGCCGGACATTGATCCTGGCTTTATTTGCGCTTTCAGCGGCTAATGCGCAAACGAAGAAACCGCCAGTTAAGGCACCGCCTAAACCAGCAGTCGCAGCAATAAAAGCGCCGGGACAAGTCATTTACGAACAAAACTGCCTGACCTGTCACCAAACAAACGGCTCTGGCGTACCGAATCTAAACCCACCCCTACGTGGTACCGATTGGGTTCTGGGCGACAAAACCCGACTCATCAATGTGCTACTGAAAGGTTTACAGGGGCAGGAGATTGAAGGCGATATGTACGATAATGCTATGCCTGCTCATGACTTTCTAACCGACGTCCAAATTGCTGACGTATTGACCTACATTAGAAGCAGTTTTGGCAACAAGGCCGACGCTATTACAGCCGACGAAGTTAAGACCGCGCGGGGGAAATAGTTTTTCTGTTTCAGGTTCAAGGTTCCATGTTTCAGCCAATAAACTTGAAACCTTGAACCTGAAACAAACTCTTACGTCTGAATCACGCCCACCGAGAAAGGTTTCGTGATAGGAGCATGGTTGGCCGCAGCAATCCCTTCGGAGAGAATTTGTCGGGTTTGAAGCGGGTCAATAACGGCATCGACCCAAAGGCGGGCAGCTGCGTAGTAAGGCGATAGTTGCGCGTTATATTGGTCTGTAATCTTGGTCAACTGAGCCTGTTCCTCTTCGGGCGTCATGGGTTGGCCTTTCGCTTTTTGAGCCGCCACCTGAATTTGAAGCAGAGTTTTTGCGGCCGACGCTCCACTCATAACAGCCATCTGCGCCGTTGGCCAGGCCAGCATCAATCGTGGATCATAAGCTTTCCCACACATGGCGTAATTGCCGGCTCCGTAGCTATTTCCGACAACGACTGTAAATTTCGGAACAACGGAATTGGCCATTGCACTCACCATTTTGGCACCGTCCTTAATGATCCCCCCCTGCTCGGCGCGGCTACCTACCATAAAACCCGAAACGTCCTGCAAAAACACTAACGGAATCCGTTTCTGGTTACAATTCATAATGAACCGAGCGGCTTTATCGGCGGCATCACCGTAGATAACCCCACCCATCTGCATTTCAGTCGGTTGGCCCGTTCTTCCTTTAGCCTTGACCACTTTGCGCTGATTCGCCACAATACCCACAGCCCAGCCGTCGATTCGTGCATAACCACACAAGAGCGACTGACCATAACCAGGTTTATACGCATCGAACTGTGAGTTATCCACAAGTCTATCCACAATTTCCTGCATATCGTAAGGTTTTACACGATCGGAAGGTAAAATCTGGTAGATTTCTTCAGGATTTTTAGCGGGAAGAGCTGGCGTAACGCGATCAAAACCTGCCGTTTCGTGATGGCCAAGTTTATCGAAAATTCGCTTGATCGCATCCAGGCAACTTTTGTCATCTGGATACTTGTTATCGACAACCCCAGAAATATCGGTATGGGTCGTAGCGCCACCAAGAGTTTCTGCATCGACATCTTCGCCAATAGACGCTTTTACCAGATAGGGGCCAGCCAGAAAAATAGACCCAGTGCCCTCTACAATCAGGGCCTCGTCGGACATGATGGGCAAGTAAGCGCCACCCGCCACACAACTGCCCATTATGGCCGCCACTTGCAAAATACCCATTGCCGAGAGGTGGGCGTTGTTGCGAAATGTCCGACCGAAGTGTTCCTTATCGGCGAAAACCTCATCCTGCAAAGGCAGATAAACACCAGCGCTATCGACAAGATAGATGATCGGCAGGTGATTCTCCATCGCTATTTCCTGCGCCCGAAGGTTCTTTTTGGCCGTAATCGGGAACCAGGCCCCAGCTTTCACAGTGGCATCGTTAGCCACAATAACACACTGTCGGCCCGACACATAGCCAATTCCCACAACGACTCCACCAGAAGGGCAGCCGCCGTGCTCAGCATACATGCCTTCGCCAGTAAACAAGCCAATTTCGACAAAAGGCTTATCTGGATCGGTGAGATAGGCAATTCGTTCGCGGGCGGTCAGTTTGCCTTTCCGATGCTGATCTTCAATTTTTTTCGGACCGCCACCAAGTTGCGTTTGGGCAGTTCGTTGGGCGAGTTCGTCGAGCAGGGGTTGGAGAGCGTTCATAAAGAATAGTGCGAACGGTCTGCCATTGCGCGGGACTGCCGTGCGGTGGTAATCCGCTCCTGAAAATTTAGAAAAGGCGGGGTCACTCCCGCTCTACTTTTTGGACGAATCGGCAGGAATAACCGTTGTAACAGTTGTACTGGCCGTCGGAGCTACATATGGTTTTTCTTTCTTGCCAAATACTGAAAACTGTACGTACCGTTTAGGATGCTCACGCAGATCGGTTAACAGTTTTTCCAGGCTGGCAGCGGTTTTATTAACGTTGCTATAAAGCGCTTCGTCGGAAGTCAGCTTACCCAATGAACCGCGTCCGTTGTTGACATCAGCCAATATGCGCTGTAAACCCTCAATCGTTTTATTGACAGTCCCTAAAGTTTGCTTCAATTGCAAGCCCTGCAGCGAATCGGCGAAGGTATCGGCTTTGGCCAGAATGGGCTTAAGTTGCTTCTCGGTTTCGACCAAAGAAGCCGCCAAATGGCTTACACTGGCCAACGTTGCTTTCAGACCGGCCCGATTTTCGGCAATGGTTAAATCGAGTGTTTTCACACCGGCATCGGCACTTTTCAACGTCTGATTCAACATAACACCTGTTTGATCAAACTGACTAACAACACGATTCAACTGGTAAGTCAGCGAATCTACGTTGTTCAGAACGGGGAGTGTTTTCTCCTTAATCAGCGCCGACAAGCCCGTTTCTTTAACAGCCAGTAACATACCCCCGTCTTCGAGTTCAGGCTTTTGAGGATCTATGGTCAGTTGAATCAACTTACCTCCCAACAAACCGTCATCGACTAAAATAGCTTTTGTTCCTTGTGTAACCCGAATGTCTTTTCGAAGCTCTACCGTAACCAGAAGCTTATTTCCTTTATTCTGTAAAATTTCTATTGATTTAACCCGACCTACTGATAAGCCATTGATTCTAACCGGATTAGAAGGCACTAACCCATCAATATTATCGTAAATAACCTGGTATTTATTTGTTGAATTAAAAAAATCCGAACCCTTTAGAAATCGAAATCCAAAGTAGAACATCGCCAGGGAGACGACAGCTAATAAACCTACTTTTACTTCCTGCGAAACTTTCATGCGTTGTGTGAAGGTGAACCGCCCATTGGGCTGTACCAACCAGATTGGTTAGACGTATAACCAACTTTTGAGTCCATTTGTCCCGAAAAGTCAGGGAATTTAGTGAAGCGCCTGTGTTATGTACCCTATGGTATGTCGAATACCTGACCAACTCAATCTATTGCGCAACTCCCTACCCTCCTGCTTCAATCTCTTCTTTATAGCGTAGGAATGCTTTATAAATGGCATCGGTCATTTCGTCCTGGCCCTCTTCTGATCGTAAATAATCCTCTTCATCAGGATTGGTCAGGTACCCACTTTCAATCAGTACGCTGGGCATCGTCGTTTTCCAGAGTACGATAAAACCAGCCTGTTTAACGCCATTACTTTTTCGACTGGCATTGTACCGAAAACTGCGCTCCAGTTTTTCGGCAAAATTAATGCTACTTTCAATGAACGCATGTTGGTAGTTAGCCAGCATGATGGTCGCTAAAGGCGAGTTAGGGTCAAATCCTTTATAGGTCTGCTGGTAATTTTTTTCCTGCAGAATAACCGCGTTTTCGCGTCGGGCTACATCCAGATTACTTTGGGTTCTGTGTAAGCCTAGTGTGTATGTTTCGGTACCATATACCCGACTGCTCGATGGGCTGGCATTGCAGTGAATAGAGATAAATAAATCGGCCCGATTTCGGTTGGCGATAGCACCGCGCTCATATAAATCGACAAAATGATCGGATGATCGCGTATAAATAACCCGAACATTTGGATGCTTCTCCTTAATTTTCCGCCCTAATTGCAGAATTAGGTTTAGGTTGATCGTTTTTTCTTTAGCATAACGACCATGTGTGCCAGGATCTTTACCCCCATGACCCGCGTCCAGCACAATAGTGCGGAGTTGGTTGGGGGCATTACTCGTCGACGAAGTTGTTTCGGTATCCTGAGAGCCAGCCCGGCGAATGGTGTCCTGTTTTAGCTCAGAAACTAAAAAATCGGGCGTAGTTAAGGCGAGTAGAGGAACTACTACCAAAACCAGCGTTGTCATTATTCCGGGAGCCGGCAGGTTCATGGGTTTAATAATATTTAACAGCCGAAATCGTCTCAAAGCAATAGGTAGGATAACTGTTCATGGATACCTTTGTAAGCCATAGACTTAACGGACTTTTGGCAAATATAATTTTTTTAATAAACTCGAAAAAAGCATACTTTATTTTGTGGTCCTTACACACACGGCCGATATGGATACAGACTGTTTTCAGTCTTGCCCTGCTTTTGTGTACGCTTAACGTGCTAGGGCAGGGTAAGCCATCAACTCAAAAAAGAACCATTCCCGCAACAACCACTCCTCGCTCACAAACAGCGATGTCGCAGGAGAGTGATCTGGAACGGGAGCTTAATCAGAAATCGTCTGTACCCAATCGCCTTGGTCCTAGTCCATCTAAAAAGAATAGCGTACCCTCCAATACAGTTCAGTCAACCAGTAGCGATACAATTCGGTCTCGTCCAGTTGTTGCCTCCAGTGATTCAATACGATTTGACTCACTAAAGGCAATTCGGTTTCAAGTGTCAAAACTGACTCCTCGAGGTATTCAGTTGGCTAACGTTTCCTTACCGCGTTCAATTTCACCGGCTATAGTTCGTCCGGAACGTGTGGCCGTTATTCCTTTTAAGCCCGTTTATACTGTTGCAATACCCCAAACTAGTCCTGTCAAAAAGCCGGTTATCGCCCAGATAGCCTCCAAGTCGCTTCCATCGAAACAAATGCAGCCGGGTATTGTTTCGCCCAACGTAGTTCGTCCAGAAAGCCCGATTAAGCCCAATCCATCTAAGCTAACGCAGACGAGACGAAATCAGGCAAAAACAACAAAACCTGGCAGTACCACAGCGCGTAAACCTACTGTTTCGGCTGATTCATCACAGATTGCTGCAAGCGACTCGGTTAGCGCGGATTCCACACAGGTACCCGACGCGTTTAAAACTACTGTCAACTATCAGGCCAAAGACTCAACTATTTATGCTGCTGATGGTCAAACTGTCGAATTATTCGGTGATGCCAGCGTGATTTATGGTGATATATCTTTAAAAGCCGACTATATACGGCTGAATTATTTAACCAACGAAGTCTACGCCAAAGGCCGTTACGATTCAACTGCCAAAAAACTGATCGGTCGACCCATCTTTCAGGATGGCGAAGGCAAGTATGATGCTAAAGAGATTCGCTACAATTTTCAATCCCGAAAAGGGCGAATTCAGGGCGTTATTACGCAACAGGGCGAAGGAAATATACGAGGTACCACGGTTAAAAAGGATGCTGAGGATAATCTCTACATAGGCAAGGCGATTTATACAACCTGTAACCTGGCAACCCCACACTTTCACATCAATGCCAGTAAGTTAAAGGTTATTCATAACACACAGGTTGTGGCCGGGCCGTTCAACCTGGTCATTAACCAGATTCCGCTACCCATTGGCTTACCTTTTGGATTTTTCCCATTTCCGAAGCGGAAAGAAATTGGGGTTTCTGGAATCATTGTGCCGCAATATGGGGAAGAGCCAAACGGGCGGGGGTTTTATCTTCGCGACGGTGGCTATTATTGGGCGGTTAACGAAAATCTTGGTCTTCAGTTTAAAGGCCAGATTTATTCGCGCGGAAGCTGGGGGTTAGGAGTCTCATCAGCGTATAACAAACGGTACCGCTATAGTGGATCGGTCAACCTGCAATTCAACCGTAACCGCTCCGGCGACCGGGTCGATACCACCCAAAAACCACGGAGTGACTTCTCGTTTACCTGGTCGCACTCACCCGTACCACGCGGACGGGGCAGTTTCTCGGCCAATGTCAACGTTAGTAGCAACAGCTATAACCAGTTTAACTCCTATAGTACCCAGTCGTACATCTCCAATGTAGCGGGGTCGTCGGTACAGTATAGCCGCACGTTTGGGCAATACGTACGGGCGGGTGCCAACGTACGGGTGAACCAGCAATTCGGCCAGGTGAATCAGGTAACGGGCGTTCGGGCAAATGGGAAAACGGACGTATCGTCAGACTTCAACTTTGGTGTGAATCAGATTGCGCCATTTGCGCTCAAAGGTGGTTCGGGCCGCTGGTACGAAAGTTTCCGCGTAGGCTTAGATGTCAGTGGGTCTATTGGCGTAAGCAATACCATCAAAACCCAACTCGATACAACCGGTTTAGGCTTCCCGGTTGTTACAGGCTTAACAACCATTAGCGCCCTTCAACGCTATCAGGATAGCCTGACCCGTGTTAATAATCTTCGCCTTGGTATTGTTGCAGCCGATCCGACTTTAATTGCCTTTAGCTTTGCCAATGCAGATCGAATCTGGCAAAATCGGGTGATACAAGCTCGCTACAGCATCCCCATAGGATTACCAAACGTTAAACTGTTTCGGTACATTAACCTGACACCAGGCATTTCGCTGCAAGGGAATATATACACGAAAAAGTTGTCTCAGAATATGGCTGCCCTCGAGGAGAACGGTTCCATAAAGATTGATACGGCCAGAGGCATTTATGCATCCTATAACTTCGCGACCAGTGTCAGTATGAATACGCGTTTTTATGGAACGTATTTCCTTCGAGGCAAACGCATTGAAGCCATTCGTCACACCATAGCGCCTTCTATTTCATTTAGTTATACGCCTGACTTTACAAATCCGGCCTTTGGTCAGGTTTTTACAGTTGTGGGCAAACCAGGCACAGCTACAAATGATATCTTGATGAGTTTACCAGACTACCGCCGTAAGCTATCGGTATTCCGGGGAATCGATGGCGCAAGTACTAGTAGTGCATCGAGTTCGCAATCGGCTTTCATTTCATTCGGGGTTGTAAACCAGTTGGAAATGAAAGTCCGAACCCGAAGTGATTCATTGGGGCAGGAATTTAAGAAGATTCCGATTTTTGATAACTTCAGTATTAATGGAAGCTACAACTTCCTGGCACCTGATTATAAGCTATCGCCGATCTCGGTTAGTGCTAACACTCAGATTTTCAAGAATATTAGTTTTAACTTTTCATCAACATTCGACCCTTACGCAACTAAAGCTTACGGTGGTACAGCCCAGTATTATTTCCCAACAACGGTAACTGCGCTAACTCCGCTGGCTTATTCGCCCTCTATTCTGGCGCTGCGAGCTGGGCAAGAATATACCGGTCAGCAATACATTCGGGTACCCAATCTGTACGCCTTCCAGGCCGGACAAGGTCTGCTTCGCTTAACGAACTTGCAGGCTTACGTGAGTGCACGCTTTGCTCCAAAACAAGCCGATAAGAAGAAAAGCAGCCCAAATGCATCTGATGCGACTATGAAAGCCATCAATAGCAATCCGGAGCTTTATGTCGACTTTAATGTACCCTGGTCAATGAACGTGAGTTATACATTTGGCCTGACCAAACTAACGCCTGAACTATCGCAGGTGGTGCAGGCGCTGACACTAACGGGTGATCTGAGCTTGACTCCAAAGTGGAAAATAACCATCAATACAGGCTACGATTTTGCTTATCAGAGCCCTACGCTCACCACCATTGGCATTAACCGCGACTTACACTGCTGGGAAATGGCGTTCAACTGGACACCTTATTCTGGTAACAATTTCCGTTCTGGTAACTACTCATTCGATTTACGGGTACGGTCCGCTATCTTACAGGAACTTAAGCTGAGCCGTCGCCGGAGCTTCTATGATCGGGGCGGATTTTAGACGTTATAACTGATCGTGGTTTTTCTAAATGAAGCTGTTTAAACTTTCTAAAATCAAGTACTAATCGCTACTTTTTTGTCATCCCGACGCAGGAGGGATCTCCGGTATTATGGTTCTTTAGGCAGTTACCGAAGATCCCTCCTGCGTCGGGATGACAAAAACACTACTAAATCAAAAGTTTAAACAGCATCAATATCACGATCAGAAGGTGTCAAGTATATTTATTTAAGAAAAAAGAATAATAAACAAATTAACCCCTTCACTAACAAGCGAAAAAGTACTAACTTGCCCTAACAATGCTTTTTTAAGACCGATTCTTATGACTGACCGGGACAAACAACGGCTTGACGAACTAGAAGTAAAAACAGCTTATTTACTGGCCCGGCAAGATCAGCAGGAAGCTAAAATGAGTCAAATTATGGCGCGGCTAGTCTACCTCGAAGCTCGTCAGTATCGGCTTATGAAGGAACTCGGTATTCAACCCGAAAAACTCGATACGCCCCAAACTGCTCAGGATGATGCCCAGGCCATCAACCTAACGAGTATTCCAGAACAACGACTGAATTAGTGAAAACTAGCCTACAGATACATAGGTTAGCGTATTCGTTCGTTATAGTTTCCGTATGAAATCCGCTCTCTCGCGCACACTCCTTATTGTTGCGATATTAATTGCCGTCAATATACTGTCGGCCTTTGTCTTTTTTCGGCTCGATTTAACTCAGGAAAAACGGTATACCCTTTCTGAAGCCACACAGACATTGTTGGCCAATTTGCCCGATGACGTTCATATCGATGTGTATTTAACGGGCGATCTTCCTCCCGGATTTAAACGGCTCGAAAATGCCGTTCAGGAAACCTTAGACGGCTTTCAAGCTGAAGCGGGTACTAAAATCACCTATCGATTTATTAATCCTGATGACGTTACTAGTCCCGATGCGAAGAATAAGCTAATTGACAAATTACAGCAACGAGGCCTTTTCCCCACAAACCTGTTTGATAATGAAGGAGGAAAGCGTACCGAAAAGTTGATATTTCCAGGCGCGATTGTCTCTTATCAGGGTAAAGAAACACCTGTACTCCTGCTCAAAGGGAACAAAGCCGCTTCACCACAGGAACAATTAAATCAGTCGTATGAAGGGGTTGAGTTTCAACTAGCCTCGGCGATTCAGAAGCTGACGCAGACCAAAGAAAATCGCCATCGGGTGGGTTTGTTATATGGGCATACTCAAGTGCCACCTTCTCGTTTTTCGGATTTGCTTGCATCAGTCCAACAGAATTACGAACTGTTTTTCGTTGACATGACCAAGCCCGGCCCCATTACCGGCCTGGATCTGGTACTAGTTCCAAAACCCGATAAGGCTTTTTCAGAAGATGAAATCTTTAAGCTTGACCAATTTGTCGTAAACGGGGGGCGAGCGCTGTTTTTCGTGGATGGCCAACGCGTTGATAGTGTTAGTAACGAAGGCACCTATGCCCAACCGCTGAGCCTGAATCTTGACGACTTATTCTTTCGTTGGGGGGTTCGTATTAATCGCGATGTCGTGAAGGATTTGTACTGCGCACCTATTCCGCTCAACGTAGGCAATCTGGGCGACAAGCCTAATATTCAACTAGTTCCCTGGCGGTTTTACCCTCGACTTAACAATTTCGGCACATCCGGCAATCCGATTGTCCGTAACCTGGATGCTGTGGTAGGGCATTTTGTAAGTACCCTCGATACGGTTCGATCAGCGGGTATTCAGAAAACACCTTTGCTGTTAACCTCCCCCTATACGAAACTACTAAAAACACCAGCACTGATTTCGTATAATGAAGCTCGTCAGCAACCAGATCCGCAAACGTACAACGAGGGCACTCACATTATCGGTTGTTTGCTTGAAGGTAAATTCCAATCGTTGTTCGCCAATCGAATTCTACCCGGCGACCCACGCGCTGCTGGCTTTAAAGCAGAGGGTATAGCTTCCCGGATACTGATCTGTTCCGACGGTGACCTGATCATTAATGATGTGGATTACAAACGTCAAACGCCTTATCCACTCGGCTTCGATCGTTACACGCGTACTACCTACGCGAACAAAGATTTCGCCTTAAACGCCATTGACTATCTGGTCGATCCAAACGGCGTAATCGAAGCTCGTAATCGAACCATCACGTTACGTCCTTTAGACAAAATTCGCGTCGACGCAGGTCGTACAGGCTGGCAGGCGCTTAATCTTCTGGGACCACTGGCCCTGTTAGGAATTGTAGGATTAGTTTGGCAGGTAGTTCGGCGCAGACAGTATGGTCAGTGAACACAAGGAACTGTCAATCCTTTGTATGCTGTTCAATGTGTATATTTACCTGCTAACGACTGAGATACTAATGGAAACCAATCAGCAAACTCCCATAGCTCAACCGACTCCTGAACTCACAGCGCATGAGCGGGCTGTAGCGATTATGAAACGGCTAGTGGCCGATAAACGTCAGGCGGAAAAGGACATCGTTGAAAAATTTCACACAGATCCACTAATTCAGGCCGCTGTGGCAGAACTAAAGCGCAGACGTGAAGAGCGAGGAACAGCAGTCATCTAAGTATGATTTTATTTATGTGGGGGGTGAACGAAATTCTTACACCTTTATCACCGACTTATTAATTACTTACGAGATTCAGTTTAAACCAACACCTTATCTGTTTGGTGAGGATTTTGTATTGGCTGATGACATTGTTGAGCTAGTTATAAAAGTAGCTCACAACCCAACGGAACGGCGCCCTCCGCTCGACGCCCTCATTGCTCCAACGGTTGCCGCTATTATCAATGATTTTTATCAAAAGAGCAGCTTAACGATCACGATTTTCATTTGTGATACGGCTGACCGAAAACATGAAGCTCGCTGGCGAAAATTCAATCGCTGGTATGATCATTTTGCTGCCACTGACTACGTTCGAATCGACGATGCTTTTCGAGATACTAAAGAGGAGTTACTCTACCATTGTGCCCTGATCGCTAAAAAAGGTAATCCATATTTACGTGAAGTTGGATTAGCCTTTCTTGATCTAATGGCTGATTTTAACGCAGCTAAGTAAGGAGGATTACTCCACCGAAAACTTCACCAGCCATTGCCCTACTGTTGCACTGGTCAGGTTAAAAATCAGATTTGGAAATAAGCCCAATAGCAATGCCATTACCCCCAACGGAATGAGCATGAGTTTTTCGCGGGTGGTTAAATCGGAGAGGACCGCCGTTATCCCAGCTTGCGATTCGAAGGGGCGAACCCAGGTAGGGCCAAAAAACATGCGTTGAAGTGTCCACAGAAAATAAGCGGCCGCCAGCAGAATGCCTGTAGTGGCAATAGCTGTCATCCAACCCGGCAGCCAGCTCGATTGAAAACCGCCCATCAGGGTGAATAATTCACCCACAAATCCGGAGAAACCTGGCAAGCCGAGCGAGGCAAAAAAGGCAATAACGGTAAGTGTTGTATACCGTGGCATAGGCTGCATCAGACCACGATACGAGTCAATCTGACGATCGTGAGTACGATCATACAGAACGCCGACAATCAGGAACAGCATCGCCGACAATACGCCGTGACTCACCATTTGATAGATAGCGCCATTGATACCCTCCGCCGTCAGCGACGCAATACCTAGCAAAACAAAGCCCATGTGCGATACCGACGAGTAGGCGATCATCTTTTTAAGGTCACTCTGCGCCAGTGCGTTTAAGCCGCCGTATACGATTGATAATACACCCAATCCACCTAACGTCTGCGCATATTCGGCAGCTCCGTCGGGAAAGAAATCCCACACAATTCGCAGAAAACCATAACCACCAATTTTCAGCAACACACCAGCCAGTACAACCGATACCGGCGTAGGGGCTTCAACGTGCGCGTCGGGCAACCAGGTATGCACGGGAACAATAGGCAACTTAATAGCAAACCCTATGAACACGGCCCAAAAGGCCAGCATTCGGGCGGGTAAACCGAGGATGATCGGTTCAGCGGCTGGGTTCAGAAAGGCGTTCGGCAAATAATTGCTCCCGTCAGCCAGATAACGCATATCGAAAGTGTGTACGATCTGCGCTGGATTTAACTGACCATTTTGCAAATACGTCTGCAACGTACGAACCACATCGTCGGAGACCGACGATGGGTCAGCCACCAGGCCGGCAACAACTGCTGTACTGACGGGGTCCATGACAGACAAGTACAGGCCAATCATGACCAATAAAATCAGCAACGAACCCAGTAGTGTGTAGAGAAAAAATTTGATCGATGCATACTCCCGGCGTGGGCCACCCCACAAACCAATCAGGAAGTACATCGGCAAAAGCATGAATTCGAAGAACAGGAAAAACAGGAAGAAATCGAGCGCGACGAAACAGCCCATAATAGTCCCTGTCAGCAATAAATAGAGCGCGTAGTAAGCTTTAGCTCGGTGTGTCAGCGACCAGGAAGAAATAACGCCAACAAGCATCACTACTGCCGATAACACAACTAGCGGTAGGCTAATCCCATCGACACCAACCAAATAGTCAATAGAGGCTATGCCCAGCCTTCCAAGGGGTAAGGTGATCCAGTTAGCCTGTTCAAGAAGTTGGTAACCCGCCATGCTGGCATCGAATGTTACATAAGCGGCACTGGCCAAAACAACTTCAGCAAAAGTTATTCCTAAGGCTATCCAACGAAACCGTACCGACAGACCTTCTGGCAGCAATGCCACTGCCAGCGAGCCGAGTAACGGAATAAAAATAAGTAATGAAAGAATCATATATACCCTATAGAATCCACCAAAGTACCACTAGTAATCCAATTACAGCCGCCGTAATGTACGACTGCACCTGGCCATTTTGCACAGAACGCGTTACTCGCCCAAGTTGGCCAGCCAGCCAGGCGATACCATTCACAAGGCCATCAACAACAGATCGGTCGAGCACGCGCGTCAAGTGGGCCAAAACGACCGTAGAAACGCCTACCCTATTGACTAAGCCATCAACAACGCGCTTATCTGCCCGACTCAGGGAAGCCGCCAGCCTATGTGTTGGGCTAATGATAAGGTATTTATACACCTCATCTAAAAACCCGTACGAAATCGATAGCTGAACAAACAGGGAATTCGCAGAGGGTTCAGTCATTCGAAAACCAATCCACCCGCCGATCAAAACAAGACCAATCGAAACCGGAGCCAGCCACCAGAAGGAAGCCTCCTCAACCAAAGGTAGTATCTGAAAAAACCAACTCTCATGCGCTGAGAGCGGGTTGATTGAAAACCAGAACCCGATCGACAAAATAGCTAACAGAACTACAGGGCCACGCATGAGCCAATCGGGTTCGTGTGCCTGAGTCAGCGGAATTTCTTTATTGCGATAATCGCCAAAGAAAATAAGCCGCCACTGCCGGGCCATATAAAGCGCCGTAAGTCCCGAAGAGAGCAAAAGAATTATCGGGATGCCGTAGGCTAATGGAGTGTCCTGACTCGTAGCCCAACTAAATGCTCCCCCTAAAATCGCTTCTTTCGATAGAAATCCAGACAGCAAAGGCAGTCCAGATAAAGCCGCAGCACATATCGTATAACCAATGAACGTGGTTGACAGCACCTTTTGTAGCCCTCCCATATGCCGCATGTCCTGCGTATGCACAGCGTGGATGACAGCCCCGGCGCTGAGAAATAAGCCTGCTTTGAAAAAAGCATGTGTCAGTAAGTGGAACATAGCTCCGCTTACATTTCCGGTTCCCATACCAACCACCATCAAGCCCAGTTGCGAGACTGTCGAGAAGGCTAGAACTTTCTTTATATCTGTCTGAAAAAGGGCCGAATAACCACCCCAAAGCGTCGTAATGGTGCCTACTAAGGTGATAACAACTAAGGCATCGGGCGATAATAACGGGTGAATTCGGGCGAGCAGAAAAATCCCGGCGGCAACCATTGTGGCAGCGTGCAACAAAGCCGATACAGGCGTGGGGCCCTCCATCGCATCCGGAAGCCAAGTCAGTAACGGGAATTGGGCCGATTTACCAACACAGCCCATAAACAGACAAAGCCCCAGCGCAGTTGGTGTAATAAGCCCTGCACTTTTTACTGTCAGCGCGTCGAAGTCGAGTGTCTCGAAGTAATAGTAGGTAAGGAAAATACCAATCAGAAAACCAATATCACCTACCCGATTCATCAGGAAGGCTTTCATGGCCGCTTTTGAAGCAGCCTTCCGTTCAGCATAAAATCCGATTAACAGATACGATGCTAAACCTACCAATTCCCAGAAGGCATACATGATGAGCAAATTACCAGCCATCACAATGCCGAGCATGGAACCAATAAACAACTGTAAGTAGGCAAAATACCGGCGCAGTTTTGGCTCGTCATGCAGATAGGAAACGGAATAGATTTCGACAAGTAAGGCCACAAAGTGCACCAGAATGAGCATCATGGCAGTCATCGCATCGACCCGAAAGCTCATGGGAAACGATACTCCTGACAGGATTGCCCAATTCAACGGGACAACTACTGACTGCTCTGTTAAATTTAATGCCAACAGAATTGATAAGATCAAGCCAGCGCTGGTCAGTATAATAGCCAGTCTCTTCGCTACACGGCGGCTTGCCACCGCCAATACCAGAAATCCAGCAAAAGGTAGTGCAGGCAAGACGAGCGTTAGCAGGTGAAGTAGTTGAGAATTATCAACGGGCATTCGTAGTCGGTCGGAATTGGCCGCAAATATCCCGATTATACCGTGTGGAAGCAAATCGCATGGCAGTCTCTCCCGCCTTATTTACTTTTTAGTAGTTTTGCTTTTCCACTTCCTAAGCCAGTTCCCCTATGACACCTACCGTATCGATCAATCTACCCTGGGTAGAATCCCCATTTTTCAATCAGGAACTCCAACAGGCCAATCTCGATCCAGTGCTGGCTGAGCAAGTTCGGCAGTATGCTGAGGATGGCTATCTAATTTTCGACCCAGAAATTGACGAATCAGTCCTGGATGCTGCTCGGGAAGGGGTAAAACCACTGTATGGCAACGAACTTCGGACAACCGATGCCTGGCAAACCATTCCAGCCGTTCGTCAAATTGCGACCGCGCCTAAAATTCTGGATATGCTTCGCGTACTCTATCGTCGTGAGCCAATTCCTTTTCAAACCCTCAATTTCCCGGTTGGAACCCAGCAACGCACCCATTCTGACTCCATTCACTTCAATTCGATTCCCCAACGATTCATGTGTGGTGTTTGGGTCGCTCTTGAAGATGTGCATGCCGATAATGGGCCACTTCATTATTACCCTGGCAGTCATAAACTACCTTTCTATGATCTGGTTGATTTGGGCTTGAAAGGGTCGGACGCAAAAACGACGGAAGAGATTTACGGAGGAACGTATAAACAATATGAAGAGCGCCTGAGTGAAGTTGTTAAAGCGCATGGATTGAAAAAAGAAACGCTGAATATGCCCAAAGGGAAGGCCATTATCTGGTCGGCGAACTTACTGCATGGGGGCGAAAAAATTCTGGCTCCTGGCTCCTCACGCCATAGCCAGGTAAATCATTATTTCTTTGAAAATTGCATTTATTATACGCCCCTTCGATCTGACTCAGCTATTGATAAACTTTACGTTCGAAAAATAACGAACATTGCAACTGGTCAGCCTGTTGCAAACACCTATTTTGACCAAACGCTAGCTTATAAGGGTGAAGGATACGCCAAGCGATTCACCATTCCCGAATCAATTCTAATGTTGGGCCAGTATGTACCTAAATTCCTACTGCGAATGCTGAAACGGTAAAAGGCGATCTGTCAGAACCCGCAGATTAACTCGTTTTCAACCAACCCGTAATACTCAACCGTTCACGAGTGGCGGGCAAAACCTCATGTTCCAGGCGACCACTTTCAAAACAAACCAATCGGCCACCAATTGGCGTAATTGTCTGTTGCCGTTCAGCTTCTCCATGCTGACCAGGTAAATAAATGGCTAACTGACCACCGTCGGTTTCCTGCCAGTCCGTATTCAGGTAGCAGATGACCGAAAGTTTTCGACGCGAATCACTCCGAAACTGATCGAGGTGGCGTTTATAGAATGTGCCAGCCGGATAGAGGGCGTAATGAAATTCAAACTCACGCAGGCCTAAGTAACAAGTTTGGTTCACATATTGAACAAACTCATCAATGCGTTGCAGAAAAGCCGCTTCTTCAGGCGTAGCTGTGGCCTCATCGATCCACAAAATTTCATCCCCCCGAATTGTATTTTCGACGATTACCGACTGATTACCAATACCAGCGGCACGAAACTGTCCGGCACTTCGACGCTCGTGGAGTCGATTAGCAAGAGCGGTAACTTCGCCAAGACTTAAGAAGTTATCCGTAACGCCATAACCATCGGTCAAAATGCCGTCAATGATTGGCTCAAAAAATGGATTCATTGTTTTAGTTCGTTCAACTCGTCCAGCTGCGCCGTCCGGAAATGGCGATACACTTGCAACACGATGGCCAATGCTACTGCCGATTCTGCGGCTGCCACAACCATCACAAACAACGCCAGCATCTGCCCCTGTAAGCGATCAGGATCGTATTGACTAAAGGCAACAAGGTTAACGTTCACACCATTGAGCATTAGTTCAATGCCCATCAAAACAACAATAGCATGGCGCTTTAGAAGCACAACAGCGAGGCCAATACTAAACAAAGCGGCTCCTACAATCAAAAATAAATGGCTATCAACGGGTTGCATTTCGAAACGATTTTGCCAGAGGTGATGCTAAATAGGTGGCTCCAACGAGGGCGGCCAATAGAAGAATCCCTGCAATTTCAAACGGGACCACGTACTCCGTCATGAGTTGTTTGCCAATTGTATTCACGGTGCTTTTCCAGCCAACGGGCTGATTTAGGAGTGCAAAATTTGCCCTCATCAGCAACGTAAAAAGAGCGCCAAATAAGCCACTAGCCACTAGTCCCGCAAGGACCCACCCAGCCCAGCCACCAGCCCGATTCAAGGAGACAATACGATTCGGTTGTTGGCTATTCACATCATTGGGGGCTTCAGGTTTGTGCGTCAGCATAACCCCAAAGATGACCAGTACTAAAACGCCCCCTACATAAATCATAATTTGAGCAATGGCCAGAAAATCGGCGCTGGCCAACACAAACAGACCGGCTACGCCAAGTAATGTGAGCAGGAGAAAAAAAGCAGCATATAGCACGTTCCGAGTGAACAGAACGGCTAAGGCCCCAACAAGGCTTAGGCTAGCAAACGCATAAAAGGCAAGTTGAATCACTGATTTATCTGTTTTAATTACGCCGACTCACCTTCGTTAGGCTTTGGTTTAGGCTTCATCGTTGGCCGAAAAGAGGGTTTTGGTTTAGCAGGTTCAACCACTGGTGTGTCCTCTTTTTTCTCATCGTTATCGGTTGCAACAGTTGCCTCTACTTCATCAACCGTAGGCGTCGTTGCCTTAGGTTTCATAGTAGGCCGGAAACCTGCAGGCTTAGCAATTGGCGCATCCGGCACAGCTGCCTCCACTGGCTTACTTGTCGACCCATCAGCCGGTTTTACTGGTTTCATAGTCGGCCGGAAAGTCGGTTTAGCAGAAGAGGTTTCGGGAGTTGTTGGTGTCTCCGACTTGGGTCCTTCAGGTTTAGTTCCGCCGGGCTTCAGCGTTGGTCGGAAAGCAGGCTTAGCCTTAGCAGGTTCAGTCGCCAATGGTTGATCACCCTCCTCTAGTTTCGCCACCTGAGGTTTCATGGTCGGTCGGAAACCGGCAGGTTTAGTGACTGGCACATCCGGTTTTGCTACTTCCGTCGACTCATTTGGCAACTCTTCCGTGGACTTTGCCGGCTTCATCGTTGGCCGGAAAGCAAGCTTAGCCTTAGGGGGTTCAGACGCTTGTGGCTCTTCTTCCGACACTTTCTCCTTCACAGGAGGTTTCATGGTTGGTCGGAAACCTGCAGGCTTAGCACTTGGTGTTGGCAGCACTGGTCCCGTTTCTGCCGGTACATCAGCACTGGGGCTAGCATCGGAAGCGGGTGGTGGAGATGGCGCAGCCACGCTGGGTTTCATCGATGGCCGGAAACCTGCTTTAGGGGGTACTGGCTTCGCATTTTCAACTTGCTGTGCATCAGCAGGCACATCCGTAATATGGATTACCGTTTTCTGAGCTGGCTCGAAAACGGGATGCTTGGTGGTTTCTATAGCGCCCTGAGCTATCTGCTCCATTTCCTGAGGAGTGGCGTCTGTGAGCGGGTGTTCAATAGAAGAACCTTCGGAGTTTGCAGGCTCAACTTTGGCAGCTGGCTTTACGGTTGGCCGGAATACAGGACGAGCTGGACTTACTTTAGGGGCAGCAGGTTGAGTATCCGCCTTGGCAGTCGGAGCCGTGGCCGCTGCTTTGGCCGCTATCTGAGCTGCTTTAGCGGCCTCTTTCTCGTATAGGAATTGCTCGTATAACGAACGCTTCTCATTAGCTTCTTCCTCCGTCAGATTCGAAAAATTATAGGTTAGTTTGCCTAACTCAAACTCACTATAATCGAATTTTTTATCCATCGTCAGGCATTCGGTCGGGCAAACTACTGTGCACAGGCCACAATAGCAGCACTTAGCCATGTCGATATCGAACTTGGCTGCATACAGTCGAATGGGAGAGCCATCGGATGCCCGCCCTACTTCTTCAGTAGCTTTTATCGCGTCGATTGTGATGCAGTCAACCGGACAAACTTTGGCGCATTTATCGCAAACGATACAATCGTCGATTTCGTTACGAAGCCGATAGCGACCATTATCTGGAATGGGTAATTGTTCGTGCGGGTATTGGAGGGTGACTAATCCATTCTGAAGGTCAAAATAGTTATCACTCGCAATACCTTCGGGAGTCCGGCGATGAGTGGCATTTCGAAGATGCCGCAACGTGAGGCCTAAGCCCTTGATCGTTGTCCGTATGCCCGATTGTATGTCCTTGAAGTACGACATTTTCTAAATGATAGAATGAGTGAATGATAGAATGAGTGAATAGCGATCAGCGTGTACTATTCACTCATTCTATCATTCACTCATTCAAAATTAAATTGGCGGAAACCGTTCTGGATCGGATTCGCTCATGAGTTCATAAACCGTTTCGATTACATCGTCAACATTTGGTTTCGAGAAATAATCTCCATCCGAACCATAAGGTGGCCGATGCGGCTTTGCCGATAACGTTCGTGGTGCCGAGTCCAGATAACGATACGCGTTCTGACCGTCAAGTACCTGCTGCATCATATAGGCAGAAGCGCCACCCGGCACATCTTCATCAGCAAAAAGAACCCGATTCGTTTTTTTAATAGATTCAACAATGATTTGATGCACATCGAAAGGTAAAAGTGTCTGTACATCAATAACCTCTACACTCACGCCCAGCGGCACTAACTGGTTTGCGGCTTCCATCACAATCCGGCACATCGACCCATAGGTTACAACCGTTATATCGGTACCCAAACGAAGTATTTCGGGAACTCCCAACGGTACGCAAAACTCGTCCAGATTACTGGGTAACGATTCTTTAAGCCGATAGCCGTTTAGAGATTCAATGAGCAACGCCGGGTCGTCGCCTTTGATAAGCGTGTTATAAAATCCTGCCGCCTGCGTCATATTGCGAGGCACCAGAACGTGTAATCCACGTAAACTACCCAGCATAGCACTCATTGGAGAACCAGAATGCCAGATCCCTTCCAGTCTGTGACCGCGCGTTCGGATAATAAGCGGGGCCTTCTGTCCGCCTTTGGTGCGATAGAGTAGCGTTGCTAAATCGTCGGTGAGGGTTGCCAGCGTGTAATAAACATAATCGAAATACTGAATCTCGACAATTGGCCGCAAACCACGCATAGCCAAACCAATACCCTGACCAATAATGGTTGTTTCCCGAATACCCGTATCTGTAATGCGTAGTTCGCCAAACTTCTCCTGTAAACCGGCAAAACCCTGATTTACGTCACCAATTTTCCCAACATCTTCGCCCAAGGCTACAACACGAGGGTCGCGGGAAAACAAATTCTCAAAATAACGCTGAAGAATCTGATAACCATCCAGGTGTAAACTATCGTCAGAAAATGTGGCCGGAACTGCCCTTACTAACATAGGTGAATCAGGCGACTCACTATATAAATGCGAGCTAAAGCGATCATAATTCTCGGCATTTGTACGATCTAACCAAGCTTTCAATCGCTGGTTGGCACCACCGGTATCGGTCCGTAGCAAACGGAGAGCCCTTTTAACAGCAGTTACCGCATCTCTACGAATTGGGCTAATTGTTTTACGCAACTCTTCCCGGATCGCCATCAATTCGGCAGATTTCGAATTATGCCGAGCCGCTTGTTGAAGCAAATCAATGGCTTCGTTAAAATCACTTTTCATCGAATCCTGAAACGCATTCCAGGCTTCAATACGGCTTTGTTTGGTAATTTGTTTGGCCTCAGTTTCAATTACGTCCAGTTCTTCTTCAGAAGCATATCCATTCTCCAGAATCCACTCCCGGAACACCCGATTGCAATCATACTCAGCCTCCCAATCCAGGCGGTCTTTCGACTTATAGCGCTCGTGCGAACCTGATGTTGAATGCCCCTGTGGCTGAGTAAGCTCCTGTACATGAACCAGCACCGGAACGTGTTCTTCACGGCAAATCTGGGCTGCTTGCTGATAGGTTTCGACCAATCCAACATAATCCCAGCCTTTTACCGTAAAAATTTCAATTCCTTTATCATTCCCGTCACGCTGAAAGCCAGCCAGCGCTTTTGAAATACTTCCTTTTGTTGTCTGATACTCAACGGGCACCGAAATACCGTAGCCATCGTCCCAAACCGACATAAGCAGTGGCACCTGTAATACGCCCGCTGCGTTGATCGTCTCCCAGAACATCCCTTGTGATGTCGATGCGTCGCCAACGGTCGCAAAAACGATTTCGTTGCCGTTATGCGAAAAATTCGTCAGATAGCTTAGGTCAGGATTATTTCGGAACAACTTAGAGGCATAGGCCAACCCCACTGAACGTGGAATTTGTCCGGCCGTAGGTGCAATATCACAGACAGAATTATAAAGTTCAGTTTGGTTTCGCCAAAGTCCCTGATCGTCGAGCCAACGAGTGGCATAGTGACCATTCATGGAGCGGCCACCAGTATTGGGTTCGGCATCAAGGTCTGTATGCGCGTAAAGCTGGGCAAAAAATTCCGGCCAGCGCAATTCGCCCAAAGCGGCAACAAACGTCTGGTCCCGATAATAACCCGATCGGAAATCACCTCGATTAAAGGCTCGGGCAGCAGCTAGCTGAGCGAGTTCTTTTCCATCGCCAAAAATGCCGAACTTAGCCCGGCCCCCCATAACATCACGACGACCTAGCAGACTCGCTTGACGACTTTCATACGCCAACCGGTAATCCGACAGGATTTTTTCACGACTTAAAATATCAGTCGAGCGGAGTTGTTCGTTTGCTATCACAACAGAGCTACGGATTGAAATCGTCAAACAATCAATTAATCGATGAAGTGGTTGGAACCGAATACTTCGATTACCAAACGAAAGTAAAAGTAAGCTAAAACAAGACAGCTTTCAAAAAAACGATTTTTTGAGTTTCTTTGTTAACCGAACAACAACCTGCAAGAATTGGCAAAGTGTTTGCTATGATTGGGGTTTGTAAGGGGTAAGCATCTTAACAACCAAATCATAATTCCGTTTAGTCCAATGAAAAAAATTTTTTCACTTTTCGTAGCCTTATTTGTGTTAGTCGCAGTTAGCTACGCCCAGAAGGGAGTTCTGAAATTTGCGAAAGAAACGCACGATTTTGGCAAAGTTGAGCAGGGTAAACCAGTAACGTACGTATTTGAATTTAAGAATACAGGTACTGATCCGGTTGTTATCAATGATGCACAGGCATCTTGTGGCTGCACAAAACCAAGCTGGACTCGTGAACCAGTTATGCCAGGTAAAACGGGTACCGTATCGGCTACCTTTAATGCTGCCGCTGCTGGTCCATTCAACAAATCGGTAACGGTAACCAGCAACGCTGAAGCTGGCCAAGCTGTTCTTTACCTGAAAGGTGAAGTAGTTTCGGCTGCCGCTGCTGCGGAAACAGCTGCTGCTCCTGCTGCTGCTCCAGCCGCTAAAGACAAGAAGAAATCTACAAAAACTTCACGCTAATCTACTGAAGGGTTAATAGTGTTGTCAAGAAAGGCATCTGGTAGTCTACCGGATGCTTTTTTTTGTGCTTAAGAGCTCCACTCTCGAATCTTCAGACGAGCCATAATATCAACTTATTCTACTCCTCTCAGCACTAACTCTTAACATCTAATTCTCAACAGGCATATTGCGTTAATATGTCATTTCAATTCGTTAGCCAGTATATACAAAACCACCAACGGCCTGATTAATCAGGCCGTTGGTGGTTTTGTATGATGATAACTTACTTACGGTTTTGGAGTCGTTAAAGCCGTCAACCACGCTTTACAAGCATCTGGCCAAGTGTTGAGCGACCCAAATTTAGCTGTACGCATTCCATAACCGTGTCCACCAGTTGGGTACAAATGCATTTCGGCAGGGACTGAATTTTTCAAACAAGCCAGATAAAAACTAATACTATTTTCAACTGGCACAGCTTTGTCATCTTCGGAATGTACCAGGAATGTGGGTGGAGTTTGGGCTGTTACCTGCAACTCATTGGAATAATAAGCGACCAATTCTGGGGATGTATTTAGTTTCCCCAGCAATTTATCGCGAGAGCCGGTATGTGCTTTCTCGCCAAAGGTTATTACCGGATAAAGTAAAATGGCAAAGTTCGGTTTTGCCAATTCATTGGCTTTAGCTCCGCGATTGTAATGCGTAGCCAACGTCGATGCCAGATGGCCGCCTGCCGAGAAACCCATCACGCCAATTTTTGTCGGATCAATCCCATACCGAGTTGCATTCTGACGAATAAGTACCATTCCCTGCATGGCATCCATCAGCGGCACCTCTTGCTGATTAGTCATAATTGCAGGATCGGGCAAACGATACTTTAGGACAAAGGCGGCCACTCCCATTTCATTGAACCAGTGCGCTATATCAGATCCCTCATGACTGGCAGCCAGAATTCCATACCCACCACCCGGACAAATCATAACGGCAGCCCCTGTCATCTTCGCCTTCGAAGGTAAGTAGGCCGTTATAGTTGGAACCGATACGTTACTAATTCGAAGAATACCATTGGCATCCGTTTCTGACTTTTCCGTAATCTTAGCTCCTGAAATTGCATTAGGAATAGCTTCGTCTGGCCAAAGCTTGATTACTTCCTGCGCTAAAGCGATTTGCGGTAATAGAGCACTAACAATCATACTAAAAAGGAGAGCACGCATAAAAATAACAGCTATACAGATAGAGACTCAGTTAAAAACTAAAAAAGCCGACCTGTTGGTCGGCTCTACTCATATTTCTACTTCTGTATCAGAATCGGACGATGTATCATTCGAACCTCCGTGTAGTACATCGATTAGCTCTTTTACGCGATAAACTGTTGTGTTATAACGATTTCCAAGAATAATAATAACGTATTCATCTTTGGGGCTAAACCAGAACATCGAATTATACCCTTTCCACCAACCCGAATGATAAATATATTCAGGCTGATTGGTATCATTCAGCATCATACGAAAGCCATACCCGTAATTCTTAGCTCCTTTCCGTTCGAAACTACGGGGAACAAATGCTTCTGCCAGTAGTTTTTTCGGCAATAAACAATCACCATTTAGGGCTCTATACCATCGAAATAAATCACCCGTAGTAGAATAAATACCCTTATCGCCAACAACATCATCATAGTAATCTTTCGGAATCCGGCGATTCCATTGATATCCTGCTGTTCGATGGTGATTGATTGAGTCGTTCTTGGTTGTCGCCACAAAGGTTTGGTGCATACCCAACGGCTCAAAGATAGTCTTGTGAATAAACGTCTCGTAGCTTTGGCCAGTTGCTTTCTCAATGATAGAGGCCAATACCATATAGTTCGTATTACTATAACTAAAACCCCGGCCAGGAATATTATAGGCTTTAGGCGTTGGCTTCACAGTTGCAAACCAGTGCATTATGGTTGCATTGGATGGGTAAGGTTTTTCCTTTTTGTAAAAGTTCACCTTCATACTATCGTCGAAGGCATATTGATAATTTGGCAAGCCACTACGATGGCTTAGCAACTCACGAATTGTAATACCGTGATATGGGAAATCAGGATAAAACTTTTGAATCGTATCTTCAAATTTCAGCTTGCCAGCCTCAATCAGTTTTAGTGTACCGACGGCCGTAAATGTTTTCGAGAGCGAGGCTAGTTGAAACTTCGAATCATCCACTAAAGTATCCCGCTGATTACGCTCAAAATGGCCTAACCCGAAGCAATGCTTATAGAGAATTATGCCTTTCTGGGCTACCAGCACATTCCCGTTTAAGCCACCGCGTACTTTCTGCTGAAATATCTCATCAATCTGTTGAGATTTCTTATCAGCGTTAATCTGCCGGCGAATAGTCATTTCCTCATTTGAGGTAAATATCTGTCCATCAGCACAGGTACGCATTTCTTTCACCGACCGGTTCAGATTTTTTTGGGAATCCTGTCCGCATGAAATTCCAACTCCAGTTACAATCAAAATACTTAACCAACTCCAAATTTTATTCGTCCACACCATCCTCGCGCACGTTATTTCATAGTTATTATACTGACCAAGTTACAGCAAAACTAGGATTTGCTGAAGATATCACCTCTATTTTCTATTAAAATAACGTGAAAATTTGTTAACGGTCTCGATAGTAATGGGTTACTTAAAATCCGCGACGAGGAGAAATAATTACGGAACGTTGGCCACTTAATACGCCCGACTTTCTCAAACCAATATAAACGCCTACACTATTCGGTAGCAGATCACCAGCATCAACGGCGATGGAACCATTCAGTACTGTTCCACCAAATACATTTAGTGGTATAGCCGCTGTAAGTAATCCCGAAAATTGCGATGGAATTGTAAGATAAGGGACTGCATAAGTGCCTGCATTTTTGCTAAACGAAAGGCGGGCCGTCATATCCACTTTATTGAACACTAATGCACTCAGGCCTATGTGGTAAACACTAACCCGATTATTAGCAATGCCATATCGGGGGGGTAATGATGGATCTACTTCCTGCTGCGGAGTAAGAAAAGGGGTGCCTATCGTACGGCCAAAATAAGTCCATCCATCGATAAACTGACTGTGATTAAAATAATCATCCCGGCCTCGTCGCTGAGGATCTTCAAGAATGAATACGTCTCCTCCCTGGCTACCAGTGAACATATATTCAAAGGTAATTTGGCGTAAAAAAAAGTTTGATCCAGTTGGGTTTACCCGATTCTTTATGCGTAGCCCATTTAGACCGTCTTCAAGATTTGTACCATAAAACAAAGAACCATCATCATATGGAAATTGCCGATACACATAAAGATTCCAATTATTTAAATCTATATCAGCAGCAAGATCAAGTGAGCCTAAGTGATTACCAATGCGGTTATCTTCAAATGAAGTAATGCTTTTGTCATTAATATAGTCGGCTCCTCTGGTCCCAAAAGCAACTGCGGGAAAATAACGAATATTGGATGGCAATTTTCCGTCTACAGCAACAATTGGACCTAATATAGTAGGATCTGCTTGACCTGCCCATATTACCTCATGATTAAAGCCTCCATATAACCTAAAACGCCATGAAGGTTTTCCTATTCGACCATAAATGTAAAATTGATGTAGGTAAGACCCCGTTACTAGTCGGTCAGAGTTCTCAAACCAGCCATGCGCGAAAGCTCCCATAATAGAAACTACGCCTTTGGTAAAAGGAATTGCAGTATAAGTGGGCAGACCAATTTGGATTTTAGGTATAGGCAGCGCATTACCTGACCAGGCATAGGCACCTGTTGTTAGAAGAGTGTCTACCAATCCAACAATCTCTTTTCGGCGACCAATGTAGAGTTCAAAAGCACCAACGCGACCTTTGACATACGCTTCTGGAATTATAAACTGGTTTGTTGCCCCTGCGTTAGTAACAACATCCAATCCATAACCCCAGTCCGTTTTCGGTCTATAACCAGTAGTATCTTTGGGATGATAATCAGAGCGAAGAGCAGCCTTTAATCGTAATGTTGGATTCTGAAGAGGAACTGTTCCATATTGATTGGCACGCAGCCAAAACGGCGTTTGCGCTGATGAAGCTAAGCCCCCTACTTCTACTTGATATTGATTGATACGTTGCCCATAAATTAATGTACAATTGGCAATGGCAATTACTCCATACCAAATCCGCAAAAATAAAAATCTCATAGAGAATAGGGTAATTAGGTCATTTGTCAGTCAATAGCAATTACTTGCCACGACCCTGTGCCATTACCCGAAGAGTTTGGGCAATAATCCACATATCGAAAAGGAAGGAACGACGTTTAGGATAGAGCAAGTCATAACGCAATCGCTGAACCATTTCATCGATATTGGCGGCATAGCCGTATTTGATTTGACCTATAGATGTAATACCAGGCTTTACACTTAATAGAGATCGGTACTCTGGAGCAACTTCAACAATTTGATCAATAAAGTACTGTCGCTCTGGTCTCGGCCCAACTACAGACATATCTCCAATCAATACATTATAAAATTGAGGAATTTCGTCAAGACGAGTTTTACGCATGAATCGCCCCCAAGGTGTAATTCTATTATCAAGCAGTCCACCTGAAAGCACTGGCCCAGTCTTTTCAGCGTCTACATACATACTACGAAACTTATAAATTTTGAAAGGTTTTCCTCCTTGCCCAATTCGTTCCTGTGCATAAAAGGTTGGCCCAACTGATGTTATCCGGGTTATAACTGCAATTAGCAGAAATAAGGGTAGCCCTAAACTTAATGCCAGCAACGAGAAAATGATGTCAAATGATCGTTTTAATATACTTACACGAAAATCAGTAAGTAGACCGGTGGAGAGATTTAGAACGGGTAATACATCATGGTATTCAATCGATGTGCTCCGCGCCAAGAATCCTCTGAAATCCACTAAAATTTTCACTTGATAATCAAATGTTTCAGCCTTTTCTGCAATATATTTTAGTCGTTCATTATCCATGTAAGGCATACAACAATAAACGCAATCAATATGATTAGTGCGGATATAGTCTACTAAGCCTTCGTATCCTCCTTTAAGGTATCCAGCATTTTCACTAGTAGATTCATCAAAATAGCCGCAAAAGTGGAAGCCCATTTCTGGATGTGCATCGTAGAATGCACGAATTGTGTTTGCTAATTTACCATAACCGACAACAATGTAACGTCGGTTATTATACCCTCTTGCCCTGTATTCCTTAAGAAAAAATACGCCACCAATTCGAATAGCTATACCAAGAAGCAAAAAGATTATATAAGTAACCAATAACTGTTCGCGAGAATAATAATAGCCTTGAATCGCGATCCAGCAAACTGCAATAATAGCAACATGAATAAAGGTCAACAAAAGAAGTTGCCGTACTAAGTGACCAGATTTAAATAATTGCCGAGGGTATATATAGGGTTTTAATGCTAGTATCTCAATTAACCAGATTATATTGAAAAGCCACCAAAGTGATGCATAGGGCGCTTCCGCAACAGCTTCTAAATTACGAAACGTGATCCAGTAAGCACCTAAAAAAGCAATATTAAGGCCCAAGAAATCAACGATTACATGGAGCGGAAACAACAGTATGGAATAGCGATGCCTCATTCCCTTTAGATTTACTCATTATAGCCATGCAATAGTATTGTCAGCTATTTACACTAAAAATAATAGATCAAACTTATGAGATAATACGAATATTATCTTACGGTTCAAAACCGGCTGGCAAATTAGTGACAATTATCGTCTTAAAAAAATCCAATATGTTAATAGCTATATTGGTAAGTTAATACGGAGGGGGATGCACGCTGAACTGTGTCAGCAGAATTTTAGCCGAAGCGATGTGATTTAACGCGCTTCTCAAATATTATGCTGAACTGCTTGATTACTTCTTTCCAATTGTAAGTCGTTTCCATTTGACCTGCCAATCCTGGATGGTTAGATAAATCAACTTTTGTAAGGCCACATCTGTTGAAAACGCCCTCTTCTTTTTAGTCACTTTGCGTAACTAAAAAGAGATACTTTTCAATCGTGTTATTGGTTATGATGGTGAAAGTTAGAGTTTTACCCTGTTATTCACCTGTGACATAGTTCAGCGAGCAGTCTCGATTGGCTAATAAATAACACCCTAAAGACGCGTATACTGAATGCGAGTCTTTAGGGTGTTATTATTTTTCTGGGGCTATTTTTTGACTATACGAGTGACAGCCTTTTTCTGATTAGATTCAATTATTGGTATATATATACCATCGCTCAGAGCAGATGGCGTCCATTCCAGACTGTGCTGTCCAGCAGATTGGTTTTCGGACTTCACTAATTGTCCTATAATTTTCCCTTGAGTATCGATGACCCACAAATTTACAATTCCATCATCAGGAAGGTAATATTTGATAGTAGTTGATTGTTGGAACGGATTAGGATAGGCTGTCAGCTGGAGTGCAGATTCGCTATTTATCTCAACGCTTTTTATCTGTGCAACAAATGTACTGCCATTTTTCGCTTCAAAACCAGGCAACATAGTGACTGATTGACCCGCTTGGTATTCGACATGAGCAGCTTTACCAACAATATTTATAGCTTCTATTGTCTCTACTGCCTGTTCTAAATACTGACCTGCTTTTTCGTAGGTTATTTGAATACGCAATTTCTGCTGAGGAGCTTGTGCCATCCCATTAATGGCCAAACAACAACCCATAAGTAGGAATAAAAGTCGCATATTACTTACGGGCTTTAGGTTGAAGTTTATTAACTCGCTGTTCTAATTGGGCACTTTTCCGCTTCAACGCATCGTTTTGCTTCTTCAATTCGATGACATAAAGTGTTAATTCTTCAACTTTCTCAAGCAGTTTCGATTGCATTTGTCCTACATCTACACCTTCTTTCACAACCTCTTCGGCTGAGGGTATACCAGGCAGGTGTTTTTCACGGTTAATAAATGTCTCAACATCTTGTAAATTACGCAGTTTATATCCTTGATCAAAAACACGGTCTGACCAAGCATCGGTACCCTTTATAGCTACTTTTACTTTTTCTGTTAATATACCGTCGGCAACATACAAACGGTAACCGACTGGGGTTTGCGCTACTCCAGGTCCTATAACAACACCTCCATTGTTATCATTACGCAAGTTATCACCATCAATGACCCAGTTTGCGTCATCGGCTGCCATCCGAGCTGAACCCGTAGTACTGCCTAGTACTACATCACCATTGGTATCAACTGTCAAAAATTTATTTGCGCTCAAAATTGTTGCAGGACTCGTTGACTTAAGGTTTGTCAATCGTAAGCCAGATGTATTTGTGGTGCTACTCACCACCTCCAATTTATTAGCTGGAGCAGATGTACCAATACCTATATTGGTTCCATTACCTAGTACAATGCTATTACTTTTATTTACTTGCGCATAGGCCCCAATAGCTACTGCATTAGTGATTGTAGCTGAGGTAGAGGCCACATCTGCTGCAAACCCTATTAATAGATTATAGTCGCCATTACTATTAACACCTGCATATCGGCCAATGGCTGTAGTATGCTGCCCAGTGGTATTATGTAACAAAGCGCCATCTCCGATGGCAGTATTACCTAATCCAGACGTATTTGAACTACCAGAACTATTTCCCATAAATAAGTTGTAGTTGCCAATACTATTGCTGCCACCTGCTTGCTGGCCTAAAAATAGATTACCAAGTCCAGTAGTATTATTTGTTCCGGCTAATGAACCAACAAATACATTGAAACCACCAGATTGATTATTTAGACCAGCTTGATAACCAATGAAAGTATTTGCTGTACCTGTATTAGTCGTACCTGTATTTGCTCCGACAAATGTGTTTTGCGAAACCGTACTTCCTCCAGAACCTGCCAATGAACCTAAATAGGTATTACCAATTCCGGTGGTGTTAGCGCTTCCCGCATCAGCCCCGATGAAAGTGTTATTACTTCCCTGCGTATTGACATAACCAGCTCCACTACCAAAGAAAGCATTATAGTTACCCTGAGTATTAAAATAACCCGCATTATAACCTATAAATGCATTATTATATCCCACTCCATTGGTATAACCTGCATTTGACCCAACAAATGTATTCCGAGCTCCAGTATTATTACTAAATCCTGAGCTATATCCTACGAATGAGTTGTCTTGGCCAGATGTGTTTTGGTTACCAGCAGAAGCACCCAAAAATGCGTTCTTGGTGCCTGCCATATTTTGTATACCTGTCCCACGACCAATAAATAGGTTACTGGCACCACTCATGTTTTGATTGCCAGCGCCTACTCCTACTAAAGTATTATCAGAACCAGGCGTAGCTGATGATGGTGTAGTAGCCACATAATTCGTTTGGGCAACTCCTGTCAAGGCCAACGAACAGCAACTAAGTATTAGTAATATTTTTTTCACGTTCAATAGATTTATAAGTAAAACATTATTAGGAAAAGGCACCAGCGTTCGGTTGTATTTAGTTTATAAAGAACAATTACCGGTATTTATCCACAAAAAACTATGCAAAAGCATTTTTTCATGGATAATCGTCACAAAATTTATGCCGTATTATTCTAAATAATTTAATAACCACTTTAACATATAGTTATTGAATTCGAAAGGTATCTGGTCGTAAAGTAGAAAATCAGGTATTTTAAGCCTAATGACACTGTTTAAGTGGAAATGATTAGCCTTACAAGCCCTTTATCTTGATAAAGGGCTTGTAAATATAACGTTAAAAACTCTACTCATTCTTTTTTTTAATATACCTAAACATTTCGCCCTAGACGAGCTTAATAACAATTAATCATTTCTTACAATAATTTAGCCAAAAGAACAAACTGCCTTCGCATGAAAGATTGCATTTCTCTCAAATATATTGCAACTAACTGAATATAAATAGCCTGCCCACAGTTTGGCGTCTAATTAATCAGCTAACGGCCTATGTCACCAATATCTTATATTATTATCTTTTATCAATAAGCTTCTTAACTAATTGCTTTAATTCGTCAATATCAGCTTGCTGCTTTTTATTGACCTGCTGTAATTGGATACTGTATAAGGTTAACTCCTCAATTTTTTCTAACAATTTAGCATCTGTCTGATGTAAATCATTACCTTGCTCCGTCATCTCTTTGGCAGAAGGTACGCCTGGCAGATGTTTATTTGCTTGTATGAAGAGCCTAACTTCATCTAAACTCTTCAGTTGGTAACCATCTTTGAATACATAGTCACTCCATTGTGCTGTATTTTGTACAGCAACTTTTATCTTTTCCGTTAAAATTCCATCAGCAACATATAGCTTGTACCCTTTTGGTATATCCATACTACTATCACCTATGGAAACTATTCTATTTTCAGATTGAATGATTTCATTATTAAGTGTCCAAGGATATGCTGCGGTTCGAAGGCCTCCAATTGAAATACTAAGTAGCGAGAGATCAACTCGGCGTAAAACAACATCACCTGACTCATCTACAGTCAAAAATCTATCATTAGTAGCTCGTACAGCCGTATTTGCATTAGTCAAATTAGTAAAACGCAATCCACTATTACCTGAGGTACCTTGAGTAATTTCCAGTTTATTGGCAGGAGCTGTATTACCAATACCCACATTTGCACCATTACCCAAAATAATACTATTACTTCGGCTCACTTGAGCATAAGGACCAATAGCTACAGCATTATTAATGGTTGGAGTAGAGGAAGATACATCGGCCGCGAATCCAATCATCACATTATAATTTCCATTATTAATAACGCCCGAGTACTGGCCAATAGCTGTGTTGCGTTGACCGCTGGTATTACGTAATAAAGAACCGTCTCCAATAGCCGTATTACCTATTCCCGTGGTTGTAGCACTACCAGAAGCATTCCCCATAAATAAATTATAAGAGCCTGTAGAATTATAACCAGCCTGCTGGCCCAAGAACATATTGCCAGTTCCCGTACCGTTACTAAATCCAGCCTGACTACCAATAAAAACATTTGCGGTACCAGATGTATTAATATAGCCCGCTTGGTAACCTAGAAATGTATTACCCGTACCAACAGAATTAACTGCTCCCGTTTGAAAACCAACAAAAACATTATTGGTACCACTCGTATTTTGAATACCGGACAAGTTACCTATCAATACATTTCTGTTGACAAATGAAAAATTGTTCTGAGCCCAAACTCCATCAGCGTTCATTATAAGAAAACCAATAAATAACCAGAGTATATACTGTCTAATAATCATTATAATGTTGATCTGTACTGAATTTACACTCAAAGATAGATCAAATATTTATCTTGAATAAACTTGTTGTTGACTTCGTAAACTGTGGTAATGATAACTAGTCGAATTTCTATAGCCTATGAGGTTTTATCGTATTTTCGGCAGGGAGCTACCAATGTTTGTTTTTTGACGTGGCACAACCAGGTTAAGGAACTTGGCTGTACCACGTCAAATCAATTAAAGCGCTTCTTCAGCTTTTCTATTTCCGCCTGAAGCCGTTGGTTCACTAATTGCTGTTGCTTATTGATCGCTTGTTGCTCCTGGTTAGCCTTTTCCAATTGAATACTATATAGGGTCAGCTCTTCTATTTTCTTCAGCAGTTGAGCATCCATCTTAGCCACATCTAGCCCATGGCTAACTACTTCCAAAGCTGACGGCACCCCTGGCAAGTGCTCATGCTTTCGAATGTATTGCTCCACTTGCTTCAGAGGTTGAAGCTTGTAGTTAGCTTTAAATACAAAGTCGCTCCAGTCAGCAGTATTTTTCACCGCCACTTTTAGCTTTTCTGTAAGAATACCATCCTCTACATATAATTTATAACCAGTTGGAGTTCGGCTCATCTTGCTACCAATAATTACGCCTTCTCCATTAGTAGTCTGTACATATTCTCCAGAGGCTGTCCACAATTCTGCACCCAATCGGGCCGACCCACTACTAACCAAAATCACATCACCACTAGAATTTACGCTTAGAAACTTATTCTGATTTAAAGCGCTCGCTGGTGAGTTGCTGGTTAAATTAGTTAATCGTAAGCCTGATTGGTTGGCTGTACCCGGAGTAATTTCTAATTTATTTTGAGGAGCAGATGTACCAATACCTACTCTAGCATTACTTCCTAGTATAATACTATTACTTTGGTTCACCTGAGTATATGCTCCAATAGCAACTGCATTTGTAATTCCCGTATTCCCTGAATTTACGTCAGCTGCAAACCCAATTAATACATTATAGTCGCCATTACTGTTAACACCTGCGTATCGCCCAATGGCTGTAGTGTGTTGGCCAGTAGTATTATGTAATAAAGCGCCATCGCCGATAGCAGTGTTACCTAATCCGGTAGTGGTTCCACTGCCAGCGGCATTTCCCATAAAGAGATTATAAGATCCAATGGAACTATAGCCCGCTTGCTGGCCTAAAAATAGATTACCTGTACCTGTGGTGTTATTAAAACCTGCCTGCGAACCAAGGAAGACATTAGCTTGGCCGGTGGTATTTGCATTACCTGCCTGATTACCTAAGAAGGTATTACCTGTGCCAGAGGTATTAGATCGACCCGTCAGATATCCTAAAAAAGTGTTTGCTCCACCTGTATTACTAAACCCTGTCTGATAACCAATGAATGTGTTCTGGGTTCCCTGTGTGCTATTGCCTGATTCAATTCCTAAATATGTATTAAAAGACCCAGCGACCGGTCCCCTAAGAATTGTCTGCGCATTATACTGTAATGAATAACCTGTGGGCAGGTTAATATTACTATTTATAGTTAATGGACTTCCCGCAGGTACATCAATAATCTGTCCCAAGGCCTGTATATGTTTCATATATAGGCAAAGAACGATAAGGTAGTAAATAGTAGGCCTCATACTAAATTTAGATTAGTTCTATTTTTACAATGAAGTATTGAATTAAACAGGGCATTGTTGAGGAAAGACGTATTAGATTTCTACGTATCCTTAGAGTAATTAATGGGGTATTTTATTATTCCCTCCATTTTTTGCACTTTTTTCCTCCTGCGATACCCCAATCAAATTCTGCATTCGTTTAACCTGATCGGCTAATTGTTTATATGCCATTTCATTTGCAAGCACTTTATCTTTAAGTTTTTCTACTTCAGCGTTAAGATCTTTTACCGCTTGAACTAACGGCATGACAAATAGAGTATAGCCCAAGGTGTAATACCTACCACCTTCTTCCTGACGGACACCTTCGAAATCATAGCCTACTTCTTTAGCTGCCGCTTCAACATCCTGAGCCAAAAAACCGCTGTGCAAAACAGTATCATCTTTAATATTGCTTACCGAATAACTTAATAACTTAGCTTCCTTAAGCTTGTTAATATGATAAGTAACAGGGTTAAGCTTAGTTATAAAATTCAGTCCTGGAACATTAGCCCGAATGTCTTCTTTAATACGTTTATCGGAAAGAGTAGAGATAGTTTGCACATTACACCGAAGTGAGGATATACTATTATCACCCAATACAATTTGATTACTGGCATTAACAATTGCATTTGCCCCAATCGCAGTTGCGTTATTTAGATTTCCAGTTGAAGGGCCTGAATTATAACCCAACGCTGTATTATAACTACCTGTCGTATTATTTTGCAGAGCAATAGTTCCCGAAGCCGTATTATTAGCTCCTGTTGTGTTAAGTCTAAGGGCTAGATTACCCGATGCCATATTTCCTGGTCCACTTGTATTATTTAACAAGGCGGAGCCACCAAATGCGGTGTTATCATGCCCGTCTAAATTGTTATACAATGCATCTGTACCAACAGCTATATTTGAATAACCAGTTGTGTTCGTAGCGGACGCATTAGAACCTACTGCAGTATTTTCGTAACCTGTAGTGTTTTTTTGTAAGGCACCCGCCCCTGAAGCCGTATTATTAGCTCCTGTTGTATTACTCGTTAAGGCAACTGTGCCTAATGCGGTATTGTTATTTCCACTACTATTGGTCATTAATGCAACTGAACCTAAAGCGGTATTACCCTGTCCGGTGGTATTTGAATACAAAGATCTGTAGCCCGAAGCTGTGTTGTTCTGCCCAGTGGTATTAGAAAGTAGTGCAACAGTTCCTAGAGCTGTATTACCAGTACCACTAGTGTTGCTAGTTAAGGCCTGCAAACCTAAAGCTGTATTATAGTTACCGCTTGTACTACTGGCCAATGCTAGAGTTCCCAAAGCTGTATTACCTGTTCCAGTTGCTCCACTACTAAAGGCAAGATAACCCAAAGCAACATTATTTTGTAATTGATCAATTCGGCCTGAGTTTTGATTATTTACTCTAAAATATAAAGGAGTGTTATCCGACGTTCCAAGAAAATTACCACTAGTTGTACCGGCATTTCCGCTTAAATTCCAAGAGTTACCAGCACCATTGGCGGCTCCTCCCGCTGTCCATATTGGGACACTAGGGCTACCTGTATTTACTTCAATCTGATTAGTGCTACTATTGTAAATTAGCAGCCCGGTAGCCGGACTTTGAATTTGACTTCGTAATGAAGTAGTTACAATTGGAGGTAATAAACCTCTATATGGACTACCTAAACTATAAGGGCCTGAAATGACCTGAAGCGACGCAGAACTGACTATAGTCCCAGAAGATGGGCCTATGCGTATCTGGGAATACCCTTCACTAATTACTAACCAAACCAATAAAGTGATTTTCCAGCCGTTTGTAAACACTTTTCTCATGATCTACACAAAAAAGGATTAGTGATCAAAACAAAGAAGATAAAGCCTAACTTTCTACGAGTATTACCAGAATTAAACCACGTTGAAGGAAGGCGCTTTTTACTCTAAAAACTCACAAGATGCCATGTTGTTTATAAATAACAGAGAATATCTTTTTCTTCTAAGTTATTTTTTAATTAACTATTTAAAGGCAATTCCACTGGGGTTGGGGTGTTCAGCAAATATATTAGCACAAAAGCACAAGTTGGCAAAACGCTGATATGATTCTATAAAAATCTAATTTAAGATTCTATATATACTTACTATTTTTACGTTATTCTTAAACTTACTTGCGACCAAATACCTTAATTAGTACACATTAACAACTGTTAGACTAAATGTAATTAGAGCTGTAAATGAACCGTTACAGAATACAACCACAAAGCTCATTTGGTATGTCCATAAACCCAGTTTTTGCTCGCAGAAGGGATTCCCAATTTATTTCTAAAAGGATTGAAGTCCGATGCTGGATATCTTGAGGGACATACTGTAGTGGATTACTAGAGCGCGTTGAAGCATTCTAGTTTCTTCAGTCCAATTTGGGAAGACTATTTCAAAAGCTGACTCAATATTGATTCGGGCGATTTTATAGTCGTTTGTAAGTGAGAAAAGAATATGACTAACTAAAAAACATTCTAAATATAATTAGTTCAGAGCTAAGCATTCTTTAAGAAACACCTATTTTCTAATGATTTGATGCCTTGCCTTGAAATACTTTTAACTAATTAAATACATCGGAACTTAGATCTATAGCCTTAAAAGATATTGGGGTAGATCTAAATTTTCAATAAAAAGCTAAATCTGTCCATCTTCTAGAATCTAACAAATCACTTTTCACCAAAATTAGATAAATAATGAAAGTGTATAATAGCCCTAAAAGCTATTTTTCTTGAGAATTTTTTCTTACAAGTTTAAATTATTAATAATGTATGAAATACATATTTTTCTGTATGCTACTGCTTAGCTTGATAAGCTCTCTACCCTTTTTGGTCGGATTTACTAACGACATATCCGTAGTTAATCAAGAGCAGGAAATGGGTTCCCCTATTCTCCCACCAATAAGTGCTAACTGGGTTGCAACAGACGGAGCTGGGCGAAATTTGCCTACATATAGCACTACCGGTAAATTTAAGCGAAATAAATATGCAGGAATTTTTTATTTCCTTTTACACGGGCAATACCATGATAAAGCTGTTTATGATATATCGGCTTTAACAAAAGCGAATCCAACTAACCCGAATTACGGTCCAGAAAATACCTGGCATTGGTGGGGTGAACCTGAAGTTGGTTACTTCAAGGCAGATGACCCTTGGGTCATTCGACGTAATCTACAGTTGCTGGCTCTAGCAGGTATTGACATACTTTTTTTTGATGCAACTAATACTGATCCTTATCTATCAGTAGTTAATAAACTCTGTGAAATATCGATAGATATGCGCCATAAAGGAATTCCTACACCCTATATATGCTTCGTTACTTATACAAAAAGTGCCGAGACTGTTACGACTATCTATCGGCAATTCTATGCACATAATCGTTATTCCGAACTTTGGTTCAAATGGCAGGGGAAGCCATTGGTACTAGGGAAGATAGAAGAAATGACCGATCCTAATATCCGAGATTTCTTTACCTGGCGATATAGCTGGGCTTGGACAAACAGCCGTAATGAACCACACCACTGGCAGTGGCTCGATCGAACTCCCCAAAATTATGGATGGGATAAAGATCATACTATTCCAGAAGAAATACCGGTGGCCGTTGCCAGTCATCCATTTGATAACAATATAGGTAAGAGCTATCGGCAGGGTCATATAGGAATATTAAATAAGCAAAATATTACGACTCAAACTTCCCAAGGATTATATTTTGATGAACAATGGAAACGTGCTTTACAAGTAGATCCATCGGTAGTTTTCATTACAGGATGGAATGAATGGGTTGGGCAACGTTTTATAAACAAGCAAACAGATTCAGTCGCAAAAATAACGCAAACAAAGTTTATTGGTAAACCCCTAAAATCAGGACAAACATTTTTTGTTGATTTATATAATGAAGAATATAATCGAGACATAGACCCTATGAAAGGCGGTTATACAGACAATTATTATTACCAAATGGTTGCTAATATCCGCCGATTCAAGGGCCTACCCACTCCTGAATTAGCTACTCCTGCTCGCACAATTACAATTGACGGAAAATTTACAGAATGGACTGGTGTAAAGCCAGAGTTTGTTGACCCTATTGGTGATACGATGCATCGCAACTGGCTTAGAGCTGACAATAAGATTTATTATGTAAATAATACGGGGCGTAATGATATTACTCACAGTATAGTAACCCATGATCGTAATTTTGCTTATTTCTATGTCAAAACAGTCGACAAATTAACCCCTTCAACCAATAAAAACTGGATGTTGCTATTTATTGACACCGATCAATCAGCCAAAACTGGCTGGGCAGGTTATGATCTTTTAATAAATCAGACAATAAAAGGAGATAAATCAACAATTAGTAAATGGGGAGGTAAGTTCTGGAAACCTATAGCCACTACAACTGTCAAGTATACGAATAACGAACTCGAGATCGGTGTACCATTAACCTTCATTCGGAAGGCTAATAATAAGATTAATATAGACTTTCATTGGGCTGATAACATTCAGAAATTAAACAGTATAAGCGAGTTTTTTACCAATGGCGATAATGCTCCAGACCGGCGATTCAATTATCGTTATACTAGTCAATAATTTTAAAATGTTTATTTATTCCTGTATTGATGAAAAATCTGTGAGAATTTTACTTAAGCCCGATGGAATAAGCAGTTACCTGTTTCAAATCGCCAAAATTTGATTAAAAAATTCTCCTTATGAATCGAAGCGATCCTTCGTACCCATATTAAGCGTAAAGAAAAAGTGTCATTCTTATTAACAGCTTTCTACACACTTGAGACCAAAATACACTAAGTCAAAGGACAGAAGATTTAATGAAATTTCATTACCTTTGACTTAGTGTATTTTGCTTATCATTAATAGCTACCAGCGCTTACTTCCTAATTAGGCGGTTAGATATATGTTGCTGTCCTGCTTCTAACGTACATATATAAGCGCCTGTAGGCAACTGATCGGCTAGCCACTCAACTTCATAACGGCCAGCCTGTTGAAGTTGATTGTTTACCAGCCTACCTACTACTTTACCCTCAGCATCGCTAATAAATAGATTAGTGACGGCAGTACTTGCTAATTGATAAACAATAGTTGTTTTTTCAACAAACGGATTAGGATAGGTCTTTATTAATAAATGGTCAGAGTGGCCATCCCCCAAGTTAATAGCCGTGTATTCTGTATGAGCAGCAAATATGGAACCAGCCTTAGCCTCAAACCCAGGGTTGAGTAAAATAGATTTCCCTGCCCGATATTCAACTTGCTGACTAACCGATACAATATTACTGGCAATTAATGACTTAACTGCCTGCTCTAAAGGTTGTGGATAGTAAGTGGCTGCCAGTGTGCGAGTCAGATCTTCTTTCTGGGCTAGGGCCAGAAGACTCGTGAACCAAAAACAAATGAAAGCTAATGACTTTTTCATGTTACTTATTATTAAGAAGTTCATTTATGGCTTTCTTCATTTCTTGATTTTCTTTCTTTAGCTCAAGCATATACAAAGTCAGCTCTTCAATCTTCTCTAATAATTTGGCATCCATCTTACCCACATCAATACCTTGCTTAGCCACATCATTGGCTGAAGGTACGCCTGGTAAATGCCTATGGGTTTTGATATAGCTCTCAACGTCGCTTAGACTACGTAATTTATAGTTATCCTCAAATACATAGTCGGCCCATTCACCAGAGTCCTTTATCGCTACCTTTACCCTCTCTGTCAAAATACCTCCGGCAACATATAGCTTATAACCAGCTGGCAGTCGATTGATGTTACCACCTATAGTTACTGGACTATCATTATTTGACTGAATTGTCGATCCATTTAGTGACCATGGAAGTGCTCCTGTTAATTGTCCTGCATCCGCACTTAGGCGCCCGCCAGGTAGGGAGCCTAAGCCTAAGTTCACTCCTAGGCCTGCCAGCACTACGTCGCCATTATTATCTACCGTTAGTACTTTGACTATTGGGTTTTGCAGACTAATTGACAGGCTAACTAGTGAATTAGATGCTCCAGTTAAATTAGTGAAGCGTAGTCCTGACTTATTGGTCGTTCCGGCCGTAATTTCTAGTTTATTGGCCGGGGCTGAAGTACCGATCCCCACATTAGCTCCATTGCCCAGCACAATACTGTTACTCTGATTTACTTGAGCATAAGGTCCAATAGCTACGGCGTTGGTAATAGTAGCTGAGGATGAAGATACATCTGCGGCAAAACCGATCATCACGTTATAATTGCCATTATTATTAACACCTGCATATTGACCAATAGCCGTGTTACGCTGACCTGTTGTATTGTGTAGTAAGGATCCATCACCGATAGCCGTATTACCTAATCCAGCCGTATTACCAGCACCGGAAGAATTTCCTATAAATAGGTTGTAGTTCCCCGTTGTATTACTGGACCCTGTTTGTTGCCCTAAAAACATATTTCCTTGACCAGTAGTATTAGCCACGCCAGCCTCACTACCAACAAAAACGTTAGCGATACCAATACTGTTTGCATAGCCTGCCTTATAACCTACGAATGTATTATTTCCTAAAGTTGAGTTAGCATACCCGGCCTGATAGCCTATGAACGTGTTTTGTGAACCGGTTGTGTTTCCATTGCCAGCTTGAGCGCCTAAAAAGGTATTGAATGTGCCACCAGAAGACATATTCTGTCCCGCATTGACACCTACTAATGTGTTGAACACACCAGGAGTTGTTGAACTTGGGGTCGTAGCTACATAATTATTTTGTGCTACTACTACTGTTGGCAATAGACTTAGTAATACGTACAGTACCCTTTGTGGCAAAGTTGAGTAATTAGTTTTCATTAGTTCCGTTTGATTAACTTAGTGAATTTATAAATTGATCATATTCAGATATTTAAAAATTAATATCCACATAAATCTCCACTTAATTTTATATGTTTTATTTTAAATTTACTATGTGGTAAAAATGACAATATACTAAAGCCTTGTACAGAAGAAACATTGACTAAATAACTCAGTGAGGTAAGTGATCTAAAGCTACGGAGTAGCCTAACCTCTCCTTACTAAAGAAAGGTAGACTGGATTAGACTGGGGTGGTCCTATTTAGCCGGACACTTCACTTTTGAGAGTTTGATAAAACAGTTTGGTA
>NZ_BAAHBI010000028.1:0-18185 GCF_054776755.1 Spirosoma litoris | reverse complement strand
TGGTTGATGTATCCATAAAATAAGCTGAGGGATGTGTCAACCTATTTCAGGACGAGTCACTGGTTATAAAAAAGCCGCCTTCGTTGAAAGGCGGCTTTTCTTTACAGCGCTGAGCCAGCTTTAGAATTTAAATCCTACACTAGCACTCAGGATACGACGTTGCGAACCGGCAAAACCGGTTGAGGTTGTGTTACCATTGGTTGGGTTTTTGATCGAATCGCTTAAGCCATAATGGTAAGTCAAGTCGATCAGCAGCGGGCCAATATCAAAACCTAACTGACCCAGACCATTGAAGGTACCACTTTTAATTTCGGCATTGGTTAGGTTGAAATTACCGCTGCTGGAGTTAATCCGATTGGCATATTCAAGACCAACCTGCAACCGAATGGCCGAAATACCCCGATCTGATTCAAGTAGTTTGTAGCCGATATAAACCGGGATTTGAACGTACTGGATATTGATCTGATCCTGAATTTGGCTGGCTGTCTGACCATCTCCTCTCGTGAAATAGTTTGAGCTAGAGGCAAAATATTCGGCCCCTAATTGACCAAACAAACGGCCACCACCACGCACGAAGAAACCAGCCTGATAACCCAAACGTCCCGAAATATCACCACCCGTCGTTTCACCTTTCAGTTTCGTTGAGTTCAGACCGGCATAAATACCAAAGACGAAGTTTTTGTAATCTTTCGCTTTGGTGCGTTCTGGACGATCTGTGGTTGAATAGGTTTCCGTTGAAACAGTCGTTGTTGTGCCATCTGTAGGATTGGCCATGCTGTTCGTTGAATAGGTACTATTCGGCGTAGATGAGTTGCTATTCATGGAGTTGTTGTCCATCATCGAGCTACTGTTCATCGAGTTCGTGCTATCAGTCGTAACTGGCGATGTGTACGTAGGGCTTGTCGTAGTCGTGGTTGTTGAATACGTGGTTGTGGTTTGGGCATTCACGAACCCGATACCACACAGGCAGGCTGCCAGGAGGGAAAATTGCTTTTTCATAATTTGTTCTCTCGTTGAGTGTATAAATAAAAAAGGGTGTAACCGAAATTACACCCCATTAACAGGCCGTTACCGAGCAATGTTTTGAACTATTTCAATTTTAATACACGAAGAGTTACAAACCGCTCAGTACGAATAAATTGTGATTGCCTTAAATTTTCGTCAATCCTATGAGCCAGATTCATGAAAATTACTTGGCGCGCATGGCTTTAAAGGCATTCATTAAGCCATTGGTTGAGCTATCGTGTGAGCTGATGGGCTCGTCATTTTGCAATTCAGGCAGGATTCGGCTGGCCAGTTGTTTTCCCAGTTCAACACCCCACTGATCGAAGCTAAAAATGTCCCAAATAACGCCCTGTGTGAATATTTTGTGCTCATACATGGCGATTAGGCTGCCGAGCGTGTAAGGCGTCAGTTTCTTGAACAGAATAGAATTCGTAGGGCGGTTTCCCGAGAACATCTTGAATGGGGTCAGTGCTTTGATTTCCTCTTCGCTTTTGCCCGTTTTGCGGAGTTCTTCGGCTGCTTCGCCTTCCGTTTTGCCGTTCATAAGCGCTTCGGTTTGCGCAAAATAATTGGCCATTAAAATTTTATGATGCTCGCCGATGGGCCGTTGGCTCACGGCTGGTGCCAGAAAATCGCAAGGAATTAATTTAGTACCCTGGTGAATGAGCTGGTAAAACGCGTGCTGACCGTTGGTTCCGGGTTCGCCCCAAATAATTGGACCTGTCTGATAATCAACAGGATGGCCAGCCCGATCAACCGATTTGCCGTTACTTTCCATGTCGCCTTGCTGGAAATAAGCCGCGAACCGGTGCATGTATTGGTCGTAGGGCAGAATGGCTTCGGTTTGTGCGCCAAAGAAATTGTTGTACCAGATACCCACTAGCCCTAAAATAACGGGCAGGTTCTGGTCGAGGGGAGTGTCGTGGAAATGGAGGTCCATTGCATGAGCGCCATCCAGCAGTTCTTCAAACTTGTCGAAACCGACATAAAGCGCAATGGATAAACCAATGGCCGACCACAGCGAATAACGACCACCAACCCAATCCCAGAAACCGAACATATTGTCAGGGTCGATACCGAATTTCTCGACATCTTTCTGGTTGGTTGACAGGGCTGCAAAGTGTTTCGCAATGGCTGCTTCATCTTTGGCGGCCTCTAAAAACCACTGACGCGCCGTTTGGGCATTGGTCATGGTTTCCTGCGTGGTAAACGTTTTCGAGGCAATCAGGAACAGCGTCGTTTCGGGCTTGACCGTTTGCAGCGTTTCGTAGATGTGTACGCCATCGACATTCGAAACGAAATGCACCCGCAGTTTTTTATCGTCGGCATACGGCTTCAGCGCTTCGGTCACCATAACCGGGCCAAGGTCCGACCCCCCGATACCAATGTTTACGACGTCGGTAATGGCTTCGCCCGTGTAGCCTTTCCATTCGCCCGACCGAATCCGCTCGGTAAAGGATTTCATGTGATCCAGCACTGCATTGACATCTGGCATAACATCGGCACCATCCACCAGGATAGGCGTGTTGGAGCGATTGCGCAGGGCAACGTGTAATACGGCACGGTCTTCGGTTCGGTTGATCTTATCGCCCGAGAACATTTTCTTGATGGCACTTTTTAACTCAGCCTGTTCGGCGAGTTGTACGAGTAGGCTCAACGTTTCGGCGGTGATGCGGTTTTTCGAGAAATCGAGCAGAATATCCTCAAACTGACGGCTGAACGTATTAAACCGCTCTGGGTCTTCGGCAAACAAATCACGCAGATGGCGATTTTTCAGACCCTCATAATGAGCTTGCAGTTGGGCATAAGCCGGTAAGTCGGTAAATCGATGGTTGGCGAGCATAAGGAGGTTTTACGTTTCAGGTTCTGCGTTTCAGGTTAGTTGCTTCCAGCGTTACTGACGTGTCAGCTGACCTGGAACTTGGAGCCTGAAACTCGAAACTCATTTCACTGGCGCGAATATCGTGAATCCCGACAATCTTTTTTCGGCTATTTTTACGCGCCTTTTCCATTCGGGATCGTTGTTTTTTGACATCAATATACCCATCAATGAATCAAAAGCTTTTCTACTCGCTGGTACTGGTCGGTTTAGGGGCCTTATTTTTTATCCCATTCCTGGGGGGCGTCCGACTGTTTGACTGGGATGAGATCAACTTCGCCGAATGCGCCCGCGAGATGATTGTGCTGGGCGACTATCTGCACGTTCACATTGATTTTAAGCCGTTTTACGAAAAACCGCCCTTGTTTTTCTGGCTCCAGTCGATGATGATGAATGTCTTCGGGATCAACGAGTTTTCGGCCCGTTTACCGAATGCAATCTGCGGGATCATTACGCTGGTTTATCTCTATCATATCGGCAAAAAACTACATGGGCATCGGTTTGGGTTCTTGTGGGCGCTAGCCTATTTAGGGTCCGTATTACCGCATCTTTATTTTCGATCGGGGATCATCGACCCATTTTTTAATCTGTTTATTTTCGTTAGCTTGGTCAATGTGATTTTTGCTTCCTGGAAGCGCGAGCGACTAGGCGGAGCCATGACCGTACCCAAAAGCGAATGGACCTATATTTTGCTGGGGGGAGTCGTACTGGGCCTGGCCATTCTGACCAAAGGCCCCGTGGCTTATCTGATTGTGGGCTTAGTGTTGTTTACGTATTGGATGTTGAATCGTTTCCGGTGGTTCATTACTCCGCTGCAATTTCTGGCGTTTACGGCAGCGGCCTCGGTGGGTTCATTGCTTTGGTATGGCCTCGATATTTACCTGAATGGCCCAACCCTGGTACGCGAATTTATCGCCTATAGCATCCGGTTGTTCAGTACGCCCGATGCGGGGCACGTTGGCTTTCCGGGCTACCACATTATTATCCTGTTAGTTGGTTGTTTCCCTGCGTCGATTTTCGGTATTCGGGCGTTTGGGTCCCTGTTTATCGAGCGAAATTACCAACGCGAGTTTCGGCGTTGGATGTTGATTCTGTTCTGGGTAGTTCTGATTCTGTTCAGTATTGTTCAATCGAAAATCGTCCATTATTCGTCGCTTTGCTATTTCCCACTGACGTACTTCGCTGCGCTGACACTCCTACAACTAGAAGAACGTAAAATTCAGTTTAACAACTGGATGCGGGCAGGTTTGCTGGTTATCGGTGGAGTTTATGTGGCCGCTATTGCGGGTCTGCCGTTTCTGGCCCGACGTATGGATATTGTGAAGGCTGCGGCCGATCAGGATGCGTTCACCCAGGGGAACCTGAACGCCAAAGTAGAGTGGACCGGCTGGGAAGCATTTCCGGGTGTATGGCTACTGATTATTATTGCACTGGCACTGATCTGGTATAATCAGCGCGAAATGGCCCGTGCGTCGGTGACGCTTTTCATTGGTGTAGCGATGTTCGTAACGTTCACGCTCTGGCTATTCATTGGTCGTATTGAAGGAATTTCGCAGGATGCTGCCATGCGATTTTTTGAGCGGGCTCAAGGGCAAAATGTATACGTGAAAACGTATGGTTATCATAGCTACGGCCCCTTTTTCTATACGCGAAAACAACCGGTCACGAATCCTAATGAATACAACCTGGATTGGTTACTAAAAGGCAAAATCGACAAAGACGTATTATTCATTCGCCATGCTTCTGAGGAGCCAACCCTGCTCGATTCGCTTCCTGATGTTCGGAAAACGGGCGAAGAAAATGGGTTCGTTTTTTATCGGCGAAAGGCAAAGTAAGTAAATGTTCAGATTTAAAACCGTTGGCGAAATTGGGTAGTTATAACAGCATGACTACTTCTCACAGAGCCTCGAAAACGGCTGGAGCGTTTGTGCTTTTCTGGCTGGTATTTGCATGTATATCCTGTAATAAAGGCAGTTTGCCGAGTTCTGGACCTCAGAAAAAGTTGCGTGTTTCTGTTGGCGAGATCAAAGAAGTATCCTTATCTACTGAGAGTGATGGCGATGCGGAGTTAATTGGCACATCTGATAACCAGGAAGTCGTAGAAGTTTCCCGACCCCAACTTGCGCCAGCGGTCGATACGCTTACTCACAAAAAATCCCCAATGGTTTTTCAGATAAAAGGGGTGACGGTAGGTACTGCCAACGTAATCTTCACGACGAAACCGTTGAATCAGGCAGGCAGCGGCAAAACCATCCAGACGTATGTAGTTCAGGTAACGGCGAAGTAAAAGTGGGTTTCGATAGCCGTAAAATTTATAACAACCTTATCGCTGAATGCTCAAAATTGCCTTTTCGAATTTGGTAAATCGCTGCGTCAAGTCTGCGTGAAGTGCTTTTTTTACGGCTTCTTCTTTTATGAAACTATACTCAATACTATCGAAGACGAATTTTTTAATGTTTTCGTACGAAATATGTTTATATCGTTTTGCCAGAAGAACAAACTGATCGGTCAGGTTAGTCCGTAATACACCAGCATCATCGGAACAAATAACCATAGGGACATTAAACTCTTTGTATAAACTAATTGGGTGTTTATCGTCCTTTACTTTTAAAATAAATTCGTTACTGAATAGATTTATTTCTACGGCTACTTTCTGCTTACTCATATACCGTAAAAGATCATAACAATTGACTTCGTGTGCGATGTCGACGCCATGCCCAATTCGATTAGCGCCAGCTAAGTAAACGGCAGCATTAATATGCCAGGTTAATTCTTCGGGTTTTACTAACCCTAGCGTCAACTCACCCGCATGTAGGGCGCATTTTATGTTTGGGTATTTAGAGTGGCAGTAGTTGAACATAACCATATGCAGCCAATAATCTTTTAAGGCTATTTCATTATCTTCTGGAGCGGCAATATTAACACCTACAACCAGCGGACTAGCGGCCGCCGATTCGAAGGCAACGATCATACTTTTAAAGGCGTCAAGGGGCTCAACGGTACGGACAACATAGCTCTGATACCGCATCGTAAACTGGGAGTCGTCGATTTTTAGCTCGTTGTGTAATTTTGTAAGTGGTTGGTTAATAACGTTAGTTGCGCATTCGCGTATGCCTTTCGTTTGTAGCTGCGTATACAGTGAATCCAGTAATCGTAAACAGGAAACGGTATCTTTTTTAGCCTGGTAGTTTCTGAGTGCCGTTGTTGAACTTGCCAGATCGCTCAGATTTATTGGACAGGGAGCATAGGCAAAAAGCGTTTCTATGTAACTGACATTTTCTTTTTTCGCGCGGTTTTTAAGTTCCAATAAGCCTTTATCTACTTCGGCTCGACTAACAGGGCCAAAATAAGAGAATGTCTCAAAAAATAATTTGTCGGATGGATAGTCAATATGATTGTAATCTTTGATAGACCATTTCTGAAATAACTTCTGTTTGTATTCGGGTAATGTACCCTCCGCCTTTAATTCAGATAATCGAATCCAGTCATCTCCTGCTGGTTTTTGTTCGGAAATTTTTATCGTTTTCTTGTTGATAAAATAATCTTTAGAAATAGCATAATCAATATACGATTCAGCATAAATAGAGCCATTGTAATGATGATGTAAATCGCCACCTTTGGGCATTTGTGTGAAAAAAGCCGTTAAGGAAGCTTCATCATTTCTGATTCGCTCAAAATAAGTAGTTACAGATTGACAAAAGGAAAAGTTGATTTTGAGAAACAATAAGAAAGTGACGAGTATTCGTGTGGCCATAACTGAATTTTAGTTTATTAGGCTATTTCATTACTAGCTTACTTTTGTCATTCCGACGCAGGAGGAATCTCAAGTCTCGTGTTAGGCAAGCTTGAGATTCCTCCTGCGTCGGAATGACAAAAACTATACAATTTAATAGAACATAGGAAATCTCAGCGGTTTCCAAGTCGAACTTGACTTTCCTGTAGTATTACAATAATGTCGAGTCAGGATCATGTAACTTTTTAATGAGGAGCCTTTGTATAGTCGTACCAATAGTGTTGTGTTCGCCCATCTTCGTAAAGGTCGAGTATGGTCACTATCGGCTCAAATTCCTGAAATGGCCCTATCCATCGTCGACCTGCTATTGATCCGTTGCACAGGTACTTTATACCAAGATACGTTAATTCTTCCTGCATGTGAAGGTGGCCGCTGATGCAGAGCTTAATTTGAGGATGCTGCTTAAATAAGTCTTTTAGCTGAAGCGAATCGGTGTGGGTGAGCAGGCTGGCGGGTATCTGATTACCGGCTCTTGTTTCGAACCGGAAGAATTGATAACAAGCCGACAAAATGGGAATGTGCGATAAAATGCAGATCGGCCGGTTCGTACTCGCTAAATCTTTAGCCAGCCACGTCATTTGCTGATCATCTAAACGGCCAGCCAGGCCAAGTTCTGGATCGGCCGGATTTGGGGTCTGGTAGATGCTGTCTAAAACGATGAAATGCCAGCCCTGGCGGTCAAAACTATAATAACGTTCTGACATGCCTAATTCATCAAGCGCCCATTTTTTGCCGTAAAGAGGATCGTTTTTTAACGTGTCGTTAGGCATAAACCACCCAAATACGTCGTGATTGCCAATTGCACTCATGACGGGTATATTATTTTCCTGACGAAGAACCGAGTGCCACAATTGCCATTGGGCTTTCACGTCGGCCTTATCTGTTTCTAACGCATCGAGGATGCAGTCGCCACCGTTCAGAATAAGTTCGGGTTTGTCGGATAGTGAATTGATAAATTGCAGCGCTTTGGCAAAGCCCTGAGCTGATCGATTTCCGGGACTGATATGTATATCTGTGATATGAGCAATCCGAATAGCGCGTTTTGCCTGCGTATTCCCTTGTGGAATTGCTTGATGGTCAGGAAGCAAAGAAGCAGCAAGTCCAGTAGTTAAAAACGTACGTCGTTTCATTCGGGTAGGTGCGCTATAGTTCGGGCAAAAGCGTTTCTACCAGGTAGGTGACCAGGTCGTCGTGTGGCTGCCGGGCATCGCTGGTGATGGTTTCCATGAGGTCACTTTCTCCGCTTGTACCTTCTTTGCTCACTGCATCCGTAACCGTTCCGACATACACATACCGAACGCTCAGCCCCGACTCTTTGGCGCACAAGGGTGCTACACCATAGATCGATATCGTATCCATATTAACCACGCTGCATCCGTGGGCTTTCATAGCCAGAATGGTTGCTGGATATTCCCGGTACAAACTGTTGGAACACCAGACGGTATAGTGAGGCCAATCTAATTCTTCGACGGCTGTCAGCGTACTTAGGATCTGGTATAAACTAGTTTCGGGGTGCGTCAATTCGAAAGCACCAACGCCATAATGCTGACCGAGGGGTAAATCGGACATGGCGGCAGACGCAATAAATCGCTGCCCCATAGGTGCGCCATTGAAGGCGCCTACGTACCCGACGCCAATAATCGTGCTAATGCCATAATAAACTAATTCCTCCACGGTAGTCGAGCCTACTTCAAAACCGTAAACCTCGCTAATAACAAGAAAGGAAATACCCTGATAGATACACAAACGAACTTCACTACAGGGTGAATGCAGAAAATAACGCTCCGACGAGACTTCAACTACATAAGGCTCAAACCCGGCGGGGAAAGGTGTGAAGCAAATAAAGGCAGTCTGCGCTGCTGCCCAGCGAGGAGGTAATTGCTTATTATTAAACAGTAATCCGGGAGTGAGATGCGGGGTTGTCGTAGTCATGAAGTCGAAATGCCGGTTGAGCTTATACTAGAAACCACAAAGGTTATGAAAACAGGGTAACTTAGGAAGTGCGCTGCATTAACTATGTATCAACAAGTAAGCAGTGAAATATATAGAATATGTACCTACGGGCTTCAGCCTGGGTATGAGTCGAACTAAAACATAAACTCAATTTACTGCTTGATAACCAACGCTGTTACTACGCTTAGTAAAGCAGTGATGCCAAGAATAATGGCTAAACGAGGCTGACCAGTTCGGTAAAGGAGAAAAAAGGAAATTCCAAAAAGAGTCAGGGCAAATAACGAACGATAAACTGGTTCCAAACGATGAGCAGATCGTGGGGCGGCAAAGATTCCCCACAGAATTGCTGCCATCAATGGGAGCCCAATAGCCAGCAAATACTTGCCATACGAATGCTGACTACTATGGAAACCCGCATAGCCAAAAGAGCCTAACATACTTAGTTCCAACAGAAAATAAACGGTCTGATTAAGCCCTTTTAGCCATTGCATAGGATGAGTTGGTTAAATGGTCTAATTAGCTACTATGCCCAATATGCAAATTTCTTCTTCGTGAAAATCGATTTAGGAATCATGGCGTGAACCCCCAGTGTCTGGTCAACAACCTGACTAACTTCAAAATCGACGGCTGTACTGGCAATTGACAAAGCCTCGTTGAAGGTAAAACCTAGTTCATCTTTAATGAAGGCGCAGGCTTCGGAAAGGGCATTTTTCATCGCCTTGTTCAGGTCTTTGTCCAGCCCAACGGCTATAAAATGGGTTGGTGTTTCGGCACGAGGCACCTTTAGCGTTTTTCCTTTGTGCACAATGAATTTGACGGTGAGGTTAATGGCTGTTTCAATAGCAACACCACTCACTTCGCCATTACCTTGCGCACCGTGACCATCACCTGTTGTAAAAAGTCCACCAGGCACCGAAACGGGCAAGTATAGGGTTGAGCCTTTTGTTAAGTGCTTAATATCCAGATTGCCACCGTAAAAATTAGGTGGAATCGAACTCTGGTGGCCCATATCGGCGGGTGGCGATAACGCCATGACTCCCATAAACGGCTTTAGCGGAATCTCGATGCCTTCTTTGAGTGAAGCCGTTTTGCGTTTCATATCGTATCGATATACAAACGTTTCGCGGGTTTTCACCTCATCGGGAATACCACCGCCACCCGGCCAAACGCTGTTGACACCAAAAGGGGCCGGAAATGTTAGATCAAGAATGCGGATTTCGAGGCTGTCGCCAGGTTCAGCGCCCTCAATGTAGACTGGCCCTGTTAACATGTGTCCGCGAATACCGGATGGTTCGGGCTTTACATTTTTCAGGATCGCAATCACCTCCTGCGCATGTTGATCGAGCGGAAGCTTATTTTTGGTATAAAACTCTTCGGGATTGGCTCGACTTACCCCTGATGGATTGACGGTCTGGATTTCAACAACGTCGCCGTCTTTTACTTTAGCTACGGGGGGGACATCGGCCCCATAATAGCCCCAAACCATATTTTCGGGTAACGACCGTACCACATGATCGGGCTTGATGGCTGCTGCCTGACTGGATAGCGTTTCTGACTGTTTTTCCTCAGATGCGGTTTGCGTAAAAGGTGTAATTGCTAAGCCACTGGTTGAGAGAATGGCCAACCCGTTTTGGGTTGTTTTGCGTAAAAAAGTTCGTCTGGAAGTGTGCATGAGGTTGTATGATTGAGCTTGCTAAACGGATAAGCGTAGTAAGATACTAAATCAATGGAAAATTAATCCCGATCAGGCCCGTTGTTAGCCTACTAGACGCTAGATTGCCCTAAACAACCCCACTGTTTAGCCAGTTAGGTTGCAGAAATAACCTGATTTCCCTGTGTCCGTATCGCCCGCTCCAACAACCACTGCATCGTCGCCCAATAAATGGATTATTCTAGGTACGATTATGTTCGGCACCTTCATGTCGACGCTTGATAGTAGTATTGTCAACATTGCCTTACCGACCATTCGGCGAGAATTAGGAGCGGGCGATAATGTAGAATGGATCGTACTCTGTTATCTGCTCACAACGACGAGTACGCTGCTTATTATGGGCAAATTATCCGACTGGGTAGGGCGCCGACAGTTGTATATCACGGGCTTCTGCGTGTTTGTACTAGGCTCCTTACTATGCGGACTAGCCTGGAACCTCTGGTCGCTGGTTGGATTCAGAGTATTACAGGGGTTGGGTGCTTCCATGATTTACGCCATTGGTCCGGCCATTATTGGCGATGCCTTCGCTCCGCAGGAACGGGGGCAGGCGCTTGGTTTAATGGGTTCGGTAGTGGCTGCAGGTTCCAGCGCCGGGCCCGTTATTGGCGGTTTGTTACTCGGCAAATTCGGCTGGTCCAGTATTTTCTTCGTGAACGTGCCCATCGGCTTAATGGCCATCTGGCGGGCCTGGACCATTTTGCCCGAAAGTCCGAAAGTAACTAACCAACGATTTGATCTGGTAGGAGCGGGGCTATTCTTGATTGGCGTAACTACCTTATTAACCGGACTAGATTTCGGACCCGAACCTGATTACGGCTGGAATGATAGCCTCGTGATCGGATTACTTTCCGTTGGCGGTGTGCTATTGCTGGCGTTTCTCTTCTGGGAAATGCGGGTTAGTGACCCGATGCTCCGATTGAGTCTGTTTCAGATTCGACCCTATACGTCTGCAATTCTGGCTGCTTTTTGCGGATTTGTTGCCTCGGGCGGAAACCTGTTTGTCATCCCCTTCTTTCTGCAGCAATTACTGGGCTTAAATCCCGAACGAGCGGGTTTGGTGTTGTTAGCCGGACCATTAACCCTGAGTATCGTTGCGCCTTTGGGTGGGTATTTGTCCAGTCGGATCAGTACACGCTGGTTGTCCAGCATCGGGTTACTGATTACGGCCTGTGGTTATTTTGCCTTTTCGTTTCTGAATACCAGTTGGGACTGGAAGGAGGTGATCTGGCGAAGTTCGCTGGTCAGCCTGGGGTTTGGTTTGTTTCAGTCGCCAAATAGCAGTAGTGCCCTGAATGCGGCCCCACTTTCGCAGCGGGGTATTGCCAGTAGCATGATTGCGTTTATGCGCAATCTGGGTTTTGTCGTCGGTATTGCGCTAGCCGCTGCCGTTTGGTACAGTACCCGAAATCATTATGGAATTGAGCACCAGGTGACACCCGAAACGCCTGCTGCGCAACTACTTGGCATGCATTACGCCTATCTGGTCATGGCGGGGCTTGTGCTAACAGGAGCTATTATTTCATTCACACGAGGGAAAGCCACACAGACATCCCCGCCTGTTGCGGTTGTTCCAGAAACGTAGCGTGGACTTCCAGTCCGCGTAGCCATAAGCTAAGTTGTAGCTAAACGATATTAGCCTACGGCTACGCGGACTGGAAGTCCACGCTACTGCATTCTATCGTTTTGGCCCGACGGAGTCGTAAATGACTACTTTCTCCCACAGGTGCGCATAATTGTTGCGGAAGTCGTCGTGAATAGGGTGTTTTTGGTAGGCTTCCTCATCGGCAGGGCTGTCGAAAAAGCACAGCCAGGAGTAGGTGTACTTGCGCTCGATGACATCGCGGGTGGTGCCTGCGGGTGTGCCAATGTGTACCAGTTTGATGGTAGGGCATTTGGCCAGTTTGTTTAAGCCTTCCAGCAGTTTGGCTTTATCGGCTTCATTACCCGCATTTTTCAGGTAGAAGAAAACGTGGTGAACAAACATTTCTTTAGGGGCTGATTCAATGACTGGCAACCCGGCACCCAGCCCGGCCGCAACGCTATTTTTAACAAAACTTCTCCGTGATTGCTCGCTCATTGGGCGTTCTCGTTTTCAGGTTCGTAAGAAATCAAGTTCCTTTTAAAGGCAAAAATGCCAAACGATTCGTCGTCAGGCAAATCTGAACGCAAAGAAGAAATTCTTTGAAGCATAATTCATTATCTAACCAAGCTTAGGACACTATCCAGGAGTTGCCTTTTAATCATCTGGTAAACTTTTAGTCGTTTTAATAGTCAATACATGTAATTTATTGCCAAACCATTCGTGCAGATTTACTAAATGATTCAACTTATGAAACGTGTCATAGTCATCGTATTGGCGCTTCTCGGCTTTCACGAAGGAAGCCAGGCCCAGATCAAAATCAATTCTAACCTCATGCAGGCGCTTATGGAAGCCGTGGGCTCCGCGACTATATCTGATGCGCAGGTTGCCGAGCTTTCGCGCCAGGCCATTGTTGAGATGGACGCCAAAAATCCGGTAGCTGCGGCTAATGACCCCTATACCGTACGACTGAATAAGATTGTTAGTCGCCATCATACCATTAGTGGCATACCCGTCAATTACAAGGTGTACAAAGTAGCTGATGTAAACGCCTTTGCTACAGCTGATGGGAGTGTTCGTGTCTTTAAGGGGCTTATGGATATCATGACCGATAATGAACTTCTGGCTGTTATGGGGCATGAAATCGGTCACGTAGTGAACCACGACACGCGCGACGCGATGAAACGATCGCTGCAACGTTCGGCCATTCGAGATGCTGTTGGTTCAACATCGGGTAAATTAGGCGAACTGTCCCGGTCGCAATTGGGCGATATCGCAGATGGTCTACTAGGCGCAAAATTTAGTCGCCAGCAAGAGACCGAAGCAGACGATTACAGCTATGGATTCCTGAAACGTTATGGTTACAATGTGTTGGCATTGGCTACTTCATTTGAGAAATTAGCTAAGCTAAGCGGTGGAGGCCAAGGTGGTAAAGTTGCAACAATTTTGTCGTCGCACCCCGATAGTCAGTCCCGTGCACAACGAGTGCGAGACCGGGCTCGCCGGGATGGGCTATTGCGGTAGAAAGGAAGGTCATTTTGAGTGGGTTGCATCTGTTTCGGTATTTAGCGTTCTTTCGGACGAAAAATCTATTTACTCCAATGGAATCACAATCTTACCCTGAACGACAACACCCTTTTCTAACAGCCGATCAGATAAAACGTGAGCAGGCTGCTTTTATGACCCAGGTTTACGGCTGGATGACCGTAGCCCTGCTTATTACGGCCTCTGTTTCGGTTTGGGTGGCCAGTACGCCTGCCTTGCTGAATATTATTTTTGGTAACCGACTGGTTTTCTATGTATTGCTCATTGGCGAAGTATTGCTGGTTATGTATTTATCGGCTGCTGTACAACGTGTATCGGCGCAGGCGGCAACCGCTATGTTTTTGGGCTATGCCGTTATGAATGGCCTTACGCTGGCGTCGATTTTTATGCTCTATACCGGCGGTTCAATCGCTTCTACGTTTTTCGTTACGGCAGGAACCTTCGGAGCCATGAGCGCTTTTGGGTACTTCACCAAGCGCGACCTGACCTCAATAGGTGGTTTTCTGATGATGGCCCTAATTGGGTTGATTATCGCTTCGCTCGTCAATCTATTCTGGCAGAACGAGACGCTGTACTGGATTGCTACCTATGCTGGTGTACTGATTTTCGTGGGCCTGACAGCCTACGACACGCAGAAGATCAAAGAAATGAACGTGATCGGGAATGCCGGTACCGACGAAGACCGCAAGGAAGCCATTATGGGTGCTCTACGGCTCTATCTGGATTTCATTAATATGTTTCTTTATCTGCTACGCCTATTCGGTCGTAGACGGTAGGAGGATGAAATTGTAAATGAAAAAGCACTCTCGTTTGGGAGTGCTTTTTTGTTGGGTAGGTGGGAGATTTCGATGATTCTATTTTTTAACTTACTAACCGGCTTCGTTCGTACATTACATCGGGGTCGAAATCCAATGGTGCGGGTTGCTGACTGCCGTCATAGTTAATCATGGTCAATAAGTTATCCCAATATAAAGTTCGGCCGTCAGTTTTTACCTGTTCAAATAATTGTTTGTCTAGCAGCCGATTAACGGGGCTATTGGGCTTCTTCGCCGACTCAGCCAGTAAGGGCTGCAAATCGACTTCTCGCACTTCGCCTGTACTCCATAAACAAGTGACCTTATAAGGGTCAACAGATAAAATCTGACGGATACGGGGAAGCATTACTGTAAGGGTTTGATTTTCTTAAAACTGCCTATTTCCTGTTGTAACAAATTGTAGTTCTCCATCAGTTCGTCGCGGTGTAGTTCTACCCATGCCTGAACTAAACGAGTTGGCTTTTTAGGCAAACTACCAATAATAATTTCACCAGTCTCGATGGCAAACATTGCTTCCTCCCCATTGTATTCGGCGTGGAAATGAGGAGGTAAATGGTCTTTAGCATACATGTAAATAATGATGCCAAAGAAGCGACTAATTTCAGGCATAGTGACGGTCTATTGTTAAGTAAAAGTAAATAAAAAGCCCGGCCACTTCGCAGTAACCGGGCCATGCACCACAGGCTTCTAAAAATCAATCAATTACAAATTTTCGATGTGCGTGTCCAGATTCGTAAAGGCAATCTCGCCGTCGTCGTTCAACTCCATCAGAACGACCGAATCTTTTTTGACTTCGTTCGCTAGAATGGCTTTCGAGAGCTCATTGAGGACTCGGCGTTGTAACACTCGTTTCAGCGGACGGGCGCCAAAGACAGGGTCGAATCCTTCTTCACCAATTTTGCTCAAGGCTTCGTCGGTGGCATCGAGTTGGATACCGTTTTCAGCCAAGCGTTGCTTGATGCCCCGGAACTGAATGTCCACAATCTTGCGAATGTTGGCTCTTGTCAGCGGTTCGAACATCACAATCTCATCGATCCGGTTGAGGAACTCAGGACGGATGGTTTGTTTTAGCAACTCCATCACGGCCGATTTCGCTTCTTCCAGTACCAGCGAGTGATTCCAACCTTCGTCCTCGGCAAATTTTTCCTGAATCAGGTGGCTACCGATGTTCGAAGTCATGATGATGATCGTGTTCTTGAAGTTGGCTACACGACCTTTGTTGTCAGTCAAACGGCCTTCGTCAAGTACTTGCAACAGAATGTTCCAGACATCGGGGTGTGCTTTTTCGATTTCGTCAAGCAGCACAACCGAGTAGGGTTTCCGGCGGACAGCTTCAGTTAACTGACCACCTTCGTCGTAGCCTACATAGCCCGGAGGGGCACCAATCAACCGGCTCACTGCGTGGCGTTCCTGGTACTCCGACATGTCGATTCGTACCATAGCGCTCTCATCGTTGAACAGATATTCGGCCAGTGTTCGGGCCACTTCGGTTTTACCAACCCCAGTGGTACCCAGGAAGATAAACGAACCAATGGGTCGTTGAGGGTCCTGCATACCAGCCCGGCTACGACGGACGGCATCGGCCACTACTTCAATGGCTTCGGCTTGTCCAGCTACACGTTTACCCAGTTCTTTTTCCAGGTTGAGGAGTTTCTCACGGTCGCTTTGCAGCATTTTCGAGACAGGTATACCCGTCCATTTGGCTACAACTTCGGCAATGTCCTCGGCAGTAACCTCTTCCTGCATCATCCGGTCCGATGAACCTTTATCAGCCCCTTCTTCAGCCAGGCTATTCAGCTTTGTTTCAATTTCAGGAATGCGCCCGTACCGAATTTCGGCTACTTTACCATAGTCGCCAGCGCGTTCAGCCTGATCAGCTTCCAGACGCAATTTGTCGAGTTGCTCCTTCAGTGTCCGACCTTCGTTGACCGATGCTTTTTCGGTTTCCCATTTGGCTTTCAGATCGTTCCGTTGTTCGCTCAAATCTTCGATCTGCTTATTCAGGACTGTTTCCTTTTCCTTATCGTTTTCGCGACGGATGGCTTCCCGTTCAATTTCCAACTGCATGATGCGTCGATTCAGCTCGTCGAGTTCTTCGGGAACTGAGTCCATCTCCAGCCGGAGTTTGGCAGCAGCCTCGTCCATTAAGTCAATGGCTTTGTCGGGCAGAAACCGATCGGTGATATAGCGTGTCGAGAGTTCGACGGCAGCAATAACTGCATCGTCTTTAATACGAACACCGTGGTGGAGTTCGTATTTTTCTTTGATACCACGCAGGATCGAAATGGCATCGGCCATGTCAGGTTCATCGACCATAACGGCCTGGAACCGACGTTCGAGCGCCTTATCTTTCTCGATATATTTCTGGTATTCTTTCAGCGTAGTTGCCCCAATCGTGTGCAGTTCACCACGCGACAAAGCAGGTTTCAAGAGGTTGGCCGCATCCATAGCACCTTCGCCACCAGCCCCCGCGCCAATAAGCGTATGAATTTCATCGATGAACAGGATAATCTGCCCATCCGAGTCCGTTACCTCTTTAATAACTGCTTTCAGCCGCTCCTCAAACTCACCTTTATACTTGGCACCTGCAATGAGCAAGCCCATGTCGAGCGAGACAATGGTTTTGGTTTTCAGGTTTTCAGGAACGTCGCCCGATACAATTCGCTGGGCCAGCCCTTCAACAATGGCCGTCTTACCAACGCCCGGTTCACCGAGCAGAATCGGGTTGTTTTTGGTACGGCGGCTCAGAATCTGCAGAACCCGCCGGATTTCTTCATCGCGGCCAATGACCGGGTCAATTTTGCCAGTACGAGCCCGCTCGTTTAGGTTAATACTGAATCGTTCTAAGGATTGATATTTCGCTTCTGCGTTTTGGTCTTTCACCGAGTTTCCTTTTCTAAGTTCGTTGATAGCCGCTTTCGTTTGTTTCTCGTTGAAACCGGCATCCTTCAATAACGTTGCAATTTGGTCTTTGCCCGCCATAAGTCCCAGCAACATTAGCTCAACGCTAACAAATTCGTCGCCGAACTCTTTGGTGTAATTGCTGGCTTTAGCCAGCGCTGCGGCTGTGTCGTTCCCTAAATATACGCTTCCGTTGCCTCCTGAAACCTTCGGATAGGTAGTCAGGATGGCTTCTAAAGCAGCATTGGTGTTCTGGAGGTTAACGCCCGTTTTCTTGGCAATGAACCCAACAACATTCTCATCTGCCGACAGTATAGCCTGTAGCAAATGACCTGTTTCTATACTTTGCTGGCCGTTGCCGAGGGCAATCTCCGATGCCTTCTGAACGACCTCCTGTGCTTTTATGGTGTAATTCTTAAAGTCCATGATTACTGAGAAGTTAAGAGAGTGGAAAGCAATAGGAAGAATGTCTTTTCTTCATCTTTATTCTTCCTATTGCTTTCTATAGTCTTAGTAACAAACTACGGGCCGGAGTAGTTTTCCGGACATTTTGGCGGGATTTGAGTGCATTTGTGTCTGTTTTAAGACAAAATGACAAGTAGTGTGGATGGTTAAGGGTTTGATGTCTTTAGTATGCTTTAGCTCCGCTAGGAGCGACCTGTCAATAGAAACTAATTGCCCCATATGGGGTTATAAAAAGAGTTAATTCTTACTACTCGTAGAAATCGAAAATATATTTTGGTTCATAGGGCACTTCGAAACGCTTTAAAAATGTCAAATACTCTTCTCTGAAAGTTCGTTTTCTATGATGTTCTTCCTGATTCAGTACATATTGAATCACATCTTTTACCTGCGATTGGCCATAGGTAAAAGCGCCATAACCTTCCTGCCAGGCAAACTTTTGAGACCATCCTTTCTCCTTAATGAAGCCTGATGAGGATGCCTGGGGTGGTCCTATTTAGCCGGACACTTCACTTTTGAGAGTTTGATAAAACAGTTTGGTA
>NZ_BAAHBI010000027.1:0-47146 GCF_054776755.1 Spirosoma litoris | reverse complement strand
GGCGTTGTCGAAGGTAAAAGCGATCAATAATCTGTCAACCTATTTTAGGACGGGTCACAGGAACCAACTAAAATGGCTTACAGACATGATTACACAAACATTCCTCCATATAGGCGGTTTTAGAATTGAATCTTGGTATTCATTTACTCAACTCAACAGGTTATGAAAACGTTAACAAAAACAGCTTTACTTATCGCAGGGGTCTGTAGTACGAGTTTCGTATTGGGCCAGCAAAACTCCTACAACGACCGATACGATTATAACCGGAACGATAGTCGTGATCAACGGCGCTACGACCGGCGTGATGAACGCCAATTCAATAATGCCATTGATGAATGGCGCGAGTATAATCGTCGGAATGAAGAATATCCACGCTACGACAACCGCTACGAAGGCCGTATTGGCGACAATCGCCGGTTTGATGAACGTGATCTAAGTAAAGCCTACGATGAGGGCTTTGAGGATGGGCAACGTAGTCAGGAAGTATCTGAACGTCAGGAACATCGTGAGAATTACAAACACTTTACATTTGGTGTTTATGGCGGGGCCAACTCAACCCGTTTCGAAGGAGAAACCGTTGATGGTAAGAATTTGACAGGTCGACTGGGTTATCAATTGGGCTTCCTTGTACGGGCCGGTGGTCGAATCTATGGACAAATTGGGGCCGAATACCTGACCTCCAGTTCTCAGTTCTATAAGGCAGGTGATGGTCAGAGCGTTAGCGATATTACGTCCAACATCGATCAGCGTTATCTGCACATTCCAGCGTATATCGGGGTGAAGCTGGCGCAATCGGAACGGGGCGTGTCGGGTGTACGGCTGGCCCTGGGTGGTGAATATGCTACGCCACTAGGCACCGACAAAAACGACTTCAATCTTAATAATGCTGACTTTCAGGCAGCAACGATCAACGGTCTGGTTAACCTTGGTTTCGATGCAGGCCCAATCATGCTAGACTTTGTTTACCATTATGGGTTTGCCGATGTGTTGACCAGCGGCAACAGCAAACGTCGAATTCTGGGCGTAAACCTAGGGTTCAAGTTTTAAAAATAGTCATCAGGCAATAGTCGTCAGTCAATAGTATTTAGTCGTTTGTAAGTAGTAGATTTGGCAATAGTCAACCTACCGACGACTAAATACTATTGACTGACGACTATTTTCATGAATACCCTCTTTCCGATTTTTGTCAAAGCTGAGAACCTACACGTGCTCATCGTGGGCGGAGGTTATGTAGGTCTGGAAAAACTGAACGCTTTGCTAGGCAATTCGCCCGAGACTCGGGTCACGCTTGTAGCGCCTGACATCCGGGACGAGATTCGGGAAATGGCAAACCTGTTTCCCAAACTACAATTGATTCAGGAAGCTTATCACGAAATTTACTTATCTGACAAAGATTTAGTCATTGCCGGTACGAACGACAAAGCCGTTAACCGACAGGTACAATCCGATTGCAAACGCCACCGGATTTTGGTGAACGTAGCCGATACCCCTGATTTATGCGACTTTTACTTAAGTTCCGTGGTCAAGAAAGGCGACTTGAAAGTTGCCATCTCTACCAACGGCAAATCGCCCACATTCGCCAAACGATTCCGCGAAGTACTGGAAGATATTCTGCCTGATAGCTTACAGGAAACCTTGGATAATCTGACTGCTATCCGGAATCAACTCAAAGGTGATTTTGTGCAGAAAATGGAGAAACTAAACGAGATCACGAAAGTGTTACGCTAGGCACTAGTCTCAACACGCATGAACATTCTGGCCATCTCAGGTAGCCTGCGGGCAGCCTCCACGAATACATCGCTCCTGCGCGCTATTGCCAACCTAGCTCCCTCGAAGATAACAGTCAAGCTCTACGACGGGCTTGACGATCTTCCACATTTTAGTCCTGAACGAGATACCGATCAAGCACCCGAAGCGGTAAAAAGTCTGCGCAATCAACTTCGGGAAGCTGATGCCGTAATCGTCTGTACCCCCGAATACATTCATGGCATGCCGGGAGTTCTGAAAAATATGCTCGACTGGATTGCCTCATCGGGCGAGTTTGTGCATAAGCCCACAGGCATTATCAGCGCCGGTCCTTCCGATACGGGTGGTATGCGGGCCCACGCAGCGTTGTCGCACACACTAGACGTTCTTATGGCGATAACGCCCGAAAAAGCGTCGCTGATTGTTCCCTTTGTTCGACAACGATTAGGCGCTAACGATCAATTAATTGACCCTGTTCTGGCTCAGGAATTACAAGATGTACTATCGGCCTTAGCGGAGATAGTTGAGCAACAAAAACAGGCGGCTTAAAGCTTTTAACAAATAGATTCAGAACGTACCAAAAGCATACAAATGGCAAATTTGCCGTTTTAAAACTGTACATTTGCTACTTATTTATAATATAACGCGAATTATGGAGAATTTACGAATAGAATTATACTAGTTTTCTGTCATCCTGACGTCAGGATGACAGAAAATAACACCATAAATGACTAACAAACAGTTGATAGCTTTAGATTCTATCCATTATTCACGTTAAGATCGTAACGTATGCATCCTTCATTTTCAATTCGGCCCGACCTAGTACGCCCCGTTACCGACCTCATTCAGCAAGCCCGACACGGCGTATTACGTCGGCGCGTCGATGAAATAGCGAATGTAGTGGGGTTAACTGATAGAGAAATGTCCCGTATTCTAAACATGTCGGTTCGGGGGCTACATGGTAAGGCAAACTCCGAGTTACTAACCTCGGCAGCCAGTGAACGGTTGCTATTGCTCGAACGGTTGGTGCAACATGGTCTGTCGGTGTTTGACGGTCGAGTTGACCTACTGAGTCATTGGCTTCGCACGCCCTTGTTTGAGTTAGCTTATCGAGAAGAGGCTGATGAATCAGAAGACCTATCCAAGCCATTTTCTATAAGAAATGTAGGTAGTTTTCAAGAACCATCCCGGCAGCAAACTGACACCTTAAACACAACAGAAGCCGCCACAGATACACCCGCTGGATTAATACCTCAATCACCTTTAGCTGTACTGGACACGGTGTCGGGTTTCTCGCTGGCCGAAGATGTTCTTGGGCGAATTGAATGGGGTATTGCTGGCTAAGTACTTATGGAGGTTTATCGAATTAATAAAGAGCCTTACCACACAGACCCATTATCCACCATTGGCAGTTATCAGCACGGCGGTCGTTGGAATCCCAAAGGAGTAGGCATTCTATACACTAGCCGAACGCCTGAGCTTGCCCTACTGGAGACGTTGGTTCATCTGCCACCGGTTACACTATCCGAGTTACCCCAGCTTTGGTTGAGTACACTCCATCTACCCGATTTACCCAATGCCGAATCCACCCAGCAAGCTGGCAAATCAACCAAAGGCAATTCGACTATTTTTTGGATAACACCTAACAAACTTCCTGCTTACTGGAAATCAGGAACATTGGCTGAGACCCAAACAATCCTGACCGAATGGCTAATTGAGCCGTTTTGCCTGGCAGTTGCTGTACCATCAGTTATTATGCCTGAATCTTACAACCTATTGCTGCATCCACAGCATCCAGCTTTCGCCGAGATAGAAGTTATCAGCCAGAGGCCTATTCCACTAGATACCCGGTTAATCAAATGAGCTTTTCAATAAAGTTCAGTAGGTAGAAATCCTAAACCCCTCTTACAGAGCCAGTTCAACTGTAGGGTCCCAGAAAACTTTTTTGAACTCAACGACCTTATCGTTTTTAACCTGAACACCTTCTGCTTCCAGAAGGCGCTGCATAACATCAGGTTCACCGAAGAAGTGTTTGCCTGATAGGACGCCCACACTGTTGACGACCCGGTGTGCGGGTACATCAGGTCGATTATGACAGCCATTCATGGCCCACCCAACCATTCGAGCGCCCGCCCGAAGACTTAAATAGCGGGCAATCGTGCCATAATTCGTTACGCGACCTTTAGGGATCAGCCGCACTACCTCATATACCTCTTCAAAATAATCGCGTTGTTCCATGTGTAAACGGTATCGCGTTTATTCTTTCTCCTCAATTGCTTTCGACAAGCGATTATACCATTCTTCACCATAAGCCCGAATAAGCGCTTCGCGAACAAATTTGTAGATGGGGACATTTAATTGCTCACCAAAGCTACAAGCCGGACTACAAATTGGCCAACGGTCGTAATTAAGGGCGTGAAACGCTTCATACTTGGTAACCCGAATCGGGTACAAATGACAGGAAATCGGTTTTTTCCAGTCTATTTTACCATCATTATACGCTTCTTCAATGCCACATTTCAGAATTCCTTTATCATTCCAGGTTGCATAGACACACTCCCGGCCACCAACCGTATTCGTTACAAAGCCGTCAAAACCGTCGGATTCATAGCCCCCTCGCTCTTCAATAACTTTGATCCCTTCGGGCGAGAGATAGGGTTTGATATCTTCGTATATGCGATCCAGAATCAGGTGCTCATCGTCTTCTAAAGGTGCGCCCATGTCACCCTCAACACAACAGGCGCCTTTGCACTTATCTAAGTTGCAGACGAAGAATTTTTCAGCAACATCATCGCTGATGCAGGTATTATCAATTAGAATCATAGTTATCGTGATATGCATCTTCCCATCGGGACTTCCAACAGAAACCAGCCTATCATGTAGTAAAGATACGATGAAGCCCACAATACAAAAAGCCATCCCTATCAGGAATGGCTTTTTGTGTCATGCTTGTGAAAGTCAGTTAAGGCTTCACAATTTTGATTTTCTGGCCCAATTTAACCCCAACATCCGGCAGGTTATTCCAGGCCTGAATCTGCTCGATAGTTACCCCGTATATCTGCGAAATACGGAACATGGTTTCTCCTTTTGCCACGGTATGATAAGTTACCGATGATTCGGCAGGCGAAGCCGATTTAACGGTTGGCGAAGGTTGCACAAGCCGACCACCAGGAACAAGCTTAACGGCTAGTTGCTGACCTACCTCAAGCTTATCGTTAGCCGTCAGGTTATTGAGCGAGAGCAGTTCATCAACGGTCAGCCCATATAATTTTGAGATACTGTAATAAGTTTGGCCAGCCTCAACCGTATGTGTGTTTGCAGAACGATTTGCTACCGGAGCCGACGAGGTAACTGTCTTAGGCTCTGAGGTTGTTGTAGCAGGCACAACAGGGCGTGTTTCTACCTTGGTAGCCGGACGGGGAGGAGCTTTCGTTGGCGGTACCGCAGATGGTATGGTCAATGAACCATCGGCCTGCTGTTCACGCGGTCCTTCGTACTTGCCAGACTCTGGCCGACCCATATCGATATCAGCTGCGGGAGTCAATTTAGGCTTTTGGGCAGTTGCATACGTATCCGACGGTTTGGTTTTCGGTGTATTCATTGGGGTACTGGCCGTTTGGTCTCGCTCGGGCATCGTGGCTACTGGTACCGATTTAGTTGGCTGTGACGCATCGGGCGTACGAACAATTACGACGCGCTGCGAACCATCCGAACTACTCGGTGTCGAACTACTTGTGACCGGTACTGATCGGCTATTGGTGGGTTGTGTAGCAGGTCGGCTTACTTCTGGTCGAGGGGCTGTTGCAGGTTCCGATGTACCATCGTTTGGCGTTACGCCACCGCCTATCAGTTTAGGTTGGTATAATTTCCGTTCCGATGGATTTCGTGGCACAGCGTCGCCACCACTCACTGTTCGAGGAGCCCCGCCCGCTGTGGTGTTAGCTGCCACCTCCGCCCGGCTAGGCGTTGGAGTCTGATCGTAAACAGGAGGAGTTGGCGCGTTAATAATTTCGACAGGTTTATTACTTGGTCTACGTTCACGAAGCCACATAACCCGGCCTGTTGCCAGCTTCTGCACTCGATCCAGTCGGTTATAACGCATCAGCTTTTTAAGCCTGATACCATACCGTTGCGAGATACTACGAGCTGTTTCATCTTCACGAACCGTATGAAAAGGGACCAGCGCTTTTTTCCGTTTCTTCGCTAGATAATATACATCATTGACAATGATCGGATCACGATCGGTCATGTCGTTGTAGCGCAAAAAGCTCGATAGGCTAACTTTTGACTTCCGCGATAACGAGGCCGCATTATCGCCCGCCTGAGCCTGAATACCCGGCAAGCCGTTAATTTCATACAAAATCGGATCGTTTTTGCTACTTAAGCCCGTAGTAACCCGACGCAAAACGGGAAACCCCACATCGTTCTGAACAAAATCAGGCGTCTTTTTCGAGTCTACGTTTACAATTTTCTGCCGAACATCATTGATCTGATTGCTCGCCACCGGCACTGCCATCACATAAACTTTGTCGGTTGGCACCGCATCGCCCAATACCCAGCGGTTATATTTTCGTAGCTCAAACTCATCGACGTTTAATTCTTCGGCAATGTCCTTTATGGTTTTACCTCCTCCGCTGGGGTACTCAATCAGCGCAAACCGATTGCTGGTCTGGTGCGTTTGCAGGGCGTTTTCAATCGCAATTTTGTGGGCGAAGAAGCGCAGAATATACCGATCTGTACGGCCATCGAGCGCTACTTCACGCGCATACGACCAATCGGGTGGAATCAGTTTGGCAATGCCACCCGCACCGAGGTAGTAGGAATAAAGCGATGCAACCCAGTTGTTGAACTGAGCGTTACTCCGCTTCAAATATTTAGCGGCTCCATGTGTTGACCCCGTAATGCTCTTTCGTTCATCGACAACATCATCTACGCGCATACCATTATCCATAGCGGTTTCGCGCTTGAATTGCCAATACCCCACCGCTGTCGACGACGATACGGCATCGGGTGTAAGTGAGCTTTCCTGAACGGCGAGGTATTTAAAATCGGTAGGGACATCTTCGTCAATCAGAATCGCTTCGATCATAGGAAAGTACAAAACCACCCGGTCAAGTTTCGCGGTCCAGTATTGCCGATTCGACATCAGTGCGTTGACATCCTGCTGCACGATGCGCCGGGCATCGGGGTCTAATTGTACCGATATATCGGCAAACGTCAGTTGCTCCGGTACCGTTGGCACACTCGTTTGTGCCGACGCCATGAAGCCTGTAAGCAGGAAGAATAGGGCAAGGACCTGAATTCGTTTTTTCATAAATCGTACCGCTACAGCGGCTCATTTTCTCAATCGCACTTATCGTTTTCGCATCACCATAATCCCGTCTCGCACGGGTAAGAGTACATTTTCTACGCGCGAATCATCCTGTACTTTTTGATTAAACGCCAATACACTCATTGTATCAAGGTCCGATGGTTTTACTGGTTCAACAACCTTGCCACTCCACAAAACATTATCGGCCAGAATGAAGCCGCCGGGCCTCACTTTGTCGATAATCAGATCGAAATAGATCGAATTGTTGCGTTTGTCAGCGTCAATAAATACCAGATCAAACGTATCATTGAGTGTTGGCAGTATATCAACGGCCAATCCGATTCGAAAATCCAGCTTATCCTGTAAGGGAGATTGCCGCCAGTACGACCGGGCAAAATCTTCAAGTTCTTCATTATGATCGATGGTAATCAATAGTCCATCGTCCGTTAAACCTTCGGCTAAACAAAGGGCTGAGTAGCCCGTATAGGTCCCGATTTCAAGAATTCGACGGGGGCGAATCATCCACGAAATCATCGATAAAAAACGACCTTGCATGTGCCCCGACAACATGCGGGGCGCCATAATGTGAGCGCGGGTATTTCGATTGAGTTGGTACAACAACTCGCTTTCGGGAGCGGTGAACGCTTCGGCGTAGGCGCTTATGTTCGAGGGTAAAAAATCCATTCGGCTATTTACCTGTACACGCTGGTTTGGCAACAGGCAAGGGCTGGTTACAGTAAAAGTAACGTATCATTAGCATAAATCGGTAATCGAGCCAGGCTAAATCCGGTTTTTCGAGTCTATTATAATCGTAACTGGTCCATCGTTAAGCAGCGACACCTTCATATCTGCCCCAAATTCTCCGGTCTGAATAGGTTTACCTAAGTCGGCGGTTAATTGGGCAATCATGGCTTCGTAAAGCGGTATCGCAACTTCCGGACGAGCTGCTTCGATAAAACTGGGTCGGTTTCCTTTCTTGGTATTGGCATGCAATGTAAACTGGCTGATCAGTAATATATTGCCATTAACAGCCATTAAATCAAGGTTCATTTTCCCGTCATTATCACTAAAAATTCGCATACCAATTATTTTTCGACTAAGCCATTCTACATCTTCGCGAGAGTCGGTATGAGTTATACCCAATAAAATTAAAAAACCAGCATCAATTTGTCCTTTAACCTGATTATCAATAGAAACCGATGCGTTTGAAACACGTTGTATAACAGCAATCATATAAAATTTCAAAAAACTTGCGAGAGCAATTTACAAGAAAATAGCAGGATATAGCCTAGTTCTTTCTAGGGTGTGTGAGCATAAGTTAGTGAAAGCTTATAAAATTATTTAGTAATTGTAGAAAGTAATTAATTCATTAAAAACTCCTTATCTTGCGCCCTCAACCTAAAACCACACGATTTCCATTTTATTTTATTTAATCTGTTTATATGATTAAATAAATTATCAGGATGGGAATTAAACTTCTTGATGAGGTGAGTGTCATATGCCATATCACCTCTCTTTGACGGATTCAATAATGGATAAGAAATTACTGATAGTACTAGTTATAGTAGGAGCAATAACTGCGTTTATCGGCTTTTTTATTGTCTTGTTTGACTGGGTACAAGCTTATACCAACGGAGTTTATAGCACCAACTCTACTGAAGGTTTTTTAAAAACTGCCGCTTTGATTGTTTACGTTTATTTCGGCATTCGGTTTTTCAATCGGCACTTCAGCTCCTTACCCTAAGTACCTTTTACAAATTGTATTTCAGGAAACCTCTCTCTCCTTAATCGCTTTTTGGAGACAAACTTGTGCACTATTTTTCGGCCATTTTCTTACCATGAGCCAGAAAATAGAGTGCTCATGCATAAGTAGTTTACAGATCTTTTTTACAGTAGTTGCTTACTTTTCTCTTCGACAAGTTCCCGTATATAATCTGTTTTATGCAGGTATATAGCCGGTAAATTGTCGCTCATAAACATCGGGGAGACCACATCTATTTAATCAGATTTTTACTCGATAAAAGACTGACATACATCCAGTTTTGATAAGTTTCAGTACTTTATAAAATCTTGCGATGGCTTTGTGTAAAGGCCGTTATATCCATCGATAAGGGCGCTAAAATTGCCCCTAATCTCGTTTTCTTCTGCTAAACTTATCGGTCGATTTAACTCCTTGACATATTAACGAATAATAGGCTCACACAGGAGCGAGCATGATAGAAAACAAGCCAAGATTTGTAATATTTGGGGTATTCAGCTACTAAATATGTCTATTTATAGAGTGACACCGTTGCTCACCAACCAAATTTCAAACCTGTTTTATGTCTGTTTTCAGTCCAATTTTCTCTTTTACTAGCCGAAGTCTAGGGCTGTTACTGATTGGGGTAACTACTGGCACGTCTCTGTATGCCCAACCAAGTACTCCGAAAGCGAACGATTCGACCACTCCGCTGCACTTACTACAGCCTGATTATCCGGTTCCCTATGGGCAACCTAAAATTGACGAGGTAACAGGGGTATTACGCCGAATCCATACCTATCTGGATGCAAACACCCCGACCCAGCTCATTGATAAAGAGACGAAAAATGACATTCCTACGGGTGGGCCATTCAACCCAAATGCTATTTTCAAACCGGGCGACTTCCGGCTAATTAGCTATGAATGGGGTGTTACCTATGCTGCTATGTTACAAGCTAGCGAAGCTACCGGCGATCCTCGTTATGCCGATTATACGTATAAACGACTTCAGTTTATTACGGAACAGGTTCCTTATTTCCGCAATCAGGTAACGGCCGATCCTAAAGCAAATACCCCAATGCGATCGGTACTGGCCCCTCATGCGCTGGATGATGCCGGAGCTATGTGCGCAGCCATGATTAAAGCGAGTCGGACGGGAGGAGTTAAGGCCGACATGCGCCCCTTGATTGATAACTACATCAATTACATACAAACGAAAGAGTTCCGCCTGACCGATGGCACTTTGGCCCGCAATCGTCCGCAGCCCAATACCCTTTGGCTCGATGATTTGTTTATGAGCGTCCCGGCGCTGGCACAAATGGGCAAACTAACCGGCGACAAAAAGTATTACGACGAAGCCGTAAAGCAGGTTACGCAATTCGCCAAACGCATGTTCAATCCGCAAAAAGGTTTGTATATGCATGGTTGGGTAGAAGGCATGGCTGTGCATCCCGAGTTTCACTGGGGGCGTGCGAATGGATGGGGAATTTTGACTGCCGTGGAATTATTGGATGTTCTTCCCGAAAACCATCCCGGTCGGCCAGCCATTCTTGACTTATTAAAAGCACATGCCAAAGGGTTAGCAGCTCAACAATCAGGATCAGGATTTTGGCACCAGTTGCTCGACCGTAACGATTCGTATCTGGAAACCTCAGCGACAGCTATTTACGTGTACTGCTTTGCCCGAGCCATTAATCGGGGATGGCTCGATCCATTGGCCTATGCGCCGGCAACGTTACTGGGCTGGAATGCCGTAACGACCAAAGTTACACAGGCAGGGCAGGTTGAAGGCGTTTGCGTAGGTACTGGTATGGGATTCGATCCAGCTTTCTATTACCATCGGCCTATCAACCCTTACGCAGCGCATGGATACGGGCCTACACTATTAGCCGGTTCCGAGGTGATTAACATGATCAAAAAGCACACCTTTGAGATCAACGATAGTTCGCTGCAATTGACTCAGAAAAAATAAATAGCGATTTATAAGAACGGGTATCGTAGCGTAAATACAGCGCACAAAAAAGGTGACCAACAATTGGTCACCTTTTTTGTGCGCTGTATAAAAACACTTAATCTCACTGAACTATAGCTATTTGGAAATCAGGCAGGTGAGTTCAGGAGAGTTTATCAAATAAAACGTACTTCTTTTGTAGAATACGTTTTATCATAGGTTTGTTATCGGATAAGCCCATCAGATGTCTGATGGGCTTATTTAGTTTGCTAGCTAATTTACTTAGATTTTTACTGCCTGCCGAGCTAACAATTTCCAGGTTCCTTTCTGCTTAATCCATACCTGGAGCACGCTCAGTTTCGCCTGTCCTGGTTTACCACCATCAAGCGTTTCGCCCATCAATTTATGGCGCACAAGAGCCGTGTTATCGACTACTGTTACTGTTTGATCGGTAAGTTCGATACTTACGAAATCGGATGTACCACTTGTAAACGCTTCAACAAATGCAGTTTTAGCTTCGATTTTACCGTTCGAGTGCCCATAACTTAGGTCGTCGGCAGCAAGTGCTTCCAGTTTAGCTTTATCTGGCGAAATCATCTGTAAACGTAGCGCTTCAACCGCTTGTGCAACAGCAGCTTGGTCTTTACTCTGGGCAAAACTTTTTGTGGTAACAGTTAATAAACTAAAAAAAAGAAGAAGGGTAAATGCAACACTTTTCATTGAGATAATTTTTTGATTGTGATCTAATTTGGTGCAGTTGCCTTTGAAGCAACCATTCTTTCAAAACGCAAAATTCGAAAAAAATTACCCTTGTGTTAACGAAAAGTTCGTAAATCTCACCTAGTAGTTCTCCAAAACGCCGAACCGTTCCACTTTAAAACTCACCTTCACCAGATTCTTTCATTTTCTTTTTAGCCTGATGTAGCCGATAGTTGAACGTTAGATTGATCTGGCGCAATCGTCCCTGTGAATTACTTTCAGTATAAAAGTTAGCCCCCTCAGTAATCGAACGATAGCGACGCGAATTAAATACGTCCAGCACGTTAAGCACCAGTGTGCCGTTATTCTTGAGAATATCCTTGCTGACCGACAAGTCCAGCGTAACAATCGCCTGCCGTGTGCCTTGAGGTGTTTTCTGTGGCGCTTCGTAATTACCCCGCATCTGGAAATCCGTATTTCGCCAGATCGTAAATCGGGAAGTCATTCGGGTAAACCAACTGTAGGTATCGCTCTGATAGCTTGCGTCCAGATTGCCCCCATTCGTAATAGCCCTAAAAAAGTTGACACTTCCATCGAGTTTCCACCATTTATAGAGCGCATACGAACCCGCAAATTCGGCACCGTACGAGTGTTCCGTAGCGAGGTTTTCGGGGCGAGTTGTTGAAAACCCCTGGTCATTTACCCGACGAATCCGGATAATTTTTCCTGTGGTGTACCGATAATAAACCGACGAACTAATCGATCCTTTCTCCACATATTTGATATGCCCAACCTCAAAAGCATCGGTGAATTCGGGATTTAGATTGGGATTACCACTGAAGAAATTTCGGCTATCGCTAAACGTCATGAATGGACTCAAGTCGTTGTATTGTGGACGACGTACCCGGCGGCTGTAGCTAATTTGTAAGGCATGCTGATTCGGCAGGTCGTAGGTAGCATGTACGCTCGGAAACAGGTTTGCATAACTACGAGGGTTCACATCATTGGTTTGCTTCAACGTCGTTGTTACAGCGGTCCACTCGGCTCGTAAGCCAAGCTGATAAGAAAACTTCCGAACCTTATTTCCTACAATTCCATAGAGCGCGTTAATCTTTTCATCATACAAAAAATCATTGGTCAGGTTAGGAAGTTGAAACCAGCTGCCGTCGGCGTTTTGCTGAATAACGGTGTAATCGTTAGTCATATGCCGCGTGCTGCTACGAAGGCCACCCTCCAGCTTACCGTCTTTCTTAAAGGGCCGTACATAATCAACCTGCACCAAAAATTGTTTTTCGGTTTCGTCGTTAATGGCGCGCTGCAACGAACTGGGAACACTCGAAGGCGTACCGTCGGGCAGAACCGTTTGCTGGGCAAAATACTGATCCGACTTTTCCCAGTTGTCCAGATAGCGTATATCAGCGGTGAGTTCGTGGCCTTCTCGGGCAAAGGTCTTTTTATAGCTTACCACATATTCCGAATTAGGTTCAGTTTCGGTTTCGTCCTGCGTTCGATTGGTAATCGTTTGCAATGTGCTGGTATTCGGAATGTAATCCAGATACTGAATATCCGAAAAGCGCTTTCCTTTGCTTAGTCGCCAAGTGTAGGAAGCCGTCAGAATACTTTTGGGATTGAAGAAATAGTCGATACCAGCGCGGGCGTTGTTGTTTTGCCCTTTCAGTTTGTAGGTCGAATTTTGCCGATAAGCAAAGGTGGTATCATTGCTATAGACTTCCTGGTAAAGCGAACTCCGGCCGGGCGTATTTCGGTAAGAAGCCGTATAATTAATGAAGAAATTCAGGTTTTTCCGTCGGTAATTAACATTGGCCGCTGCCCCAAAATTGGCGGGGTTGCCCGTAATGATGTCGAATGAGCCGTTGAATCCCTCCTTCCGCTCTTTCTTTAGAACAATATTGATAATACCACCCATACCCTCCGCTTCGTAGCGGGCCGACGGGTTTGTAATGACTTCAATCCGCTCAACCATACTCCCCTGCAACTGCTGCAAACCAGCTCCCCCCTTAAGGCTCACGAGACCCGATGGCTTCCCATCAATCAGAATTCGGACGCTGTTGCTACCACGCAAACTGACATTTCCATCGCCATCAACGGCCACTGATGGGATGTTTTTTAGAATGTCCGACGCCGTACCACCCGCATTAGCCAAGTCCTTACCGACGTTGAAAATCCGTTTGTCGAGGGATAACTCCATCTGGCTTTTTTCGCCTTTTACAACTACTTCATCCAGTTTTTTAGAGCTGGCTTTAAGTACTGATGTGCCCAGCTGTATCGCCTTGTCCACCAAGTGAATGTCGGGAATAGTTTTATCCTGGTACGACAGGGCCGTTATTTTCAGAGAATAGTTTCCTGGTTTGGCTTGTAATTCAAACTTCCCGGCCTCGTCCGAAACAACACCAGTCACCAACACCGAACCCTGATACAAGGCGACCGAAGCAAAGGGCACGGGCTTAGTTTCTTCATCAACAAAAGCGCCCCGAAGCCAAACCGAATGTTCTGATTTATTCGATTGAGAAAAAGTTATCGTTGGGAAAAGAAAAAATAGAAGAAGGAAAAAACGTAGAGCAATTTGATGCATAGCGAAGCAGCCTGTTCTGATGAGTCCACCCGAATCAGTCAGAAATTGAAACTAAAAAGAGGATTAATTCATAAAGAAATCGACGCTGGTCATCTACCAGCGTCGATGTAATTTTTCTTTGTAGCCGGTGGCGCAAGACTAGTGCTTTGGCAAAATAGATTCTAGACGTTTCTATAGATTCTCGGGGCCGCCCGCGCGGTTGATCCTATTACACTGATAATCAGAAACTATAAAATCTAAATTAAACCCTTGTGCCATCATTACGGCAACATATAAACAATCAGCGAGCGGGCACCATGAGCGCCAATCACCAGGCTTTGCTCAATATCGGCCGTTTTAGAAGGGCCGCTGATAAACGTACCAAACCCTGTGGTATCAACCGTTATTTTCTTGTACGCATCGTGCATGTTCGCCACAATTGTTGACTGTCGGATGATGATGGCCAGATATTGCGTAATCATGGGAAGTACCCGGTGCGGCAGTTGCTGCTCATCGACCCAGATAGCGGCATTTTCAGCAACGGCAATTGGCCCTTCGATGATCGCCAAATTCAAGCTAGCCAAGTCGTGTGGGTCCGTAATATCCAGACTCACATCGGCCATATGCGCCAGCTCAGGGCAAGTCGTTGCGATGCTTGTGAAGTTGGGATAATACTCTTTCAGGTGAGCTTCAATGGCTTTATAATCAGGGACGACAACCGGCATACCACCAACAAATGTCAGTGAATCACTGAATTGTTTCGTAAGATCAGGATACGTAGTGGTAAACGTAAATTGCTCAGGCAGTGGTAGTATCGATGGTTGGTTAGCCTGAATGCTGGCCAGAATTTTTTCGCGAGTGGTCATGCCTTTTTATTGTTAATGTACCAGTCGCGGAAACTCTCTGCCGGTGGCTCGGGCATTTCGCGCTGATTATACCATGGATTGAACCGGTTTTCGACCGTAACAGGGGCAAATCGTAAGACGCCCCGGCCTACCTTACCGGCCATCCGATACAGTCGGGGTGACTCCAAAACAGTCGCCATTGCTTTCATCGACACGGTTTTGGCTGCTGGACCGTAGCCTTCCTGCATCAACACCTGACGCCATTTATAGAGTTGGTCGTGAATATCAATCTTAACTGGACACACATTCGAACACGACCCGCAGAGCGTAGAGGCAAACGGCAGATCGGCGTTTTGTTTCATATCCAGGTTCGGAGCCAGAATGGAGCCAATCGGCCCGGCAACAGCACTGTGGTAGCTGTGCCCACCCGACCGCCGATACACCGGACAGGTGTTCATACAGGCCGCACATCGAATGCACTTGAGCGAATTCCGAAAATCGGGGCGCCCTAACTGACGACTACGTCCATTATCAACAATCACAATGTGCATTTCCTGACCGGGTCTTGGTTTGTGGAAATGGCTCGAAAAGGTTGTAATCGGCTGTCCTGTTGCCGATCGGGCCAGCAAACGCAGAAATACTCCCAGATGCTCGGCTCGGGGAATGATTTTTTCAAAACCCATGGCTGCAATGTGCACATCGGCCAGGTGAGCGCCCATATCGGCGTTACCTTCATTGGTGCATACCACAAAACCACCCGTTTCAGCAATGGCAAAATTGACACCTGTAAGGGCAACTTTACGCGTCAGAAACGTATCCCGTAGGTGCTGACGAGCGGCTTCGGTAAGGTACTGTGGGTCGGTAGCTCCTTTTTCGGTACCCAAATGTTCATGAAAAGTATCCCCAACATCGGCCTTGGTGAGGTGAATGGCGGGCATAACAATATGCGAAGGTGGCTCCTTCCGCATTTGCACAATACGTTCACCTAAATCACTATCGATCACCTCAATACCATGCTTTGTCAGGTAATCATTGAGATGACACTCTTCGGTCAGCATCGACTTCGACTTGACCATTCGGGTGGCCCCCGCCTTTTGTATCAACCCATGAATGATCGCATTGTGCTCAGCACCATCGGCTGCCCAGTGCACCGTAATACCATTGCGTTTGGCATTTTCCTCAAACTGCATCAGTAAATCGTGCATGTTCGACAGCACGTGATGCTTTATCTGCGAAGCGGCCTCACGCAATTGTTCCCATTCGGGTATCTGAGCTACCGCACGGTCACGTTTCGTACGTACAAACCAAAGCGTTTCGTCGTGCCAGTTAACCCTTGGCTCGTTTTTATTGAACTCAATAGCGGCATGAGCGTGATCTAAAGTTGGCTGGTTCATGTTGTTTCAGGTTTCATGTTCCAGGTTTCATGTTTCAGGCAGGTTGTTAGCCGTGAACCTGGAACTTGAAACCTGAAACGGCTAACTTTTTTTATATCGTAGCCGTTAGGATTTCTGCGATGTGTTTGACCCGTACGTTAGAGTTGGCTCGCTTCAGGATGCCTTCGAGGTGCATCAGGCACGATACATCGACCCCCGTAATGTAATGAACCCCATGACGGAGATGGTCAGCCACCCGATCCTTACCCATTTTGGCCGATACGGCTTCTTCAGTCACGCAGAACGTTCCACCAAACCCACAGCATTCGTCACGCCGGTCGAGTTGAATTAACTCCAGATCTTTTACCAGATTGAGCAGCTGCACAGGCTTCGAATAAGGTGGGGCCACCAGTTCCGACATCTGCGCTAAATGTAATCCGCGCTGACCGTGGCAACTCTGGTGCAACCCAACTTTATAGGGAAACGTGGCCTCTAACGAGGAGACTTTCAGTATATCAGTCAGAAATTCAGTGAGTTCATAGATTCGTGAACGGATCTCGGTAGCTGACGCTTCGTTGGTTCCGTGCAGATGATGCTTGATATGCAGGGTGCAACTTCCTGAGGGCGAAACAATATAATCATAACCCGCAAAGTTGCTCACGAAATTGTCGTTACAACCGCCCGTCAGATGCTCGTAACCCGAGTTGGCCATTGGCTGACCGCAACAGGTTTGCTGTAATGGGTAGTCTACATCGCAACCTACTTTTTCCAGTAATTTCAGGGTAGCAATGGCTACTTGCGGGTAAAACTGGTCAATGTAACAGGGAATAAATAAGCCAACTTTCATAGACAATTTAGGCTAACTGCATGCCTTGCTGAGTGAGTTCATCGGAGCCTATACCACCAATCGGGACTTACGGATTGTTTCGCCCCGACGGAAGACAAGACTTCGTACAAAAGTAGAGCCTTTCTTAAACCTAACCTTTCCTGTACTCTCCTATAAACCGATGAATATTCAATAAAAGCTACCTGATACTGTCATCGGCTAAAACTACGCCCGATTTTCGGGTCAATATATAGTGGCGATACCAGTTGCCATCCAAGGCACTCATAGACAACCAAAAGGCATTTTCTGAAATATCCTTATAAGCACCATGCTCAGCCAGATAATAATAGCTTTTACCAGGTTCAACGCGCAAATAAACAATGCGACTTCTGGAAAGTACCAAACCAATACTATCCAGATCTGTTTCAATCAGCCCATAGCCAGCACGGCTATGAGACCCAAGCTTGAGAATTGTAGTCGGGTCCAGGCTTGTCATAATATCATACACAGGATTACCCAGGTAAATTTTCGCCAGCTTTTGTTGCTGACCATAACTATATGTGGAACTCAAAAGCGTGAGTACAATCAGTCGTGCAAACCTTACTGTAAATTTCATCTTGTTCATAGTCGAAAGATACATACTGAATAGTTTCGATGTTCCTTGGTCCTTATCGGGCTAAAATCCGCTTGATGCCAAATCAGTAAACGTATATAAATTCTTAGCTTTACGGCTCCAACCGCTTCTTCTAAAGTGACCTATGTTGCCCTGTTTCACTTTGATAAATACAAAATTTCACTTTCCTATTTATGAGCTAACTTGCCTGGCAGTCTATGTTGTTTCCTGTTAATGAAGTTATTTCTTACAACTAAATTGGATAAGCCTACGTTTTGATAACGTTACCGGAAACGTTTGCATAGAAATAATCAGATATTTTCTTCTTTATATCTAGTATTTTTCAGAAGATTATAGCCTATTTCAGTCAGGGTTAAGGTTAACTATTACGAGGATTATCGCCGAATAATCCAGAAAATATGAAAAATTATGATAGCGAAACTTCCTTCTCCGGTTCAGGGTCGCCGACAAGCATTTGGATTTGTCGATGTGGATGGCGGCCCGTCAGTTCCGCTGTATAAACTTCAGTTTAATCCGAAAGACAAGACGCCCAAGTACAAACAGATCGTCCAATCAGTAATCACCGATATTGAGCGGGGTGTCTTAAAAAATAATGAGCAGCTTCCCTCTATCAGTGAGTTAAGCGTTGAATATTATCTGGCTCGCGATACGGTCGAAAAAGCTTACCGGGAGCTTCGGGAACAGGGCTACATTACATCGGTGCAGGGTAAGGGGTATTATGTTCAGGCCAGTGCAGCGCCTAAACTGAAGATTCTCCTTATTTTCAACAAACTCAGCTCGTACAAAAAAATCATTTATTACTCATTCCTGAAAGCACTCGGCGATAAAGCAACGGTTGATTTGCAGATTCACCATTATAGCGCCTATCACTTTCAGCAAATTATTGAGAAAAATCTGGGCAAGTACAACTATTACGTTGTTATGCCGCATTTTACCCAGGATTTGGACAAGGCCAACTATAGGAAGGTTCTGGAGTCGATTCCGACCAACGAGCTGGTGTTGCTCGATAAAGATGTTTCGGAGTTATCGCCGGCCACGTTGAGCGTTTACCAGAACTTTGACAAAGACATTTGTGAAGCCCTCGAAAACGCACAGGATTTGTTGATCAAATACCCTCGGATGGTTCTGATTTTACCCGGCGATGGCAACCACCCAGCCGAAATTGCGCATGGATTCCGATCCTTCTGTGTCAACTACAACAAGGAATTCTCCATTAAAGAGAACGCCATGAATGAGAATCTGCAGGCGGGTACCGCTTATGTGGTCATTGAGGAAACCGATTTATCGGAAGTGGTGAAGAAAGTGCGCCAGTCGAACTATGAATTAGGTCATGAAATCGGGATTATCTCGTTCAATGAAACCACGCTTAAGGAACTGTTGAACATTACTGTAATTACGACTGACTTTGAAGCGATGGGCTACACCGCAGCTTCTTTATTACTTGACAATAAGCACATTAAAGTAAAGAATCCTTTTTACATGATCCGGCGCGAATCGTTGTAATGGGCATATCATATAAACAGTGGGGGCAGTTTTGAGAAGCTGCCCCCACTTATTTTATAAGGATTGGCGAATAATTTAACTAGCGAATAGTCCCGATGAATTACCTATCATCGAACCTGTTTAAACTTTCAGGATTCCGCCCAGAAGGGGTAACATTTTTTGTCATTCCGACGCAAGGAGGAATCTTGAGCTTGACTAATACACAACTTTGAGATTCCTCCTTGCGTCGGAATGACAAAAAACTGGCAAGTATTTTCTGGGAAAGAAAAATTTAATTACCTAGTCCTTTATTAACCTAGATCGTTCGGAAAAGAAATCTATCTACGAAGACGCTAGGGAGCTCTACTTCTTCTTCGGCATGGCGGCTGTCATGGTCATTTCGACGCTGGCCCCAAAAACCAATTTAGCCACTCCCACTGTTGTCCGGGCTGGGTAAGCACCTTCTTTAAAGTACTTTTTGTAGACGGTGTTCATCTTCGCGAAGTCGTCCATATTGCTGAGGTAAACCGTTACACTCACGACATCGTCAAGCGAAGCGCCAGCATCTTCCAGAATACCCTTAATGTTCAGAATTGTTTGCTCGGTTTCGGCCTCTATCCCACCGGCCACAACTTTGGACGTTTGTGGATCGGTACCTACTTGTCCAGATACAAACAGCAAACCATTACTAACAACACCCATGCTGAATGGGTAGGGCATCGCAGGAGCTTTACGCGGCTTTACAATTTCTTTGTGCTGCCCTAATGCCGAAAAACTGATACTAAAAACAAGCAGAGGAAGGATAAGATACTTCATGAGTATTAAAGTGAGAAAATAGTTTGACAATCAAAAAATGGTATACAACAAGTTGTACTACGTCTTTGTGGGGGCAGATTCTTAAATCTGCCTTCACGAAATCACACTGTGTTCAAAAAAACTAACGCGTCAGCCGATAAATGTATAAAGCTGCACGTTGAACCAGCAAGGGAAATTCTTTGGTATTCATTGTTTCTTCGATGCTATGCGCACCTTTACCCGATGCGCCCAACCCATCCAGACAAGGCATGAATTCGGCCACAAACGATACATCGCCCGCGCCACGGGCACCCGGATCAAAGGCGCTTACGGGTCCAAGTCCCATGTCCTTACTAAGCTTATCAAGTTGTTTACGCAATTCATCGTTAGCGGCAGACGGTTCCATACCCGGAATGCCATCGGTAAACGAAATGGTGGCTTTCGTCAATGGTAGGCTTTTCTCCACGATTTCCCGCATTTTGGCCCGTGCATTTTCTTTCTGTTTTTCCGTCAGGAAGCGTAAATCACCTTTCACCAGTGCCGTTCCGGCTACGATGTTCGTTTTACCAATCGTTTCTGCTTTGGCCGTTTTTTCGTCGTAGTGTACTTCCGAACCACCCACAATCAGGCCGGGGTTGAAGGTCAGATATTGCTCCTGACCTAGCGTCCGTCGAAACTCATTCAGAATCCGAACGGCTTCATAGATAGCACCATACCCCAGATCGCTGAAAATTCGGGAGGAGTGCCCCGTTCGCGCTTTTACGTTGAGTGTCCACCCGCTCGAACCCCGCCGACCAGTTGTTACGCTATTCAACCCCTGTGCCGTTTCGAAGGCAAGCGCGATGTCGCATTTCTTAGCCCGTTCGATAAAATCACGGCGACTTTCTGGTCCACCCGAACTCTCTTCATCGCCCGTGAAATAGATGGTAATAGAGGTATCGTCGAGCAATTTTTGCGCATGTAAGGCTTTGAGCGCTGCAATAACGAGTACATCGCCCCCTTTCATATCCGCAACGCCCTGTCCCGACGCTGTCGAGTCGTTGATGAGCGTGAAGGGTTCCATGGGCAAACTTTTCTCAAAAACGGTATCGAGGTGCCCGATCAGAAATAACTTTTTGCCTTTTTTACCCTGCCGGGTGGCTACCAAGTGTCCCGCCCGATTCAGGGAGTCGGGCAAGTTGACCCATTCGGTTTTAAAACCCAGTTTGTCAAATTCATCGGACATCAATTTTCCGACCTTCCGTACACCTTCTTTATTAAGGGTGCCGCTGTTGATATTGACGACTTTTTGCAGAAACAGATCGGTTTCGGGCATTTGTCCTATTACTCTAGCAATAACCGCCTTTTCAACGTTCGAAAGTGACTGGGCCGATACACTATAACCAGCGATCAGTAAAAGGAACAAGATTTGTTTCATAGGTAGTTTGATTGGGCTAATGGGCTAAAATACGGAAAGTTAAAGGCCAATGAACCAATGATTTGATTAAGTACAACTTTTACTTCGTTCTGACCTACTACGACTAAAAATGAACAGACTGGCACGCTGACTCCAAATACTATTTGGCGATTCTTTCTATCTTCGATCAAAAATACGTACCTCTTTGCCCGAAATTTTCGCTTAATCGCGTCAACCGACTTCATGAAACAAGCTTTCCTCCTACCACTACTCTGTTCGTACCTAGTCATTGGTGCTCACGCACAAAAACCGGCCACTACCGAGAAACAGTTGCCCAAAGATGATAAACCGGCCTCCTTCTCGCGTACGCTCAACGTTGATTCGCAGGTTACTACCAATGGTCAGGTAACCATCAAAGGCCAGCGAGTACCATACAAAGCGACTGCCGGCACCATTCCGGTTTGGGACGAAGAAGGAAAACCACTCGCCGGGGTCTTTTTCACCTACTTCGAACGCTCCGATGTGGCCGACCGGGCAGCGCGTCCGCTGGTCATTTCGTTTAATGGAGGTCCTGGTACGGCTTCTGTCTGGATGATGATCGGCTATACCGGTCCGCGCATTCTGAAAGTTGATGACGAAGGCTATCCTATTCAGCCCTACGGCATCAAAGACAATCCTCACTCGATTCTGGATGTAGCGGATATCGTGTATGTCGATCCGGTTAATACTGGTTTTTCGCGCCCCGTCAATAAAGACGTTCCAGTTGCGAAACTGTTCTTTGGGGTCAACGCCGACATCAAATACCTGGCCGATTGGATCAACACGTTCGTAAGTCGTTACAATCGGTGGGCCTCTCCCAAATACCTGATTGGCGAAAGTTACGGCACCGCCCGCGTGTCAGGGCTAGCTCTGGAATTGCAAAATGCGCACTGGATGTACCTCAACGGCGTCATTTTAGTATCGCCAACGGGCCTGGGTATCGAGCGCGATGGACCAGCACAGGGCGCGCTGAAACTCCCTTATTTTGCGGCAACAGCCTGGTATCATAAAGCCTTACCTGCCGATTTGCAAAAGAAGGATTTGACCGATATGCTCCCCGAGGTAGAAAACTTTGCCATTCAGGAATATCTGCCGGCGTTGGCATTAGGCGGCTCGCTTAGCGACCAGAAACGGAAGGAAATAGTAGCCAAAGTAGCTCGTTATTCTGGCTTGTCGGAAACGGCGGTGATGCAGCAGAATCTGGATATTCCCACCAATTTCTTCTGGAAAGAGCTACTACGAAGCAAAAGCCAGACCGTTGGCCGACTAGACTCCCGTTATTTGGGAATTGACACCAAAGATGCCGGTGTTACCCCCGATTATAACTCCGAACTGACCTCCTGGTTGCATTCGTTTACACCCGCCATCAACATGTTTATGCGGGAAGAACTCAACTATAAAACTGACCTGAAGTACTACATGTTTGGCCCTACGTTTCCCTGGGACAATACCAACAACCATACCGGCGAAAATCTGCGTCAGGCAATGGCTCAAAATCCGTATCTGCATTTATTGGTACAATCAGGCTACTACGACGGAGCCTGCGATTATTTCAATGCGAAATACAATCTATGGCAAATGGACGCTGGTGGCAAGCTGAAAGATCGGATGGAGTGGGAAGGCTATCGAAGCGGTCACATGATGTACCTTCGCAAAGAAGATCTGGCCACCAGTAACGAACGACTTCGGAAATTCATCCAGAAAAGTACACCCAAAAACAGCGAACCAGCTAAATACTCGGGAAGTAAATAGTTCAATTAGGCAACAGGTCATCTCGAAACGACTATCATGGCGAAATTCAAGAAAATAGTAGTTGGCATCCTGATGATGATCGTTTGGGGTACTATGTTCGCGATGGTGATCCCCATGAAAAGTCTTCGTGGGCAAGTGGTAACTGTACTTATTTGTCTTATACTCAATAGTATTCTGGCAGCTTATTATAGCTGCATCGATCGCCGACCAGCCAGTTTTCGGGAATGGCTTAAAATGTGACACACTGGCGCGGGTATTTACCCGTGCCTACTTATATAGCAAGCATTCGCTTGCGTCAGTGAATACTGACTTCATAAACAGGACGGGCCCATGCCCGCGCCAGAACCCCTAAAAATGGCTTTAGACCCTACCACCTTTCGTCAATTCAGACACGAGCTTCACCGGTTTCCTGAAGTTTCAGGGCAGGAAATTGAGACTCAGAAACGAATAAAAGCATTCGTCAGCCAGTTCAATCCTGTTGCTAGTAGCAACGTGGGGGGAACAGGTTTACTGCTTCAATATGGTCAGGAAGATACTGGGCCAGTTACCTTAATTCGGGCCGATATTGATGCTCTGCCCATTCAGGAAGTAAATACCTTTGACCACAAATCACAGAACAAAGGCGTTTCGCACAAGTGCGGACACGATGGGCACGCGGCTATTCTTGCCCGGTTAGCGTCTTTATTAGCCGAAAACCCGGTTTCGGACGGTCGGGTCTATTTGCTGTTTCAACCCGCCGAAGAAACGGGCAAGGGCGCCGAAGCCGTCCTGCACGACCCCAAATTTGCTGCCATTCATCCCAACAGAGCGTTTGCCCTCCACAATTTACCCGGCTTTACGTTAGGGAGTATTGTATGCAAACCTGGTTCGTTTACATCGTCAGTGCTTAGCATCATCGTCACGTTTACGGGCAAAGTTTCGCACTCTGCCGAACCCGAAAAAGGGCTCAATCCAGCCTATGTGATGGCTGACTTTATGTTGCGTACGAAACAGATACAGCATCCAGAGCCTCAATCGGATGATTTCGCGTTGATAACTCCAATTTACACTATGATGGGCGAAAAATCTTATGGCATATCGGCTGGTTATGGCGAAGTTCATCTAACCCTTAGAACCCGAAACGCCAAACGGATGGATGCCTTAACGGCTCAGCTACAGACTTTACTCGCTGAGCTTTCAACAGCGAGCGGTATCGATATACAAACGAGCTATACCGAAGCGTTCGTGGCCAACGAAAATGATATAGAGGTTTATAACCTGATCAGGCAAAGCGCTCAGGCACTTGGATATAACTTCATCGAAAAAACGGAGCCATTCAAGTGGGGTGAAGATTTTGGTTTGTTTACTCAACACTATCCCGGAGCCATGTTCGGTATTGGCAACGGAGAAGACTCCCCCGCCCTCCACAACGACGACTACGATTTCAACGATAGCCTGATTGAACCAGCCGCCCAGTTATTCCTGACATTGGTGCATCAACTGCATGGCTCAAAGTAGCCAGTCGGTTGATGGTCAGTCAAACCAATTGAGTACGCCCAACGTTTACAAAGTGCCTAGCTGTACTCATAACGACGATGCCAGTTCTGATCAAGCCAACCCGTTCATTTTCCGACAACTTGCTCCAGCCGTATAGGCAGCAAGGCGACTCACCTGCCGACGCTGTTATTGCGGCTGTGGTAGGGGCAAACGGTCCCACAGAATTACGGTCACTGATGACGTGGCTAGCCGATACGACGAACTTTTCAACCGCGAACCAGCATCAGGTGGTGCAGGACTTTTTTATGGCTCAGGCGCAACTACCCAGTTGGGCAAATTCAGATCGTATGCAACGGGGCATGGCTTTTTTTCAAAAACATGCTCAACAAATTGGCCTTGTGCTGGGCTTCTTTTCACTCCCCTTCTCCTATCTTGGTGCTCATGGCGCCCAGGTGTTATGGTTGACTGAGCGCATTAAAAACGATACAGCCCGCCGATTACAGGAAACCGGCGAATGGGTATTTGGCGTCAATGACTCAAAGGAGTGGAAATCAGGCAAGGCTATTGACCGAATCCTAAAAATCCGTCTGATTCATGCCGGTGTGCGCTGGTTTGCGATCCATTCTAAAAAATGGAATACTGACTGGGGATATCCTGTCAATCAGGAAGATATGGCTGGCACGAACCTAACATTTTCTTACGTTGTCCTGTTGGGCCTACGTAAATTGGGGATAGTCGTTAGTGAGCAGGAAGAAGAAGATTATCTGCACCACATCAACGTGGTAAATTATCTCAATGGAGTAGCGGAAGAACTTCTACCCAGGAATCTTCGTGAAGCGTACACCCTTAGTCACGCTATTGGCCGACGTCAGTTTGCCCCTTCCGAAGCAGGTATCGGGCTTACCCGTTCGTTACTGGATGCTATTGCCGAACAACTCGCGCAACATCAAAAAGGCCGACCTGAAATGATTCGGAACCTCGTGGCCGGTGAAATGCGTTTCTTCCTTGGCGACGCTTATGCCGATTGGCTTAAAATTCCAGCGGTACCCGTCGAAAAACGCCTAGCAGGACTGCTCAATCAGTTATCCATTTTTCCAAAAACGGTATAAGGTATTCAGTGGCGTATCAACTAGTACTTGTCCAATTTAGATTCTAGAGATTCTTTTGATTCTAATTGATGAGTACATATTGATTATCAGCAGAATAGTGACAATAGAATCCGATAGAATCTATAAAATCTATAAAATCTACTTTGGTAAAGCACTAGTATATCAGCCGTTCTATTGTAGCAATGGGCTACCGTAAACCAAATACCGTAAACCATAAACCAGATACTACAAACTTGTTTCAATTAGATCCCATTGCCGCCCTTGCTACTGCGCCGGGCATCGGAGCCATTGCCGTTATCCGCGTATCGGGCGAAGGCGCCATTGAGCTGACCAACCGTATGTTCCGGGGCAAAGACTTGACGCAACAGCCCAGCCATACCGCTCATTTTGGCACCCTCCGAAACCGCCCCGACGAAACAGGAAATGCCAGCATCATCGACGAAATACTGGTTACGGTTTTCCGCGCGCCGAAATCGTTTACCAAAGAAGATGTGGTCGAGATTTCGTGTCATGGGTCCGAGTTTATTATCCAACAGATTTTACGTCGGCTTACGCAGGAAGGCGTCCGACTGGCCAAGCCGGGCGAGTTTACCCAACGTGCTTTTTTAAATGGTCAGTTCGATTTGGTCCAGGCTGAAGCCGTAGCTGACCTGATTGCGTCGGATTCGGATGCCAGTCATCGGGCGGCACTGACCCAATTGCGCGGAGGCTTCTCGAAACAACTCAAAGAACTCCGACAGCAACTCATTGATTTTGTGGCCTTAGTAGAACTGGAGTTAGACTTCGGGGAAGAAGATGTAGAGTTTGCTCACCGTGACCGACTCCGACAACTGATGCTCGACATCCGACGAGTGCTACATCCATTAATCGAATCATTCTCAACCGGAAATGCCATTAAAAACGGGGTACCTACGGTTATTGTCGGCAAACCCAACGCAGGCAAATCGACCTTGTTAAATGCACTGCTTAACGAAGAGAAAGCTATCGTTTCCGATATTCCGGGTACTACTCGCGATGTCATCGAAGATGAATTATTCATTGAGGGCATCCGCTTTCGGCTGATCGACACGGCTGGTTTACGGCAAGCCACCGACCGTATCGAAGCCATTGGTATTGAGCGAACGCAGCAGAAAATGCGCGATGCGGCTCTGGTTGTTTATCTGTTCGACGGAAAAAACATTGAACTCAATGAACTACAAACGGCACTTACCGAAGTACGTGAATCGGGCAAGCCCTATTTACTTGTCGGAAATAAATTAGATGCGGTTGATGATGAAAAACGTCAGGCATTAGAAACTATAGCTGGTGAAGCTATAGTCTGGATTTCGGCAGCCAGACAAACGCATTTAGAGGAGTTAAAAGTGGCCCTTTCAGCTCGGGTTCGTACCGATGCCGCTGTGCAGACAGGCAGCGCCGTGGTGACTAATGCCCGCCATTACGACCACCTCACCGCCACAGACGATGCCCTCGCCCGCGCTATCTTAGGCCTAGATACAAACGTAACCCCCGACTGGTTAGCAATGGACCTACGCGTTGCATTACAGCATCTGGGTGAGATCACTGGCGAGATCACAACCGACGACTTATTAGAGTCGATTTTCAGTAAGTTCTGTATCGGAAAGTAACCTTACTGAATAACCATTTTGCATCCTATCAATAAATAGTACCTAAAGCCCTGAAAATGGGCTTTTTTCATGCATTATACTATTAGTTTACCGAGTGATGGTAGTTGTTTATTGAGTAAAAATTTGTACCTTTATTGTATCTGCTATAAGGGCTTTTAGGAAAAGTCCTTTTTTTGGCGAGATAATGACACAAACTGACACACTAAGACATAGTCTGTCATTCTATTGACACAGCATGACACATGAGTTCTAATATTCGGATCATTCGTATCTGTCAACAATGCGGTAACGAGTTTGAAGCACGTAAGACAACGTCTAAAACGTGTAGTGATACTTGTGCGAAGAAGGCATATAAAGCACGCCAGCGGTCGGGAAAGGTTGAGGTAAGCAATCAGCAGACATTGCAACTAAAAATCAAGCCGATTGAAGATATAAAGGCGCAGGAGTTTCTAACGGTTGACGAGTCGGCCAAACTCATTCGGATTAGTCGTCGCAGCTTGTACCGGCTCAATGAGCGAGGAGAACTGCCTTTTGTCAAACTCAATCGACGTACGGTCATCCGTCGCTCTGATATAGACCGGCTCTTTGACCGACCAACCGAACTCCTGGAGAAGAGCCGACCCATTCCGGTTCCACTCGTTGACTGCTATACCATGAAAGAAATACGGGATAAATACAGTATTTCCGAGAAGGCTTTATACGACCTGATACAACGGCATGAAGTTCCGAAGCAGTACAGCGGAATATATGCTTATGTACCTAAGTCTCGAATTGATCAGCTACTTGCTTCCACCCTACCATGATTAAAGTCAAACTACGTAAAAAGCCGATTACGGATGGCCGAGCCAGTCTCTACTTAGACTATTATCCAGCTATCCCCCACCCTGATACAGGTAAAGATACCCGGCGTGAATTTTTAGGGCTGTATCTATTTAACCGCCCTAAGACACCTGCTGACAAGGAGCAAAATGCAGAGACAATTGCTTTGGCTGAAACAATTCGGGCAAAACGCCAGATTGAAGTGCAGAACGGGGCCTATGGGTTTCTTTCAAAAAAGACTTTGAATAGCTGCTTTGTGGCGTACTGTGAAGGCATAGCCGCATCACGGACAGGCAGCAATAAAGACGGCTGGGATAGTGCTTTGCACTACTTGCGGGATTTTACAGGTGGAACACTCAAACTATCCACATTGACGTTAAAGAAATGCCGGGATTTTCGGGCGTATATGATGCAGGCAAAGAGCCAGCGAAATGATGAACCGTTAGCGATAAACTCTACCGTCAGTTATTTCAACAAATTCAAAGCTGCGCTGAAGCAGGCGTATAAGGACGGCATAATAAGTACTGACCTTGACGCAAAAATAGAGGGTATCAAGCCGGAAGAAACCCGGCGAGAGTATCTGACTTTAACCGAATTACAGGCGCTCGTCAAGACAGACTTACCTAGTCTCCCTGTACTTAAGCAAGCGGCCTTGTTTTCGGCGTTGACGGGCTTGCGCTACTCCGATATTGAAGCATTAACCTGGGAAAAAATCCGGCACGATCCGCAAAACGGCTATACTATCGCTTTTCGACAAGAGAAGACAGACGGTATAGAGTATATGCCGATTTCAGAGCAAGCCGTTTCGTTATTAGGTGAACAGCAGAAGGACAGTCAGCCTGTTTTTCCTGGTTTAATGTATTCAGCTCATTGGAACAACAAGTTAAAACAGTGGGTCAAAGATGCTGGAATAACCAAGCCAATAAGCTTCCACAATTTCCGGCATACATACGCAACCTTGCAACTATCCCTAGGAACTGACATTTATACAGTTTCGAAGATGTTGGGCCACCGCGAACTGAAGACTACACAGATTTATGCAAAGATCATCGACCAATCAAAACGGGATGCTGCTGATCGGATTAAGATTGATTTATAGATTAGCTTCCATTTATTACAAATGACTCAATACGAACAGAAGCAGGAGCAACTCGAAAGAGACTTCACTGACATATTCATAAAATTGCTGACCGCTGAAAATGAAGACGCTCGAAAAGCAGTTTTAGAACCCCTGCAAACTAAAGGGTCTGTTATTGCAAAAGAAGCACTTGAGCTTCTTATTAATAAGATATATCGTGGCGAAAAAGAATTTGAGGTAGAGACTAAGGTATTATATTATGATTACGATGATAAGGATTATGATGAGTTCCGGGCAACCTTGACTTTTCCTGCACACAAAGTATTTACTTCATTAGACCAGAATATAAGCTACCCAGTTACTTGGTCATTAATCGCTAAAATTTTCACGACTGTTAGCACAGAACTTAAGTATATAAAAAATACCATTTATAAAAGGTCTCAATACGACTCACTTATAGAAAAGGGCTTTTTCCAAGGCGATAAAACGCAGAAAGATGAGGTTTTAGATACAGGCGAAAACCGAATAGCCACACCTTCTACTATTCCCTCCCAATCGACACCAGCAGTCAAACGCATTAATGATCAGACCGAACAGTCCCAAAAAACGAAATCACAGACCTCTACCGTTTTCAGAGCTGAATCCTCAGAAACATTTGCGGACTTTTTTAGGAAAGATGGTTTAACCCAAAATGATCTATCTAATTACGTCGATATCCTAAAGAATTTTCGTTATGATCGCCCAATCTTAAATGCAGATGGGAAAGAAAAGTATCATTGGACGAAGCCTATAGTGAATGAGAAAGGAGAATGGATTGGAAAAAAAGGAAGCATAGAAGTGCTCGTGGCATGGGTTAAACGGCTGGAAGTAATAGGTAGAATACCAAAATTAGAGGATAAACATCTAGTAAAGCTTTTGAATAATCACTTTCCAAATCTCGATATGGGTGCAGATGGCCGATCATTAAGGGGAGAAATAAAAGACGAATTACTAGACACCTTTACGAAGCTCATACCAGCTTGATGCCAATACTGCCGTTGTAAAAATGGCAGTATTGGCATTGTGGGCAATATAACAACCAAGATTTTTGTGCCATGTTCCACTAACCCCAAAGGACATGGATTCACAATTTATATTAACAACACCTTCCCAATTAAAAGCTCTATTGGAAGAAGCTGTCAGGAGTGGTCTGGCAAACTACCAGTCTTCAATCGTACAACAGCAGACGGAAGACCGCTGGCTTACAATTGAAGAACTGAGTTCTTATCTACCTGGAAAGCCAGCCGTTACGACGCTGTATAGTAAAGTCCAACACCGTGAGATACCCCACAAAAGGATGGGGAAACGCCTGGTTTTCCTCAAATCAGAGGTTGATGACTATTTAAAGAATCAGCGCTGTAAAACACGGATGGAGATTAACACAGAAGCCGATGAGTATCTAGCCAAAAACAGAAAAGGGAGGGCAACATGGAGCAAACGATAAACGCCCTAACCCCATTTCAGAACGTTGAGCTAATACAGAAAGGCATTACATTCGACGGACTACAAGCAGAAATTAGTCGGCAGAGTATTCTCAGAGAGAAAGGTTCTGATCATATCGGAGCCTTTCTGATCCGTTCCGCTGCGGACTGGATCGCAGAGTCGAAAAAGCTTCCAACCCCTAAAGGGCTTTTCGATAAGTTCTGGTTCGAAGGCGAAATCTGCATATTGTTTGCCAGCTCCAATCAGGGTAAATCACTCTTGGCCGTTCAGATTGCCAACAGCATCAGTACGGGTTTTCCAATAGACGGGTTCAAATTTGACTCAGGTGCTCAGAAGGTAATTTACATTGATTTTGAGATGTCGACCAAGCAGTTTGAAGCCCGATATTGCGAAAGTGGCACGAATCACTTTCAGTGGAGCGACAACCTACAACGTTGCGAAATTGATCCCGATGCTGAACTACCTGCTCACTGTAAGAATCCGGAGGATTATCTTGTCGATTCGATCGAACAAGTAATCATCCGGACTGACGCTAAGGTTATCATTCTTGATAACTTAACTTATTTAGCCTCTGATACCGAAACGGCCAAAGGTGCTGCTCCGTTAATGAAGCAGTTGAAGCAGCTGAAGACCCAGTACGGCCTATCATTACTCGTTTTGGCTCATACGCCTAAGAGAGAAATCACGAAACCCATAACACAGAATGACCTTCAGGGGAGTTCACGACTGATGCAGTTTTGTGACAGCAGTTTTGCCATCGGAGCCAGTTCACAAGGGAGTAGCACAAAGTATCTAAAGCAAATCAAAGCCCGCAACACCGCCATTGAGTATGATGCGGAGAATGTTATCGTCTGTCATATCCAAAAAGAGGGCAGTTTTCTTTCCTTTAAATTGGTCGGGTATGGCAAGGAGTGGGAACACTTGAAACCCCCTTCGAATGAAGAAAATACAGATCGGAATACCAAAATTCTGGAGTTACATGCAGAGGGAAAGACCCAACGCGAGATTGCATCAGAGGTTGGTACTTCTGTCGCAACGGTCAATCGACTATTGAAAGCTGCAACACCTGCCTAATCGGTGTTACATCTGTTACATGTTTCAAGTCGTAACAAATGTAACATGTAACACATCTGTCAACCGCTACTCCTCTGTAGCGTATGCAGTGGGTAGTTAAGGCATCCACTGCGTACCCTCAATTCTACAACTGGGTTTCCCAGACTCGATGCTTAGGCTACGAGTAATTGTCATAGTTCTGCCTACCATTTATATCAACATGATGGAAGAATGTATGACGCTGGTATGCACGCTAGTGTGCCTATTAACTCATCTAATATCCTTGATTTATGTTTAATGATACTTCAGAGCCCGAACAAGCTCCTCGATTACGCCCCTATTATTTGTCTAAACCAGCCAGCATTATTGATGCCAATCAAGTTTCAAGCACCTTAACCAATTTTGAGCAGAATAATCTGTACCACTACCTCTATAAACTTTTTGGATTCCAGAAAGCTCAGACATTAGTTACTCAATTTCAGATAGGTACATCTCAACACTGGCCTGGGGCAACCATATTTTGGCGAACAGATCGTACGGGAAGAACACGATCTGGTCAAGTAATCCTCTTTGATTCTCACACAGGCAAGCCTGATTCCGTCCATCAGCCTGTTCCATTTCACCAACTGATGAAGATGCCTCTATTCAACTGTAGGCCCTGTTTATTTGGCGAACATCAACTCAATACGAAGCCTCTAGCGAGCATAGCTTTGGTCAAGCATGAGATGACTGCTATCATCGCATCAGCTTATTATCCAGACTACATTTGGTTAGCCTCGGAAGGATTAGCACTCGATGATATTGAACCCTACCAAGCAATTTCGGAAAGGAGGAATATAGTCCTGTACCCAAGTTTATCCAAAGATGGTAGCGCCTTTCAAAAATATACAAATCTGGCCAAGCAGCTCCAGCAGTTGTCACATGGCCAGGTTCGTGTTTCACGCTATCTGGAAGATAATGCTAACGAAGACCAGCGTAAGGCAGGATTAGATATCGCTTACTTCTTGACTCATCTCCGAGAACCAAGGTCGTTGCAAGCTGCAGCCAATCCAGGTGGGTTGTCATTGGATTCCTCTCCTACCATTTCCCTCAATCCGAACGGAACTGTTTTTTATTCTGAACCCACTCTTCGTAAAGCTGCAAATTTTGCCTCTGGCCATGAATCGACAACAGAACTTTAAAAAGATATTTGCGGGCACAACGATTAATAGTAAGCAGGTTGTAAGCTCGCTGGGTAAGTGGCCGAATCACTTTCCTAAGATGGCAGGTCCCAAAGTCCTGACTGAGCATGTTGGCTACTGTAAATATTTATTCAAAATGTTTCTCATGCATCCTATCCTATTTATGGATCTTTTCGAGGAAGTGGGCTTATTGCTGGAATTTGAACCCCAAACAGCGCCCGATTTATTACGGCAGTGCCTAGACTCGATTAAACAGCTGATTCTGGACAATGAGTGGTATGAACTTATGCCACGCTATGAACAGGGTAGACGACGACTTTGCCAACGATTCAATTTGGGATGCTAACTCAATACCTCCATAGTCATCTTTCATTTAGGAGTTGCTATGGAGGTGTATAAACTACTCGACCCATCTATGTAGAATCAAGTTGTATGCCTCCGTGCAAGAAGACTGTATATATCCGTACTCTCTACTTCTACCAAGACGCTAAGCGCCCTACATGCCGACTGCTACTGTAATACCTAGCAAATGGCTATAATTATCTGATTTGGTCAATGCCCAATTGTATCATACAATGCAGCTGACCATAAATCTGTAGTTGCGAAATTGGCTGGTCGATGGGTGCTGAACGAGTAACTATGATGGTTATTTATGACCGGAATTCTTAAATAAATCTCCGTAGGGAGTCGACCGTAACTGCCCTAAGAGGGCCTGATAAAAGGCTTCCATTTCGTCAGCTGCCGCTTTATATTCCCGTTTTCGACTAAGTGCATACATTTCATTGATACCCATACCGTAAATAAATGGCTCTTTGTGAGGGACACGGTGATGAATTAACTCTTGGAAGGGCTTCCAAGGTTGACTCTGAAGCCATTTATGATACCATTTGTCGATATTTGATTGGGCATTATATTGATTGATCACAATACCTGTCTCTAATTTTATATCCCTGTAAGCCCGCATCTCTTCAATTCGATTCATGTACGTGTATAGAGATTGGATATCCGGCCCAGAACACCGCACAGGAATAAGATTATAATTGGTCATTTTCAAAATCTTTGTATCTGCGTTGCCATAAGTAGGCATCGAGTCTACGATGATCACACTGTATTCACGCCCGAGTCGTTTTAATTGATTCACCACTATACCATCGGGTGTCCATATTACATCTACAGAAGGCAGCTCTTCTGTAGCCCTAGCTCGAATCTGACCCCAGCGCAAACTCGTCTGAGAATCATCGCAATCAGCAATACAGGTTAAATACCCATCACGGGTAAAAAGTGAAGCAAGGTTAAAGGCCAAGGTACTTTTGCCGGAGCCCCCTTTCGGCGAGGTTACTGAGATCATCATTTGCGCTAGTATTTAGGCAGCAAAACTACTGAACTATTATCAGTACTCAATGCACAACTAAAGATCAACTTTTTGATATTCAGATATTTATATTTTCAGGCATATTGTAGAACTCATACATATTAGCGACCTTTGGCCACCCCAGAAATGAATTTTCGGCAAAATTCAACTCTTGGCTGGTGATTAAAAGGACATAACTTGTTGACTCCTACAACATCAAATGAAGGTCTACAATAACATACAAAACAGTTCTACAACAGCCAAGCCACCTTTCTTAAAAAAATCCTAAAATATTTTTTAGGGCCCATTTTTACTTTTTGCCTTCACGAACAGATAATCCCCCCATACCCTCCCCCGGTGCTTTTTTGAAATACCCCTACCCCCGGGCTTTTTCTGTGAACTGGCCTGAGTTAACTCCGGATTAGTTAAACGTTCAAGAGTTAACTAACATGGAATTGGCTTTCCTGATATCCTAGCACAGGATGCCAAAGGCTCTGACGTGCTGGAAAACTACCGCCCGCATAGGGTCAGCACAGTCTAAACCAATATATATGAAGTTACTCAAAGCCAAGCGTTGCCTGTTGATCGCGCCCAGTCATTCTCAATCACATCACTTTACCGCTAATGTCGTATGGACTACAATCCTGTTAAAATCGGCCTGTTTCCTGTCCCGTTTACACCTATCGTAGGAGAGCAATTGTCTTCGCAGGCATTCATAGAAGCCAATAACCTCGTCTCCAGTTTAGACGAGGTGCGGCATCAACACATCATTCCGGTGTTTGTAAAAGACAACGAACCACTCATCAGCCACGTCGACTTCATATACTCCACCTTGGATGCCATAAGTGATGTATTCCGAGGTTAACAAGTGTTATTGCCCTCGGTATGAGTCTCGCATCCCAATAAAGGACCAAAGAAAACCTGCCAGCAGAAACCGGTTAATCAATTTAGGATTAATGAGCCAGTTGAATTGTAATTTTTTATAAATTCCCACCCCTAATTATCCCTTTACGCCACACCTTTTTTAGTATGCACAGTAAGCATGTCTTCCAATTCCCCTTTCGATGGGATGTCAAATATATTGGTAAAGATCTTAGCAAAACACCCTATGGAGAGCGAACCGATTTAGCCGCTTTCCACGAAAAATTGACAACTAAGGACGCTTCTCGCTGGAGTGAGATTGTCGATTTTAAGACTGATACGCCTGAACACTACAATGCTTGGACCTATTTCTACCCGTTCGTTCGTAAAGCAATATTCCCTGATGCCAATTATCGGTCCTACAAACAATATACTTATGAACTTGGTCAGAACGCTACGTATCAGATTACCATTGTAAAAAAAGCTTGGCCACATTTTGACAAAATTGCCTTCGAAAAAACCTTTACTCTGGCACTGAGGTCGGTAACCCTCAACGTATACGATTTAGGCGTTGGCGTACTTAGTTTTTCGCTGGAAAACGACACATACGGCGAACCAGAGGATATTCTACAAATCAACGATTTCGGTCGGCGGTTATACCCCCAGTACATAGGACCTGGGTTTAATTTGCAGTATCCCCAAAATAGTTTCCTGGCCAGCTCAATCCAGCTCCTCAATGAGGATAAGTCGCTAAACATCCAGTCCAATTTTGTTCAGGATTATGCAAACTCTCCCTCTTACTTACCCCCGCATATTCTCCAGCTGTTGGATAGTGGGCTGAAAACGGATTCTGTCTTTTTCGCTGAAAAATTACCTATTGCCAGCGTCGGTATCCGTATTGAGCCAGTTTTGGATGATCGGATGTTCGTGCTTTGTTGGTATGGACGAAATCAGCTTGTTCATGAATTGGCGGTATTGACCAATACCCAATATGACTTGACGAAACAAAAAGATTTCTGGTATCGGTACGTATTTGTTGACACGGATTTAACCTGCCCCGACCCCGTACTAAAAAATACATTGCTGAAACAAACAACGTATACCCGCTGGGCACCCGAAAAAACACTCTTTGGGGTTAGCCGCTATACGTTTGTTATTTTAACTGACGAAGGAGATTTTGCTAGTAGTGTTCTGAGTGTCCACTTAACTAATATTTATACCCGTTTAGCCCTTATCGGCTTAGTACAACGAGCAGCTTTACTTCGCTTTTCAGGTGAGGTTTCTTATGTATCTAGGCGGCTAAAAAATACCACTGAGCTAGCATTTATCAGCGATCAGGTACAAGAGCTTAATCGCAGTTATATTCAGTTTGATAATCGATTCTTTTTTAAGGAAGTCACAGCGCAGGAGCAAGGTATTGAACTGTATGATATGCTCCATGCCCAAATGCGGCTTTTGGAAACAGCCAGTGATGTAAAGCGAGAAATTAGCGAGCTAAACAATTATGTCCAGACCGCCAATAGTGAAACCCAGCGTGTAACACTGGAGCGAGTAAGCCTGTTGGGAGGCCTATTTTTAGTACCTAGTTTTCTGCTCAGTTATCTCGGCTGGGGCATCCTCGATTTCAACCATGTACCTATTAACGGTTGGGAGTTCGGTTTAATTGGTTTTGCCTTTTTTGCCCTCTTCTGTATTGGATATAAGGCCTTTTTTGCCAAACCCAGCGAATTCAAGCCTAATGCATGGATTTTTCGTGTGTTTCTTGCGCTCATAGTTCTGTTGGTTCTTACTCCTGCAATCGGTACACTGCTTGTACCTGAGAAAGTCACACAGACACAACCTGTCATCGACTCTACGGCTACTGAAAAAATTGACAGCCTTCGTAATGAAATCCGCTTGCTTCGACAGTCTATTAAGCAACCCACTGTTAGTACTCCTAAAACCGCCAGTGTCCTTAACAACAAAACCCAATGAAAAACGACGAATTCCACGCCACTTTTACCCTACGGCAGCACACGCCTATGATCCATTTCCAGGCCGACCAGCCAGGAGCACTGCTGCGGGTGAGCGAATTGAAACCGGCTTTTGACAAGTACTTATGGCAGCGAGTTTTCAAGAATAATTTTGAGCAGGGCAAGAGTTTTATTGTCGGCTATACAGAAAAACGAGAAAACGAGTTATTGCATCAGTTCAAGAGAGAAGAACGGCCATTTGATTATAAAATCCACATTTCATGCTCAGGCCCAATTAGAGGCTTTCCCATAAGAAAAGGTCAAAAATATCCATGTTTCTTCGGGAACTTAGGCGAAAACGAACCCATTACTAATGAGCAGCCTGGTAAAAACTGGACGCTATTATTAACTGATAGCGATATTAACGTTAAGATTTTCTGTCTGCACAAAGAGTTAATAATTCTGCTGAAACAGCATTTTCCTATTTTTCTATGCCGCAAAAATTTTGGTACACGGCAATCAAAAGGATTTGGCTCTTTTACTGCAGTAAATGATAACGGGACACTTTTATTACCTGACCTTCCTCCCTCGACAGACAACGCCCGTAATCTGCTAAGTTTTACGGTTCCTGTTAATGGTAAGTTAGAACCAATTGACCAGACTAAAGAAGTTTTTGAACACATCAGCCTTTTCTGGATGTCATTACGGAATGGCATTAAACTACCTAAACCTGTTATTACGGCTGCTTTAGATTCGTATGTCCACAGCAAATGGAAAGCTGATTTCCTGAAAGCACTTAAACCAGATGTTCACAAAGAGTTAATTAGACAATACACTCCGCTGGCTATTGAATGGGATAAGCCTGCCATCAAAAAATACGTAGATGCAGCGAAAGAAGATCAGCAGCATAATCAACCTGCAAAGCAACCTCAAATTTTATTTCGTGATCTATTAGGATTGGCCTCAACAACTAACTGGAAACACCAGCAAGTTACTCTCGAAAAGGATCATAAATCAGGTCAGATTGCACGATTCAAGTCTCCTATTATGTTCAAACCTATTCGGTTAAGCAAAACGGAATTTAATGTTTTTGTTTCTTATGAGCCGATTCCCATTGAATTTTTGAGTCAAAATTTTAAGCTATCAATTAATATCAAAGATAGTCCTACTACGGAATTTTCGACCGCTCCTTATTTCGGCCTATCCGCTTTTTTTCAATACATTAAGGATGTTTACGCACCTAGAATTGAGAAAGATATACAGCGGGAAAACCGGAATCATTCTCCTGTAATCAAGCAAGTTCTTCGCTCACTCAAATTCCATACCCCACCAAAAAATGCCTAACTACCTCGCCTTTACCATCGGGCCGATCTATCAAACGATGGCTGGTGCCCGTTATACCCGCGAGTTGTGGGCATCGAGTTATTTGTTTTCTTACCTGGTAAAGCAAATAACCAGGCGCATCTTACAGAATGAACGTATCCCTGGCAACTTTATCCTTCCTTCTATTCTGGGAGAGCAGACGTCTACCTATGGCGTAGGGATATTTCCAGACCGCTTTATTTTCGAAACCAAAGCGCCAGATCAACTGCCCGAGCTAGAGAAAATCCTTGAAGAGACATTGGTATACCTTGCCACCCAGATGCAACGCACTGCCGGTATTACTGGACCAGTGCTGGCATTTCTTAAAAATTACTTTAAACTCTATGCCTTAGAAATACCCCTTGATCCAGCGACGCAAAACGTTATTCTGACAATTATGCCGCATCTGGATAGTCTGGAGTTGCAACACAACTTCAACTCAACCGATGAGCCGTTTCTCCGCCAGTTGTTCGACCGGGTTACTAAGTCATTTTTGGTGCAGGATGGATTCAGAGAGCAGCAGCACAGTTTCGAAACTATCCTGGAAGTAGCTACCCGAGACTTCAGTCAACTAGGACTTCGGCCCTATGATCGTTTAAAAGAAAAGCGAACAGGGTTTCAGTATAATAAGGCAGAGGCCAATCAAATGACTAGCTTCTCCCAGATTGCTGAAGCAGAAGAACTAGACGAATCAGAATTGGCTTCCGATGAAACCAGCCTGATTAGTTACCTAACGGCTAATTACCGAGCAACCCTCACGCCTACACCGGCTAAAATCTTTCGGCCTGCGCATAAATACATCGCGGTTATACAAGCCGATGGGGATAATGTTGGCAAAGTAATTGCGAACCTGAAACCAGCAGATTATGCGAAATTTTCTACAAAACTAAGCGAATTTGCCCTCAACGCTGTCAAGGAAGTCGTTGCGTTTGGGGGGATGAATATTTATGCAGGCGGGGATGACTTACTGTTCTTTGCCCCCTTATTGTATCAGCAGGAAACCTTGTTTGACCTATTGAGCAGGTTAGATACGCTGTTCACAAAAACCTTTCAAGAGTTTCCTGTAGCCACAGGTGATCCTCATCCAACGCTTTCTTTTGGGGTATCGGTAACCTACTATAAATTTCCATTATACGAAGCTCGTGAAGCTGCTGCCCATCAGCTTTTTGGTGTGGCCAAACACATAGACGGTAAGAATACCATTGCGCTGCGAGTGCAAAAACATAGCGGGCAACCTTTTGGCGGTGCATTTCGACTGAAAAGTGCTTCGTTCGACCAGCTTATGGCCTTGCTTCAGTTTTCCTCGGAAGAAGACGGCCAGATGCTCAGTTCGATCGTTCATAAACTTCATGAGAATCGGAAACTTCTTCAATTAATTGGCCACGACAATAGTGCCTTACAGGCCTTTTTTGATAACAATTTCAACGAAGACATCCATAAAAGTCATACCCGTCTATTTCTTGCGGCTATTGTTAGTTTGCTTAATGCCTGCTTTGCAGAACACGCTAACGCAGCCCTGGCAATGGATGCAGCTTACGCACTCTTACGGACTCATCGCTTTCTAACCTCTACTGAACTCAACTAACACCGATGGCTAGTCTTCCTTATCTGTTCAGGCTGAAGCCCGTAGATACGTTTTTCTTCGGAGGTGAGCGAACCTTTGGCTATGATGGCGAGCGATCGCAGAAAAACGTTACGGCCAATTACTTTGTCGAGTCGAATCGGTATCCACAGCAAACTGCATTGCTGGGTATACTTCGGTATAAATTGCTCGAAGCCAACGGCTGGTTAGCGTCCAAACAAAAATCCATACCACAGGAAGCCATAGACTGGATTGGCAAACGAAGTTTTCAGCACACAGCCGAAACCAATCAAGCGCGTTCATACGGACATATTCATGGCCTATCGCCCTTATTCTGGTTGCACCAGGATAAGCACACGCACCAGGATACGCCTTTCGTAATGGCCCCCAAAGATCAGGGGATGGCTCTGGAATGGAGAACTCAGTCGGTTTCTTCATTGGTGGGACAAGGTGTTCGTCAACAAATACCACATGTAGTAAGTGGTTATGATCCGAAGATAGGGTTGAAACGACAACTGATCGATGCTAAAAATAATTTATGCCCGCTGGATTATGATGAAAAGACTGCGGCACAAAGCCCATACAAATCTCAGATACAGGAGGGGATACTAAAAACTGATCAACGCGCCGAAGACGATCAGGGATTTTACAAACAGACCTACTACCGCTTTGCTAATAAGAACTGGTCGTTTGCGTTCATTGCCTACCTAGCTAAGGAAGCAGCAGCCAAACTATCGGATCATTTACTGACCAATTGCTGGGCTACGTTAGGGGGCGAAGGTCGTCCATTTCGGCTAACCATGTCGCCTGCTGGTAATGTAGTTGATTTTTTTGCCTTGCCCAATCGCCCTGCTATAGACGGACGTCTTCGGCTGACCCTGCTGAGTGATGCGTTTGTAACCAATGAAATTTATAAAGAATGCGACTTTGCCATTACGGAAACCGTTGATTTTCGCCCAATCGAGTCTAGCGTAACCGTGAAAAACTACGCCAATCTCAACCGTTCGGCCAAAGGTGATGTGACGAGTCCGCAGAAAGCAAAAAAATATCAGTTACTCGAACGGGGGTCTGTATTGTATACAACTGCCGACCAGATGCCAGCCTTATGTAAGGCACTTGAAAAACCCATCCACTTCTGCCAGATTGGTTATAACGCGTACCACCTGACCGGACAATCCGCAACCTTATTTCAACCTGCTTAACCCTTTCGACCCATGCCTGCACAAACCTGCGACTGGTATTTACTCCAATGCCTAACCCACCTCCATGCCGGACGGGGCGATACAAATTATGATATTGTGGACAAGGAGGTCCAGCGTGACCCTATCGAGAATTTACCCGTAATCCAGGCGTCGAGTTTGAAAGGCGCTTTTCGGGAGTGGTTTAAACACCAGGAAGGCATTGACGACACCGTTGTCAACACAATTTTTGGGAACGATTCGAAACGAAATGGTAATCAGGAATTAAAACAGGGCTCTCATCAGTTTTTCGAAGCCCGATTATTAGCGCTTCCCGTGCGCAGTAGTCATTTGCCTTATTTTCTGGCGACTTCTAAAGAAGTCCTGATCGACTGTTTCGACCAGCTATCATTATTTGGAATTCCATATACCCCTGCGGCTGATTTACTGACAGCCCTCAAGGCACTGGCCCCGCAACCAGACGAGCCAATAGCTCTAACTCCGCAGACATTTGCAGGCGATCTTTATCTGGATGAATACAAGGCCAAATCGGTCGTTAATGAAACCGTACGGCAAGCCCTGAAAACAGTTTTAGGCTATGAGCATATTGCCCTCTTTGATCATACTACGCTGAAAGAGGTAGCCGAACGTTTACCGGTCATTGCCCGTAACAACCTTGAAAATGGCCGGAGTGTAAATCTCTGGTATGAAGAAATCGTCCCTCGTCAGAGCCGTTTTTCGCTGTTTGTACGCCATCCAGATACCGAAACAGCATTCGACCAAGCCCTTTCGACGGCTAATGGCCGGGTGCAAATTGGTGCCAATGCAACTATTGGTTACGGCCAATGTATGCTTCGCAGAGTGATAACAACTTAACGTATATACCCCGTTCAAACCATATGCATAAAAACGCCATTTCGGGCCAGCAAAAAATGACCCATACCGCGCTCGTATACAGCAACTTATCTCCACCTTGCTATAGGAGAGCCTAACTGACGGAGAAGAGATTGCGACACGTTCATCCCTTTGGCTACGATCACAATTTTTCGTTATAGGAGAGCCTAACTGACGGAGAAGAGATTGCGACATCAATCCACTTTTCGCCCGAACTGAATTCCCACATAGGAGAGCCTAACTGACGGAGAAGAGATTGCGACAGCGTAATGTTTTTCAATTGAGCCTGCACATTAGCGAAATAGGAGAGCCTAACTGACGGAGAAGAGATTGCGACGCGAACCGCACTACCTTTGTGAGTAACGATCCATGATAGGAGAGCCTAACTGACGGAGAAGAGATTGCGACAGCAATCCACTTTTCGCCCGAACTGAATTCCCACATAGGAGAGCCTAACTGACGGAGAAGAGATTGCGACATTTGTCATTGTAATCAAGCACTGTCACATCGGTATAGGAGAGCCTAACTGACGGAGAAGAGATTGCGACATGTGATTGTCTTGAAAGGATTCTGATTCTTGTCGTATAGGAGAGCCTAACTGACGGAGAAGAGATTGCGACACTGATCGCGGTAAATGAGGGAGTTGAATTCATATAGGAGAGCCTAACTGACGGAGAAGAGATTGCGACATGCTGCTTGCAAACAGGGATAGAAGTCCCACGATATAGGAGAGCCTAACTGGCGGAGAAGAGATTGCGACATAAATGCCGATAGTGTGAAATAACCATCCGGTCGTATAGGGGGGCCTAACTGACGGAGAAGAGATTGCGACCCATCGTCGACTACACGCTTGACTCCAGGTAATAATGTTGGGTAATAGTAGCAGACTAACGGAGAAGAGATTCATTAACCTGATAAATTATGACTGCTGTTGAGAAGTATTTAGAACCTGCACGAACCTATATCCAAAAACATTTTCTAATTAATGGGAAAGTTCCGGGTGTTTACAATGGCTATATATCTTCCTTTGGCGTCGATGTTCGGCAGTCGGGAGTATTGCCAGCCTTAGTGTTGTATTTGAACACAGGCGACGGAGCTGAAGGAAATCGATCACTGGTTGTCGAAGCCATTGCCTATTTACTTGACCCTCAAGGAATAGGTGACCTGAAAGCATTTGTCGATGAGACGTTCCGCCTTAAGAATAAGCGTCGGAAAGAGGTAATGAATGCTGCTGTGGCCCTAAAAATGGCCTTGCGAACCTTTCCCATGGATAAAGAAAAAATGAACCAATAACCCCATTGGGCTATGCCTGCACCTGTAAACCTACACTGGAAATACTTTTACGACTACTTCCGCTCCCAGGCTCCTCTCCCTACCGAACGGGGTAAAGCACCTGAAAAGCCCTGGTATACCTTTACCGGGCTGGATACCCATAAAGCCGAGTTATTGGCCATTCGCGCCAATCAGTATCGGGATGCACTGAACTCCCTGCTAGTTGGCCCCAGCTCGGGTCGATTCAGTCTGAAAACTACCTATCCCGGTTTATTGGTTGGCAGTGGCTATCGGCACGAAACGGGGAGTAAGGATGAACTTAAACTAGGCTTTTCGTTCGATTATACAACGGGACTACCCATCATACCCGGATCATCTGTGAAGGGCTTACTCAGGAGTGCATTCCCTGGTAATCCCGACAGGAATCAATTGCATCATCGGGCAAAAGCGTTTATTCAATATCTTCTACAATCGAGCGTTGGGTTAACTGCTGAGCAGAGTGCAGACATAAAAATAGAGGCCTTAGAATCTGAGGTCTTCGGTCACCTCAAAGATGAGGAGCGCTCTAAGGAAAACATACCCCTATCGGAAGGAGATATTTTCTACGATGCACTTATCGGCATAGATATGAGGGGAGTTGCTCATGCTGGTCAGTTGTTCGGCGATGATTTTATTACGCCCCACCGTAACCGGAAGAATCCCCGCATGAGTCCATTTACCAATCCAATCCCGATACAGTTCCTGAAAATAATGCCCGAGGTACCCATTACATTTCAATTTGACCTACGGGGAACCAAAGCGGGCCTTACTCCTGAGCAGCGTAAGATTTTGTTCAGCGCTATCATTGGCGAGCTGGGTGTCGGCGCCAAAACACGCGTAGGTTACGGTCGATTGGTTGACTAAAAACAATGGAGTACTTGAGAAAAGATTACAATTAATCCTATATACCCTGTTTTACTCAAATGCATAAAAACGGCCTTTCAGACCAGCAAAAAATAGTATGTATTACGCTCGTATACAATGACTTATCACCACCTTGCTCTAGGAGTATCTGACTGACGGAGAAGAGATTGCGACATCCTTCTCCATCGCCACCAAAGCGATCCTGCCGACTAGGAGTATCTGACTGACGGAGAAGAGATTGCGACAAAACTGAATCCGTACCTGCTACACCGTGCTTTGCTAGGAGTATCTGACTGACGGAGAAGAGATTGCGACACTAACTCAAAATTGTAGTCGTCATGCTGAAGACTTCTAGGAGTATCTGACTGACGGAGAAGAGATTGCGACACGACAGCCGCTACAGCTTGTACAATTTTTCCACCTAGGAGTATCTGACTGACGGAGAAGAGATTGCGACGGATCTATGGAACACGATTTTATCATATGTCCAAAAGCTAGGAGTATCTGACTGACGGAGAAGAGATTGCGACGGTGCTTCAACGATGCGTGGTATGCCTGTCAGAATCTAGGAGTATCTGACTGACGGAGAAGAGATTGCGACGGAGATGTCGAAAATGTTGCCGGAGTTACCGTCAGTCTAGGAGTATCTGACTGACGGAGAAGAGATTGCGACATGGCGCCTGGAAGTGCCAGTGGAATGTACACGACAGCTAGGAGTATCTGACTGACGGAGAAGAGATTGCGACTCAAATAAGTTTGTACTTAAATCTACTGCCATTATCTAGGAGTATCTGACTGACGGAGAAGAGACGGCTCGACGCCCTGAAATTGAAAACCATTTGTATCATCAATACTCAGCCCAATGCAACTTTTACTTGACACAAGAGGACTTGTCGTGAAATTGCGAAACCGCTGTTTTATGATCCGGCATGAGAATACTGAGCGAATTATATCGCCTTTCAAAGTCAGTAGTATCGCCGTAACACAGGGTTGCCTGATAAGCTCAGGAGCTATCCAACTGGCTGCCAAACATCAGATACCTATTTACTTTTTCGATACCATCGGCGATGTACAGGCATCGTTACAAAGTCCGCGATTTGGTACGATTGCCACCATCCGGCGGCATCAGGTATATTTTTCTGATAGTGCAGTTGCTACAGGCTGGATTGCAGAAGTTTTTGCCCTTAAGAATCAGCAACAGACAGAAGTGCTTCGGTACCTGCTTAATCGACGACCATCTGCAAGTGAGCCAATTGAACAGGCCATTAGTCAGATCACGACAACAAAGCCTTTATTATCGCCCGATCAATTGACATGTCCCATATCTGCACTCCGGCAGGAGTTATTAGGTAAAGAAGGCAGTCAGGCTCGGGCATATTGGCAGGCGGTTGCGGCTGCTCTTCCCAACACATTAACCTTTGAGTCAAGAAGCCGACGGCCTGCCGTTGATTCCTTCAATGCGGCCCTGAATTATCTATACGGAATGCTTTATACGTCCGTCGAAAATGCGCTCCTAGCGGCTGGACTTGACCCCTATCTGGGTCTATTTCATGTAGATGAATACAATGCCCCAACTCTGGCCTTTGATCTAATTGAACCCTTTCGCCCCTGGGCAGATAGATTCCTACTGGATTTATGCTTAGACAATATGTGGCAAGCCGATTTTACGGATCGAAAGCCGGATGGAGGAGTTTGTTTGAATCGAATTGGCAAGCGATTCTTAATCCCTCGCTGGAACGAATACGTAAACGGCATGGAGCCTTTCCATCAGTATCAAACATCCCGAAAAAATAGTATCTATCGGTATGCCAATGAGTTACGCCATAAGGTAGAATCGTTTGCTTTGCCTTTCTAACTATGTTATATTTAGCTAGTTATGATATTGAAGATGACAAGTTACGCTTGAAATTAGCGAACTGCTTACTGGCCTATGGGCTGGAACGCTTACAGCGTTCGGTGTTCTTGGGTAGTCTGGATGATTCACGTCAACAGCAGTTAGTAAAGGAAGTAGAACGGTGGCTAGCTTCGGCCAATCTGAGTACCACTCAGTTCATGTTGATGCCTCTGGCAGAAGCCTATGCCCGTAAAGCGTATTGGTTAGGCGAAGAACCGCCTGACTGGTCATATCATTGTAATCAGACGTTAACCCTCATCTTATAACCCTTTTTAAAGCAAATGCATAAAAACGGCCTTTCGGGCCAGCAAGAAACACTATACAATGTACTGATATACAACAAATTGACCCTACCTTGCTGTAGGAGTCTGTAGCTGACGGAGAAGAGATTGCGACACTCGGTATTTGATGAGGACGTAATTCACTACGAGTAGGAGTCTGTAGCTGACGGAGAAGAGATTGCGACATAAAATTGGCAAATACCTTCTGAGTTCGGCTCAGTAGGAGTCTGTAGCTGACGGAGAAGAGATTGCGACTTTGATGAACTTGCGGTCACAAGAACAAAAAATTAGTAGGAGTCTGTAGCTGACGGAGAAGAGATTGCGACATCTACGCTTTTGATGGCGATCACAACTAAACCAATGGTAGGAGTCTGTAGCTGACGGAGAAGAGATTGCGACAGACTAGATCAAATCCTGGTTGCTGGGCTAACGAGGGTAGGAGTCTGTAGCTGACGGAGAAGAGATTGCGACAGGAGCGAGCCCTTCAACGTTTTTCATGAAAAACGGTAGGAGTCTGTAGCTGACGGAGAAGAGATTGCGACACATTAACTTTGAATTTTTCAGCTAGGTCGGCTGGGGTGGTCCTATTTAGCCGGACACTTCACTTTTGAGAGTTTGATAAAACAGTTTGGTA
>NZ_BAAHBI010000026.1:0-1997 GCF_054776755.1 Spirosoma litoris | reverse complement strand
TTTCGTTAAGTTGTTTTCCCTACATCGAAAATACGTCATTATCAATCTGATTTAGTATAAGAACTTTCTCCACCAGCCATAATAAAAGAAACTACAAATTTTAAGGGCATCTTCACTTCCATTATATCCCCCTAGGACAGCAAAAAATTCAAATAAATCACGTACAACTTTTACTTCTTCAGAAATTTTATTATTGAACCTGTTTAAACTTTTAAAAATAGGTGGGAATTGAGTGTTTTTTTGTCATTCCGACGCAGGAGGAATCTTCGGGTGCGCAAATATTCCTCATCCCGAAGATTCCTCCTGCGTCGGAATGACAAAAAAACATACCCTTTTCTTGGTAAAAAAGAAAGTTTAAACAGCCTCATTTTTAGATAACATATCTTCTGGAAACGCAGCTTTTTCGAATTTCTCTTTATATCCTTTTTGGTTATCCCATTTATTTTTCACTTTCCATGCTCTATGCCTGATATCGTGAAAACGATCATCTCTAAATTTCTCAAATAAACTTAGCGTGGCTAAGTTTATTTGACGTTTGTCAGTATCTTGCCAAATTTTTATGGATACAGCTAAAGCTAAAAAACTAGCAGTTGAAGCTGCTAAGGTTAGTGACTTTTCCCATCTATTAGAGCGTGTTGGGGAATTGAAAAAGACTGGTAGCTGTGTCACCTTTGTGGTCGCCAAACTACAAGCAGATGACCAAACAGTTTACTAAACTGACCAGCTACCAGTGGGCTGCAATATCGCCCTTTTTACCCCTTGAACGCAAACGAAAACTTGATCTATGCCAGGTCATGAATGCCATCTTGTGGTTACTTCGCACGGGTTGTCAATGGCGAAATTTACCCAATGAATATCCCCATTGGCAGGCCGTATATTACTATTTCGACTGTTGGAAAACCAATGGAACGCTTGAACGAATCAACCGGGAGTTGAATCAACTGGATCGAAAGCAGGAGAAACGCGAAGCGTATCCATCTGTTTTTTGTGTTGATAGTCAGAGCGTTAAATTAGCGCCTATGATTTGTGAATATCGAGGCCTCGACCCACATAAGAAAGTTAACGGTCGCAAACGCCAGTTATTAGTCGATACGGGCGGGCGGTTGTGGGCAGTTCATGTGCATGCGGCTAATGAAGCTGATGGGCCCGCTTCATTGGCTTTGGTAAGTGACGTTTTGTGGTACGGTGACCGGGTCGAAAAGGTGTTTGGTGATGGAGCTTACGGTGGCGTTTTTGCAAAGGAATTAACCAGATGGGGCATTAATTTTGAGCGAGCTTCACGTCCTGAATCGGCTCAGGGCTTCGTGCCAGTTGCTAAGCGTTGGGTAGTGGAACGAACTATTGCTTGGACTAATTTCTTTCGGCGAACCATTAAAGATTACGAGTACACACTATCTTCTTCGGTTGGCTGGCTACTTTTGGCTAATATTCAGTTGATGTTACAACGTATTGGACCAGAAGACCAACTATAATTCCCCAACACACTCTTAAAATCGCCCTCCAATACGTTACGAGCGTTTTTCAGCCACCAAATCTTTCGTATTTTAGGTTTAATGAAAAGAAATGGATGATATTTTAAATTGGCAATTTATATTTTTCAGGTAAAATAAAAACGGCCAAACTGTACCACATCTAATGAGCCATCACAGTTAAGCTCATGGTCTTGTTAGAATAAAACCTACCTTATTCGGTGTGTTATAAGTAGCTGTTTGATAGATGACTATCTTTTTACATTCATTGCTAAAAACGTACATTGGCCATTTCTCAGCACGACCGTCTTTAATTATTAAGTCCACCCTGAATATTTTTCCAGTGTAATTAGTTGGGGGGTAGTCTCCGTCCGGATTATAAGTCTTAGTAACTACTTTAGCCATCGCTGAACCCGTATCAATGTAATTGGCATAAAGTGAGTCAGGATCAATTAGAATCTTCTGATTTGTATCGCCCTGAAATAGCTTGACAATTTTAGGGCTTATTTTGAGTGACTAATATAACAC
>NZ_BAAHBI010000025.1:0-119397 GCF_054776755.1 Spirosoma litoris | reverse complement strand
ATTGGTTCATGGTACACGAAGTTAAAAAAGTTTCGTGTCCGGATTTTTAGGACCATATCAACTATATCCTTTGGAAGATGAAAGGGGGACGCATGAGCCAGATGGGTGGGGACTTCGACCTAAGTTATTTCTGAACCGCTGACACTTTCCAAATTTGGCGGGGAGCCGTTTCATATATTCGCATTCTGCGATTTTGGAAAGTTCCAAAATGATAAAGGGCGGGGTCGATAAAGGAAAAAATGGGCAAAAGTGGGGGGTGGTGAACAGCAAAAGGCCTCATTGTGAGGCCTTTTGCTGTTTTTGAGGGTGCAACCGACTTATGGAAATAAATATTTGATATATTTATTTCCCATTTTTGGGAAAAATGCATTACATGGACTATATTTGTCTATATAAATAGGTTCAAAAATGGGAAACATAGAAGATCAATATCTCACGGACATTTATAGGCATCTGGAAGGCAAGGGGTTCCCGCAATTTTCAGAGTTAATAGAGAAGAAGAGAGTAGAATTAGGCATCACAGATTACCAGATGTCTAAGATTTTAGGTATTACGAAGAATACTTTTTACCGCACGCTAAAACGCATTTCGGAGGGTGACATTGAATCGTTGGACTATTTTACGATTGTTAAAATCAGCCAATTGTTCAATATAGACGTAGCAGAGTTAACGAAAATTTACGTTGGTTCACTTAAATCAGAACACATCGGAGAGATCGAGAAGGCTCGGAAAGCATATTATATTCTGAATAATTTTGATTTGAAAGGTCTAAAGGATCAGGGCTTTATTGAATCGGTGTCAGATTTTGACAGTATTGAGAATCGTATTGTTAGTTTTTTTCATTTAAATACAATATTCGACTACTCTCATGAAGTAGGCCATGTCTTATTCAGCAAGCACCAGAAGTCTGATGATAAGATGAGGGAGTTTTGGGTTCGATCATCTATTTTTCAGTTTGAAAAACTGGAGAACCCGAATGAATACGATAGAGATACGCTATTAACTCTAGTGCAGAGTATTAGGCCTTATACAAGATATGAAGAAAAAGGCCTCGTTACTGTAATTAAGGCTTTATATAAAGCCGGTGTGACAGTAATCGTTCAACCATCAGTACTCAAAGCGAAGGTACGGGGGGCGACGTTTGTCGTAAATGGTAAGCCATGTATAGCTATTACGGATTTTAATGATAATTACGCCACCCTATGGTTTGCTCTCATGCATGAGCTATTTCATGTGTTATTTGACTTCAATCATCTTAAAGCTTTCAAATATCACCTAACGGAAGATGGGGCTGATGATAATTTATTGATGAAGGAAGCGGATGCTGATCGGTTTGCAAGGGAAATGCTCTTTCCGCAGGAGTATATGAACTATATCAAGCACCTAATTAATGCTCCGATGGCAGTATCTCAATACGCACAAGATAAACGAGTGCATCCATCTATTATCTATAGCTTTTTCTGTTATCAGAAAAAGCAAGAAGAGGGTAAAAATCTATACGGAGTCTTTCAAAAGTACTTTGGTAAGACAGAGAAAGCCGTTAAGGCTGTAAAGTCCAATCCCTTCGATAAGGAGTCGATTTTTCAAGAAATCGAGAATATTAAACAGCGCCTATTGGCTTCGGTTGATAACAATAATTAATTATATATACTATCCATGGAAAACGAAGGACAAAACAACCCTAACGAACGTAAGGACGACGAAAAAAGCCAAGATAAACGTTTGGAAGAAATCAAGAAACTACTTGATCAAGCTAAACAGAATCCAGAAGGTAAGCAGGGCTCTCTATTTCCTGATGAAGAATTAGGAAGCGAAGATGTTGGATTTGATGCGAGTATACTGAGTGATACTGCCGATCCAGATAAGTCTTACGCCTTATACTACAGTATGAGGAAAATGTTAATGGATAATCTGCCTTCTGGTAAGAAGAATAAAAAGCTTCGCCAAACGGTCTATGACGAAAAGAACCTTTTCTTAAATCGTGGAAAAGCTTTAGATGCTCGTGGAAAACGGGGTAGCGATGGCCGAATGAGTTTTATCTCAACTTTTATGGAGCCTGCATTTAATGCTGTTGCTGATTGGGTTAAAACAGGTGGTAGTCCCTTTGATGCATTTATGGCGTTTTACGATCTTAATGAAGCTTACGGCTTTCATAAGAGTGAAGAAAAAGATGCATCTGATGGTAATGACTCGCCTAATCAAAATCCAGGAAATGATGATGATAGTGAAGGTGGTGTGTTAGAGGAAGTATAGCTTTCGTCATAAAAAGGCAGTGGAAGCCTGTACAGGCTTCCACTGCCTTTTTTTATTTATATACAACTTCCCTGGCCACTCGTTCCTCGTTGGCCTTACCGTAGTATTTAACGTGTTTCGTCGTGCTATGGCCAAGCATTGCCGCTACACTTTCCTCCGAAACTCCGAGTTCGTTAAGCATCACATTGGTAAACGTCTTTCTGGTGATCTTCACTGTTAGGTTTAGCCGGATGCCAGCCATGTGTTGAATTTGCTTTAACCAATCGTTATAGCCTGAATTACTGATTTTAGGCCAAATTCTCTACGCCCTTATACTTTTCAATCAGGGCCAGCGCTGGAGCCGACAGTGGAACAACCTGAACCGATTCATTGACAAAGAAATCCGATTCAGCATATTTGCCGCGCACTTTAAAAAGCCAGATCCGACCATCAACGCCTTTACGCACATCGTTAGGGGTTAGCGTTTGGGCATCCTCATAGTGTAGGCCGGTGTAAACCGAGAATAAGAACAAATCCACAATTCGGCGGATTTCTGGCCTCCAGTCAAAAGTGGCTATGTCGTTTATTTCTGAGCGGGTCAAATGGTCAATGTTTACTTTTTCCTTTTTCTTAAGGACAAAAGCGGCCAGTTTGTCAAGTTTCAAAATTTCGCGTCTAACGGCATCCTCCGTGATGTTTTTGAGTACCTGTGTATGCCGTACTATGTAATTATTGTCTAGGTTACGCTTTCTAGCCCATCTTACAAATTCATCGGCAGATCCGAGCGTAAAACGATCAGCAGCCAGTTTTTTCCATTTCTTTTCTTCAAGAAACAGTTTAATGTTGTCGATTCGGGTCTGATAGTTGCGCCGTGTCCCTTTGTTTTTGTAAGTGGCGGCTATATGTTGCTCAAATAAATCTACCAGCTCCCAAAATGTATGGGTGCGTTTCTGTTTATTGGTGTACAGATCCGCTAAATGTTGAGCGCTGACTGGTTCGTTCGCTGACTCGAATTGTAAGAACAGCCTGGTAATATCTGACTGGATTAGCGATAGTTTTGAATTATCGTCATTGGCTCTTAGGCTTTTACCTTTGATACGCTGTTTTTCAGAGTCCCATTCTGACGATTCAACTTTAATGTAGGTGGAGAAATCATTAGCCGGAATACCGTCTATTTTAATTCTACAGTAGATAGTGGCCTTAACACTTTGACTCTTTCTACTGTTGCGTTTGATGAACAGAACGCGCATTTTTTACGAAACATGAAAACTAATTGGTAATTAAAAGATACTTAAAAAGAAATTAAAATCTAGTTAATGAACCAATAAGTATGCCCTAAAACGAATATATGGTTACATATTCAAGCATTCATTTTTGAACACTCTGACACTTAATTAGGTACACCCCAAGAAAATTTAGGTACACCCCGAAAGTTACACCGTTGTAGGAAATTGAGCGAGAGAGAAATAGGCCCTGGAAACGCAAAAAGCCCACATTTAGTGGGCTTTTTAGGCTGAATTTGAAGTATCCAGTGCACTCGTAGGGATTCGAACCCCAAACCTCCTGATCCGTAGTCAGGTGCTCTATCCAATTGAGCTACGAATGCATTGCTATGAAGCATTTCCCGTTGATTGGGAGTGCAAAAGTAGAGAGAAAAAAATTAGTTGTCAATCTATTTGCCTGAAAAATTTGCTTTGCGCTTCATCAAAAAGGCACTAATACCCTCCATTGCATCAGCCGAACGACCCAGTTGATCCTGACTATCAGCCTCCTGGTTGAGTTGGTGGTCAAGGTCGGAATATAAGGATTGATTCAAAACTTTTTTCATAGCACCAATGGCGAGGGTAGGGGCAACCGCATAATAAGCCACGATTTCGTCGACAGCGGTATCCAAACCCGCAGCCGGAACTGAACGACCAACCAGCCCTAATCGGGCCGCTTCCGGGCCATACACCCGCCGACCAGTGCTACAAAGCTCGAACGCTCGTTGTGGGCCAATGAGACGAGGGAGGAAAAATGTTGATCCCGCATCTGGCATCAAACCTATGTTGACAAATATCTGGCTAAAATAGGCGTCGTCGGCACAGATGATCACGTCGCAAGCCAGAGCTAGCGAACAGCCTGCTCCGGCTGCTACACCATTGACACGGGCGATTACAGGTTTCGGTAGGTTTCGGATGGCGCGAATCATAGGGTGATAAGTACTCCGTAGAGAGTCGCCAAGGGCAAGCTGACCACCCGATGATGCAGCCTGAGTAATGCCTTCTTTAAGATCGGCACCCGATGAAAATGCTTTATCGCCCGCGCCAGTAAGCACGACAACCCGCACCTGTTCGTCAGCCCCGGCAGCTTCAATGGCTGCCGTGATATCACGAATCAACCCCGGACTAAGAGCATTGTAGACGTGTGGACGATTGAGCGTAATTCGGCAAATCGAATCGGACAACTCGTAAAGAAGGTTTTCGTACATGGTTTTAGGATTTACTAGGTTAACCGATTTTTTATAGAAGCCAGAGAACCGTTAGCCAGCTAACAACTACACCCAAAGCCAGACCGGCGCCAATTTGGGCTGGTGTATGGGCATTGAGTTTGAGCCGGGCGCTGGCAACAAAACCCGTTAGGATTACCAGAATAAGTAGTGGAAAAAACAGATCGGTTATACTGAATTTGAGCATCAGGCTAGCAATAGCTCCTATAGCACCACCGATACCAACGCTGTGGGCACTAATTTGCCAGGATAGGCTAATTAGGCCAACGAGGAGAATAGAGACCGCAATACTTCCTACTAAAATCCCAATTTCGGGAGCAATCGTTGACACGAGCTGCATCCGAAACATGAATAGATAGGCAAGAAATAGATAGACACAGGCCGTTAAGAAATACGGTAAACGACGATCAGCTAACGTGTCCAACTGTAAGCTCTGTACATAGCCACTGCGGAAGAGGTAATAAATCAGCAGCGCAGGCACGGCAAATGTGCCGACAGAAATGAGCACTAGCAGACTAAGTCGTAAAGAGATGGAGAAGGCATCCATCCCCAAAACACCAGGTGCCTGAAACAGCAACACGCCGAATAGTAATGTCGGCATGAGCAGCGGATGGAGAACGACCGAAAGGAAGCGGGCGAAAGACGTTGTCAATGATGAATGATGAATTATGAATGATGACCGGGTCGCCGGAGCGATTATAAATGCCTTGCCAACTTAACAGCAGACTATAGTGCAAAGTTAAACTTACATACTACTGGCATTCATCATTTTTCATTCATAATTCATAATTTTTATAATTGTTTCCTCAACCGAGCTACGGGGATATTAAGCTGTTCCCGGTATTTGGCCACTGTTCGGCGGGCAATATTGTAGCCCCGATCGTTCAGAATCTTTTCGAGTTTATCGTCCGATAGGGGGTGAAGCTTCGGTTCGGCATCGATCAAATCTTTCAGTATATTCTTCACTTCACGGCTACTGACATCTTCGCCCGTATCGGTCGAGATTCCTTCCGAGAAAAAATATTTAAGTGGATAAATACCAAATTCAGTCTGAACGGCTTTGCTGTTCGCTACCCGCGATACGGTCGAGACGTCCATGTCGATCAACGTTGCGATGTCCTTCAAAATCATAGGACGGAGCCGCGACTCGTCGCCCGTAAGGAAGAAATCGTACTGGAAACGAACAATAGCGTTCATGGTGCGAAGCAAGGTTTGCTGGCGTTGCTTGATGGCGTCGATGAACCACTTGGCCGCGTCCAGCTTCTGCTTGACAAACGACACGGTTTCTTTCAGATTCTTATTCTGCTTTTTGCTCTTGTCGTAGGTGTCGAGCATGTCGGCAAAGGAGCGGCTGATACGCAGCTCTGGGGCATTTTTTGAATTCAGCGTTAATTCAAGTTTGCCCCCGTTGTTAGTCAGAATGAAATCGGGAACCAGGTATTGGGCTGTGCCCGATTCGCCTTCAACAGAGCCCGGCTTGGGGTTCAATTTGATAATAATGTCGATGACCCGCTTGAGGGAATCGTCACTAATATTCAATCGGCGCTGAATCTTGTCGTAATGTTTCTTGGAGAATTCATCGAAGAATTCGTCGATAATCCGGATCGCTAAGCCAATGCAGGGATCGCTCTGATCTTTACGCTGAAGTTGCAGAATCAGGCACTCCTGAAGCGTACGGGCCCCAATGCCCGGCGGATCGAACGATTGGATTTTGTGCAGGATACGTTCAATTTCATCAATGTCCGTAAACACATTTTGGGCAAAGGCGAGGTCATTGACAATAGCCTGCAACGAGCGCCGGATATACCCATCGGCTTCGATACTGCCAATGAGTTGTAAGCCAACAATGCGCTGTTGTTCGGTCAGGTTTAAATAGCCAAACTGTTGAAGGAGTGAGTCGGTCAGGCTCGAGCTGGTGGCCAGCGGCATGTCGCGGTCATCTTCGGCATAATTGCCATCGCCCTGCATTTTATACCCGGCATAATCTTCGTCCTTAATGTAACTATCTATATCCAGATCATCGTCCCGTTCTTTATAGTCATCAGCATCATCGTATGAGTCGTCATCTTTTTGATCATACTCTTCATCCATGCCTTCTTCTAAAGCTGGATTAATTTCCAGCTCTTCTTCAATTCGTGTGTCTAATTCAGCAGTAGGAATCTGCAGCAGTTTAATAAATTGGATCTGCTGCGGAGATAACTTCTGCTGAAGGGATTGCGATAGGCTTAGCTTCTGCATGGTTGTCCTATAGGCGGTAAAATGTATCCGTTATGTTGAGCGTCTAAGTTGGATGTAAAACTGCCCCTCACAATTATCAGACCAAATTAACCAGTTTTTTGTTTTTGTGGCGATAAATTTTCTGTGAAGTTCTGACATACTACCTTCGCGTTCATGACGAATAAGCTTTATGACACGTCGCTGAGCCTACTGACGGACCTGTATCAGGTAACAATGGCTTATGGATACTGGAAATCGAAAACCGCTGAGAAAGAGGCTGTTTTTAATCTGTACTTCCGAAAGAACCCCTTTAATGGCGGCTTTACGATTGCTTGTGGACTGGCCAATGTGATCGGTTACATCGATCATTTCGGCTTCTCAAAAAAAGATTTACGTTACCTCCGAACCCTAAAAGGGAATGACAATAAGCCGATGTTTGAGGAGGCTTTTCTGGATTATCTGGCCAATTTGACGCTTACCTGTAGTATCGAAGCCATCCCCGAAGGCACCGTTGTGTTCCCGAATGAGCCTTTGATACGGGTGCGTGGGCCTATTTTACAGTGTCAGCTACTTGAAACTCCGCTGCTGAACCTCATTAATTTTGAGTCACTGATTGCTACCAAAGCAGCCCGATTGCGGTTGGTTGCCGATACCGATACGTTGCTGGAGTTTGGACTACGTCGGGCACAGGGCGTCGACGGCGGTATGACGGCGAGCCGGGCCGCTTACATTGGGGGCTGCGATGCTACATCGAACGTGCTGGCCGGGAAACTCTACGATATTCCCGTGAAGGGAACCCACGCGCATAGTTGGGTTATGTCGTTCGATGATGAGCAACAGGCGTTTGATACGTATGCGGAGGTATTGCCGAATAATGTGACGCTACTGGTCGATACCTACGACACGTTGCAGGGTGTACGGCATGCGATCGAAACCGGGCGAAAACTCGAACAACAGGGCCACAAATTAGCGGCAATACGACTCGATTCGGGCGATTTAGCCTATTTGAGTATCGAAGCCCGCAAGTTGCTGGACGAAGCTGGCTTTGAGAAAACATCGATTGTGGCCAGTAACGATCTCGACGAAACAATCATCACCAGCCTGAAACAGCAGGGGGCCAAAATAGATATCTGGGGCGTAGGTACTAAACTCGTTACCGCCTTCGACCAACCTGCTCTGGGTGGCGTTTACAAACTGGCTGCGCTTCAGAACGAAACCGCAGGGGATTCCGCCAGCCGATGGTCCTACAAGATGAAGCTATCAGAGCAAGCCATTAAAGTGTCGACACCGGGTATTCAACAGGTGCGTCGGTTTCGGGATGAGCGCGGTTTTCTGGCCGATATGATCTTTAATACGGAGGAAATGAGCGACGAGAAGCAACCGGCTACCATGATTGACCCGATGGATTTTACGAAGCGACGACGGTTTACTGTAAATCAGCAATATGAGGATTTATTGGTGCCCGTTTTTCAGGAAGGGAAGCGGGTTTATGAACTGCCCGATATCCATGCCGTACGGGCGCGCGTACAAACGCAATTGGCTGGCCTGCACCCAGGCGTGAAGCGGTTCGTTAACCCACATACGTATCCGGTTGGATTGGAACAAAGTCTGCACGAGTTGAAAACAGAGCTTATCCTTAAGCTGCGAGAAAGTGCCTCTCACTAGTGGCGAGAGAAGTTTCCGTGCATCAACGTATTGCTAGACTGGGCCGATAAACTTTCTTTTTTTCTTAACACAAAACTGGCTAAGGGTTTAACTTTTTTCTGTTGTTTTACCACCCCGCTCCGGCGGACCTCTTTCTCAAGACAACTCGATATATGCAACCGATTGAATTAGTGGTTTTTGACATGGCGGGCACTACCGTGACCGACCACCACGAGGTAGAACGGTGTTTTGCGGAAGCAGCCGCCGAAACGGGCCTATTTGTTACCGATGAGCGCATTCTGGCGATGCAGGGTCTTGCCAAGCGCTATGTCTTCGAAACGCTCTGGAAAGAGCAACTGGGTGAAGACGATCCGACGATACAGCAGCAGGTGGATGTATCGTATGCTAGTTTCCGTCGAATTCTCGAAAACCACTACCTGACGCAAGGTGCAACACCTACCGATGGCTGTCTGGAAACCTTTGCTTACTTACATGAACGCGGGATCGCCATTGCGCTGACAACCGGATTTTATCGGGTTGTTACGGATATTATTCTGGAAAAACTCGGCTGGCTCAATGGCCTTGACGGTCGACGGGTAGGTACCGCCGAAAGTCTGATTCAAGTGTCGATTGCCAGCGATGAGGTTGAGCGCGGGCGGCCTTATCCGCACATGATTGAGAAAGCAATGGACTTGCTTGGTGTAAGCAATCCAAAAGCGGTCGTAAATATAGGCGATACTCCCTCCGATTTATTATCAGGGCGGGCTGCCGGAGTGGCGCTTAATCTGGGCGTTACCAACGGAACACACTCCCGCGAACAGCTAGAAGCGTATCCTCACGATTTATTAATTAACTCGCTCCGCGATTTACCCGCGTTGCTGGATGCGCGCGAAGTTTCTGTCGTATAAAAAATGTCAAGAATGGTCAAGGGTAGTCAAAAATTGTTTCAATACCTGACTATTCTTGACCCAGTCTGACCACCCTTGCTCCTTTTTTAGTTATGCTTTCTTACGATTTAATTGTTGTCGGGGCGGGTGCCCTTGGTACGTTTCATGCCTATCATGCTGCGAAAGCCGGACAACGTGTTTTATTGCTCGAAAAAGATCGGTATCCAGTTGGGGCCACGGTGCGTAATTTCGGTCAGGTAGTACCTTCTGGACTAGCTGGTCGGTGGTTCGATTATGGACGACGAAGTCTGGAGATCTATCGGGCTATTCAGCAGGAAACAGATCTGACGGTTCGGGAAAACGGCACGATTTATATTGCGTCGGATGCCGATGAGTGGACCCTGGCCAACGAACTCTACGATCGTTATCAACAGATTGGCTATCCGTGTGAATTATTGACCAAAGCGCAATGTCTGGCCAAATACCCGTCGCTTCAGCCCAACTATGTACTGGGCGGTATTTTCTTTCCACAGGAAATGAGCGTAGAACCGGAGCAGATGATTCACCGGCTGATTGCCTATAGTCAGCAAAAATACACTGTCGATTATCGGCCTGGTTCGGTTGTGATCGACTGTCAGTCAACGAGTTCTGGAGCTACGGTTACGCTGAGTAATCAGGAGCAATTTCAGGCCGGGCGAGTGCTTGTTTGCGGTGGTCACGAAGTACGATTGCTATTTCCTGAGGTGCTTGCCAAGGCGGGACTGGTGGTTAGCAAGCTGCAAATGCTTCTGGCAGAGCCCGTCGCGGGTCTAAACCTTCCCGGCAATATCCTGACGGGATTGACCATACGTCGGTATGAAGCCTTTCAGGAATGCCCATCGTATGCTACACTGTCTAACCAACTTCCAGAACACTTGGTCGAGCTGAAAAAGTGGGGCATTCATATTCTATTCAAGCAGGCGATAGATGGCTCCATTATTGTGGGCGATTCGCACGAATATGCTGAAGCTACCCAGGCCGAAGATTTAGGCTATCATACGCAGGATTTCATTAATAATCTGATGATAACCGAAGCGCAACGAATTGTTACCTTTCCACTAACGATTCGCAAAACATGGGCTGGTTTTTATAGCCAGACACCCGATGAGATTTTTGAGTATGATGTCGATAAAACAATCCGAATCGTAACCGGAATAGGTGGAAAAGGTATGAGTTCGGGAGCTGGCTATGCCGAACAGAGCATAGCCAGCTTATTCCGATAAAGAGTACAGTACAAATTACTGCCCCAGTTGTAATTTGGCGTACTGTCCAAAAGTGAGTTGTTGTCCCGGATCGAACCCTACCCTAAGCGCATTGGCCGTGTTGTAAGCTGGAACAGTTACCGCGTGTTTAATCTGAATGATATCAGTTGAAGTTGGTACGCGGTTACATGACCAGATTGTATTATCATACCAATTGCCTGCCCGAATGGTGTAAAAAGCACTACAGGTCTGGAATAAGAAAGAGTACGAAAAGTCAGAGCTTGATGTAGACGAGCACAACATCCTAACCTGCCATTCATACTGCATATCAGGAGTTAAATTCGTAATTGTAAGGCTGATAGAGGTAAGATTGCTGACTACGACCCAGTTAGTTGTTCCAACAATACGGTATCGAACTTCATAGGATGAGCTAGCGTCTGCATAGTAGTTATACCAGCTCAATTTTGTTGAGGTGGGCGTATAATTGCTAGTGGCTAAATTATAGGGTGTAATGCAAGAGTAAGTAGAAAATGAATTCGTAGAAGAATAGTCAGACAGGGCTCCATCACTGCATCGACTTCTAACCTGCCATTCATAACCCATATTGGGTTGTAAGTCCATTATCGTAACACTGTTGCTTGTTAGTCCTGTAATGGCTGTCCAATTGGCTGTTCCCACACGTCGGTAGAGTACATCATAGTTAACATTAAAACCTGTTGAGGCCCAGCCCAGATAAGCACTGGTGGCTTTTGGGTTTGCATAGCGACTATCAGGAGTTCGGCAGGAAGTGGTAAAACTCTGGCCGGTTACAAATTCTGAATTGTCTATTGTGGAGCAGGCGGTTCTAACCTGCCACTCATAGGGGGTGTTATTGGTTAACCCTGTCAAATTGTACGTAAAATTAGTTGAGCTACCTGAAATGATCAGATTACTGAGGGTTACCCAATTAACTGATCCTACTGGTCGGTAACGTATGTCGAAGCGAGCGGTTGGCTCAACAGACGCAGTCCAGTAAAGGCTCACGGATGTACTCGATAACGCCCCCCAGTATGGATAGTTAGGGGGTAAACAGCTAGTCGTGAAGTTGTTGCCAGATACATAATCTGCCTGGGTATTAGTAGGGCAAAACGTTTTAACGCGCCACTCGTAGGTGGTGTTGCTGCTCAGGCCAGTGAGTGAATATGGGGTTGTCCAGTAGCCAGACACAATGGGGATATCGCTTATGGTGTTCCAATTAGTAGTGCCTAGTGGGCGATACTGTAGATCGAAGATAGTGCCTGGTTCGGACTGAGGTTGTGTGTACCACTGCAAATTGGCCGTAGAATAGTTGGTTGAACTGTACGTATACGTAACCCCTTTGCAACTTGGCGTAAACGTAAGCGGGTAAGAAAATCCCGAATGCTCAGTTGGCGAACAAACACTTTCTATTTGCGCTTCGTAAGGGATGTTGGGGGTCAGGCCAGTCAGTAAGTAATAAGTGTTAGGCTGTACCGCCAGCCCGTCCAGGATTATCCAGTCGGGCGCCCCCACAGGCCTATAGCGTAAAGAAAAAGTACGGTCCACTTCATTGAAACTGGTGTACCAGTAGAGCGAAACTGAGGTTGAATTGGTGTAATTTAGTCCTAATGTGGGTATTGGGCAGGCTAATGTTGTAAAGGATTTTGGACTAGTATAGTCAGTAATAACGGTTGTTGAGCCTGGACAAGTACCCTGTACCCGCCATTCATAAGCCGTTGATGCAGTCAGGCCCGTTAACGAATAATAGTTACTGGTAGAGGCATCTACCGTGTTCCAGGTTGGTGCATTCTGCATACGCCATTGTAACGTGTATGCTTCAGGATAGGCGTATGCCCAACTAAGTGACGCGGAGGTTCGAGAAGGGTACTCCGTATAAAGGAATGGAACAGGGCATGGGACCGTAAAAGTTGCCGGGCCACTATATATACTAGCGCCAGTTGCTTTCACTTGCCATTCGTAGGTTGTATTCACCTGTAAATTGTATAATGAATAATAGTTATTCGGCACCCATGTAATTGTATACCAGTCTGTACTGCCAATTGGTCGGTATTGCACCATATACGTGATACCTGTACCAGCACTGTTCCAGTTAACCTGGGCTGTATTGCCGCTAATGTTTGAGGTGAATAAACCTGTGATAGGGGGAGAGTTCTGCGCCATTATAGTAGGGCTAAGGCTCCCTAGGGTGGTATTAGAAGGACGAATGCGATAATAGTACTGGGTGTACGGCACGGCTTTACTGTCGGTAAAGGTCGTTACATCGGGTGCCACACCACCAACGGGTACAAAACCCGAATTGGATGACGTAGATCTTTCGATGAAATAACCCATTTCGTTATTGGCATTATCCTGCCATGTCAGGACAATAGAGTTTCCATTTACACTGGCTACCAAATTGCTGGGAGTGATTACGTTGGTAGGCGGAGCATCGAGCGTATAAGCTGTATGGCTTTGCCGAAGAGCCAGACCGGCCTGCATTCGATCGTATTGACCAGGCGTAAAATCATGTGTACAAGGGAAATAGTATGACATGATGTTGGTTACTGATGGCGAGTAGGGAAGGCCGTTCGCATCACGGGCGGTGCTGCTGGGGTCATACTGAGGGCAACCATTGACATAAGTGAGGTAAGCCCCATTCATATTGTAAGGATCGGCAGGGGTATCACAAATCAGATCGCCATCTATCGCACAGTTGGCACCTGCTCCGCGCGTCACTAACTCGGTGGTTGTACCGGAGCCGAGTGACCCATTTCCGGCATTCTGCCCAAATGTATGAATCAGGTTGAAGTTATGTCCCAATTCGTGCGGTACGAGCCGGTTTCCCATATCATCTAAATTAAAGGATTCATTCAAAATAAACGAGCGAGTTGTAACAATACTATTGCCTGGATAATAGGCATACCCGCCCAGCCCTGACGTTGAGAACTGATTGACGTAATATTGATTCATGGCATTGGTGGCATCACGACCATTTACGGCTGTTTCCTCCGCTGTTCCTCCATACGGAAAGCCGTTATACAACTGATCGTTGTCCAGATAATCAGGCGATGTACCGACAAAATAAAATTGAATGCCTAGCCCATTCAGCAAATAATAACTATTGGTTATAGCCATTACCTGATTCATGCTGGCCAGCGTATAGCCACCAGTGCCATTGCTTTGCCGTATAATATGCGGGCGTATAGGAACATAGGTAACTACCTGGAAAGCATTGCCGGAGGCCAGTTTTTTCTGCCGAGCCTGTTCAGCCTCCTTCACTAAAGCCTGAGCTTGCTCTGGGGTAATATCTGCTACACCACAAAACAGCGTTGTGGATAAGGGAGTTGTTGTTTGTGCTCTTGCGATTGGGCAAAGGAAAGTTCTGAAAAGTAAATAAATTAGAATTAAGTAGATGGATTTCTGCATAAAGGGAGGGAGGGTGTAGCTATTATTTAAAAGAGGTTAATTGTAGTTACCGTAAATAAGTAAAATCAACTGAAAAATTGTATCAAAAAGTACGCCACAGATTATACCATATTCAGCTTAAAAAGGCTCGGTACAGATAAGTTGATAAGTCCCTGAAAAATCTGGTTTGGTAGGTTACCTGACATCTGAAAGGCCAATAGAGCCATACTAAAACAATCATTAAAAAACTATTAAATTTATGTGAAATATCTGCTTTCCTGTTTAATAAAAGCTTGATAGTCAGTGTGTATAAGGGTTAGGATAGGCGTATACTTTTGTGAGTAATTACTTAAGTAATACTAACCTGATACTATATGCAACTTACTTTACCCAAGTTCATGCTGGAATATTGGTCTCGACAAAAGACTATAATGCCTGCGCTACACCAAGGTATTCGGTGGACCATTGCCGCAACGCTTTTGTTGTGCTTGTTGCCGGGTCTGTCGGCCCTGGCACAAACCATCAGCGGACGGATTGTTTCCAGCGATGATAACCAACCGCTGCCGGGCGTATCCATTGTTGTGAAAGGAACCAATGCCGGTACCACCTCTCGTGCCGATGGGACGTATTCAATTAACACGTCCTCAAAAAGCACACTCACATTTTCGTTCATCGGCTACACAACTCAGGAGGTTGCCGTCGGTAATCATACTACGCTGGACGTAACGATGCAGGCGGGCGACCGCACCCTGAATGAAGTTGTTGTAACGGCGCTGGGTATTAAAAAAGACATCCGGCAAACGGGGGTAGCTATTCAGACCGTCGAGGGAGCGCAACTCATTAAGGCTCGTGAACCCAATGCCGTAAACTCTTTAGTTGGTAAAGTAGCGGGCCTTACCATCGGCGCTTCTGCCGAACTGCTGCGTCGGCCCAATGTGATCTTGCGGGGTAATACCGACGTGCTGTTTGTGGTCGATGGCGTTCCCATCAACTCCGATACCTGGAACATCAGTGCCGACGACATCGAAACCTACTCTGTTCTGAAAGGGGCATCCGCGTCGGCCTTGTACGGATTCCGGGGTAAAAACGGCGCCATCCTGATCACGACCAAACGCGGAACGAAAGACAAGCGCGGGTTTGCCGTGGATGTGAACACGAGCCAAATGATCGACAATGGTTTTCTGGCGATTCCGAAAGTGCAGGACGAGTATGGCCCTGGTGATCACGGAGTTTATGAATTCGTTGACGGTAAAGGCGGTGGTAAAAACGATGGTGACTACGACATCTGGGGCCCACGTTTCGAAGGGCAGTTGATTCCCCAATACGATAGCCCGGTCGATCCGGCTACTGGCAAACGCACGGGAACTCCCTGGGTTGCTCGGGGTAAAGACAACCTGAAACGGTTCTTGCAGGCGGGTATTCTATCAACCAACAACATTGCCGTATCGGCATCGGGTGAGAAGTATGACCTGCGGTTCTCGGTTTCGCACAACTATCAGCGTGGTCTAGTCCCCAATACCAAACTGAACAGCACAACTTTTAAAATCAACACCGGCTATAATTTCACCAACCGGCTTCGGTTTGAGGGTGATCTACAGGTAAATCGCCAGTATACGCCGAATATTCCCGACGTTGATTATGGGCCAAACTCCATGATCTACAACATCGATATCTGGGGTGGTGCCGACTGGAATATCGACGATATGAAGAACTACTGGCAACCTGGTAAAGAAGGTATTCAACAGATTTACGCTGAATATCAACGGTATAATAACCCCTGGTTTATCACGAAAGAATGGTTACGGAGCCACTATAAAACAGATATCGTTGGGCAGACATCGCTCAAATATAACATTGCCGACGGATTGGATTTGCAACTGCGTACGCAGGTATCGATGTGGAACCTACTGCGTACCGAGAAGTTCCCGTATTCAGCAACCGTGTATGGTCGGGAAGAAGCCAAAGGCGATTACCGCGAAGACCGTCGGAATCTGCTGGACAACAACACCGACCTGCTGATTAAATACAACAAGCGGATCAACCCCCTTCTGAATGTAAATGCCATTGCCGGGGGTAACATGCGTATTTACAATTACAACTCAAACTACACGACCACCAACTACCTGAACGTACCGGGCGTGTATAACTTCTCGAACTCGCTCAATGCAGGTATTGCTTCGAACTTCATGGCCGATATGCGTGTGTTATCGGCTTACTATTCGGCTGACTTTACGCTGAAAGATTTCGTAACGCTGTCGACAACGGGCCGCGTGGATAAACTGTCTACCTTGCCCAAAGGGAATAATACGTTCTTCTATCCATCGGTGGCGTTGAGTACGGTATTGTCGGATTACCTGCACTTGCCCCAAGCCATTTCGTTCCTGAAAGTTCGGGCGTCGTATGCCAACGTAAAAGATGGCCTTACACAGTCGACGATTGGGGTACCCTCGTTCCCATTAAGCTATGGTCAGCAGTATTTTTCATCCTATGACGGGCCAACCTATCAGAACTCGGCTGTATATAGTACGCCTTTAACGGTTAACAATACCTCGACGGCTTATTTTACCAACACCCTGAATAATCCCAACATCAAGCCAAATAGTACCTCCCAGACCGAAGTTGGACTAGATGCCCGTTTCCTGAATAACCGACTGGCGTTCGATGCCGCTTATTACATCAGCGACGATGGCCCGCGTATTTTCAGCCTGCCTATTTCTGAAACAACTGGCTATTCGGCGGCTTTGGTGAATGGTATCAAAACGCAGAAGAAAGGCGTTGAGCTATCATTGACGGGTAAGGTACTCACAAATCCAAATGGCCTGAACTGGGATGTGCTGGCCAACTGGTCGACGTACAAGGAGATTTACAAGGATTTTTATCCTGGTGTAACGGCTCTGAATACCTTCTTCAAAATTGGCGATCGTACCGATAAATACTACACCAAAACGTTTGTACGTACGCCCGATGGTCAGATCATCAACGACGCCGGTGGACGTCCACTTCAAACGACGGTTGCGCAGTACGTAGGCAACATCAATCCGGACTGGGTATGGGGTATTAACAACCGCTTCAGCTACAAGAGTTTCACCTTTAGCTTCCAGTTCGATGGTCGCGTAGGCGGAGTTATTTCCGACTATGTACAACAGAAAACCTATGCGGGTGGCCGTCATATCAACACCGTTCTGGGCGATATGGGTGTTGCCCGGTTGAATGATACGAAAGGCATCAAATCGTACCTGGGTGAGGGCGTTCAGGTGAGCAATGGCGCCAGCATCAACTACGACGCCGATGGCAACGTGACCAACTACAGCGAATTGAAGTTTGCGCCCAATACCACGAAGGCGTATTTACAGGATTACATTGCCAAGCGGTATGGGTTCGATGGTGGTAATATCATTAGCCGCACCTTTACCAAACTTCGCGAAGTGGTCATTGGCTACAACCTACCCCAAAGCTTCACCAGCCGGTTGGGTATCAAGCAGGCATCTATCTCGTTCGTTGGTCGGAACCTGCTCTACTTCGCCGAAAAGAAAGACATCGACATCGACCAGTTTACGGGCAATGGCCGTTCGGATCTGCAAACGCCAACCACCCGCCGGTACGGGGTCAATTTAAATCTGACATTTTAAAAAACTGCCCTCGTTTCACCTCACCCCCGGCCCCTCTCCTAAAACAGGAGAGGGGTGAAAAGTGGGTAGTCCTGCTCCCCTCTCCCGTTTTGGGAGAGGGGCCGGGGGTGAGGGGGATGATGGAAATACTAAAACTCATGAAACTTCATAACTACATTTTCCCCATACTAGCTCTCCTGCTAGTCGTAACCAGTTGCGAGAAGCCCTTCGATGAACTCGAGAAAGACCCAAACCGGGCCGTCAATGCACCCGCTTCGTTGGTGCTGAAAGGTATTCTGAACGATATATACGACAGCGAAAATAGTCCTTCGGGCTTTGCGGGCGTAACCTACGCGCCCTGGGGAGCGGAGCAACGGTACAACCAGTTCTTCGCCAGTAACTACAACTACTACGCGACGAACGAATACACCTGGACGACGACCAGCCTGAATTTCTACACGCTGAAAGACGTGCTGAAAATGGAGGCTGAAGCCAAGCGGGCTGGTGCTGCTGATGTGAACCCTTATTCAGCCTTAGGGAAATTCTTTCGGGCGTATTTCTATGAGAACATGACCCGGCGGGTGGGCGATATTCCCTTGACCGACGCCTTGAAAGATCAGGCCAACCTGACCCCGAAATACGATACGCAGAAAGCGGTTTACATCCAGATTCTGAAATGGCTCGACGATGCCAATACCGATATGACGGCGATCATTGCAAAAGGCGATAACACCTTGGGTGGCGATTTTTACTTAGCAAACAACCTGCGGCAGTGGCAGAAAGTCGTGAATACCTATCGGCTGCGAGTACTCATTAGCCTGAGCAAGAAAGAAAATGACGCTGATCTGGGGATCAAGCAAAAGTTTGCTGATATGATCGGGAATCCAACGAAGTACCCGATTCTGACTGGTATGGGCGATAACCTACAATACATTCATAACGGTGTTCAGAATAAATACCCTCGGAATCAGGATAATTTTGGCCAGAACGCTACGCGTGAAAACATGGCGAAAACGTATGTCGATTTGCTGGTTGAGCGTAAAGATCCTCGCATTTTTGTAGTGGCCGAACCCGCTTCAGCAAAGATTGCCGCTGGTTTGAAACCAACCGATTATGCTGCGTTTGTTGGTGCTTCGTCGGGTGAAGATCAGCAGGATATGGCCACCAAAGTACTGAAAGGAGACTATTCATTCCAGAACCGGAAACATTATTATTCATCTTACGTAGGCGAACCCGTTTTCATCGTTGGCTATCCTGAACTGATGTTCAACATTGCTGAAGGAATCAACCGAGGATGGGCTTCGGGCAATGCCGACGATTATTACCAGAAAGGAATTGCGGCCTCGATGGGCTTCTATGGCTTGAAAGACGGCGATAATACGGTAACATTCTCACGGGACGGTGGTAATGCCAACTTTGATACTTACACGGTGAACGTGAGCATGAGTGACTACCTCGCCCAACCGTCGGTAAAATATGCCGGTAACAATGCGACGGGTCTGACGCAGATTCTGACTCAGAAATACATAGCCTTCTTCCAGAATTCAGGCCTGGAAGCGTTCTATAACCAGCGCCGGACCGGCGTGCCGACCTTCCTGACGGGCGTAGGTACCGGCAATAGCGCCCGGATTCCGAAACGCTGGCAGTATCCGACCAACGAGCGGACAACCAACGCCGACAATCTGAAAACGGCTCTGACCAACCAGTATGGCGGTAACGACGATATCAACGCGACCATGTGGATTTTACAGTAGTTGTTTGAAACGGTCTAAAACCCCTAAATCCCCTGAAGGGGACTTCGCTCGTGCTTAGATAAAGTCCCCTTCAGGGGATTTAGGGGTTTTTAAGCTAGTTAGAAATTAATATTCAGACAGTTTTTTAGACATAATGATAATTCCCAGACCGATAAGGCTTTTAAAGCCTTATCGGTCTTTTTCGAATAGAATGAATTTCGACCATTAACGAGCAGAAAAACAGTCCCGTGTCCTTTTAGAACCATGCACAAGAGCGTAAATCGGTGATAGATTTGCACTCAGACAGAATAACCTGGCTATGATGAATCGTAGAACCCTCCTGAAATCAGCAACCCTGTTGCCGCTGGCGTCGGCTCCTGGCGACCTGCTCACATCGGCACCTTCCGCCCGCAAACGCTCTGTTCGTTTTGCCTACCTCGGCGATACCCACATTACGCCCGACAATAAGCCGATGGAGTCGGTGGCAAAGTGTTTTCAACATGTGCAGAATCATGCTGATAAACCGGCTTTCATTCTGCACGGTGGCGATGTGATTATGGACGCACTGGCGAAAGACCGGACCGATGTGCAAAAGCAGTGGGATGCCTGGAATTCGGTCGTGAAGTCAAACAACTCGCTGCCCATCGAATACTGCATCGGTAATCACGACATCTGGGGCTTTGAGAATGCGAAATCAGACCCTGACTACGGCAAAAAATGGGCTGTCGATCAGATGAAAATTGGCAATCGGTATCGTTCCTTTGATCGAAATGGCTGGCATTTCATCATTCTCGACAGCGTGCAGCCCAAGCCCGATGGAAAGTGGTACACCGGCCACATCGATCAGGAACAACTGGATTGGTTGAAGCAGGATTTAGCCAAAACGGGCACCAAAACCCCCGTTTTAATTCTATCACATATCCCGATTTTTAGCCCTACCAGCTTCTTTAGCGATAAGAATATCAGCAATGGAACCTGGTCTATTTCGGCGGGTTTAGTATTGTCGAATACGCCTGAGTTACTGAAGCTGTTTTATCAATACCCGAACGTAAAAACCGCCCTGAGTGGCCACATGCACCTGCTCGACCGGGTCGATTATAATGGCGTTACATACCTATGCAACGGAGCCGTGAGTGGCGATTGGTGGCGCAATGATACCTACCAGCAAACTAAAGCCGGGTATGCCCTTATTGATCTGTACGATGACGGGACACTTGAACGAACTTATTTACACTACCAATAATACAATGCAAGTTATCGCTGATTTATTCGTCCAGAGTGGCGACGATGCTTACTACGGTGAGCCTGTAACCCAGCTTGAACATGCCCTGCAATGCGCTCAGTTAGCCGAAAAAGCAGGTGCCGATGAGGAAACAGTTGTAGCGGCTTTCCTGCATGACATTGGTCATCTGCTGCCGCCTGAACTAGCCGGTGGCTATATGGATGGCTATGGCACCATCGACCACGAGAAACTCGGAGCCGATTACCTGCGCGAGATGGGTTTCTCGGAGAAAGTTGCCCAACTGATTGAGCATCACGTGAATGCCAAACGGTATCTGGTTTATAAAAAACCGGAATACTTTGCCCGACTTTCGGAAGCGAGTGTGAAAACGCTTGAATTTCAGGGTGGCCCCATGAAAGTAGGGGAGGCTATGGCGTTTGAAACGAACCCATACTTCCGGGAAATTCTGCAAGTCCGGGGTTGGGATGAACAGGCCAAAATTCCCGGTTTATCGACGCCCGGTATGACCTATTATCTGACCATGGCGCATAGAGTGCTAGAGGGTGTAGATGACTAAACCGTTTGTTAACCCTGTTTCCGTACTTCACCCATCTATGAAGCATCTTTTCGTTGTTTCTCTTTTCTGTTTTTGCCAACAGGCTTTTGCCCAGCGGAGCTACACAACCTTACAGGCGCCAGGGCGGGCGGAATACTGTAAAATAATGCCGGATGGCAAATCGGTTTTGCCTAGCGGTCGGTACGTGACTCCGGCGGGTCGAACTATTCGAATTACCAATGATCCGTTTGGGCTAGCGATCTCTCCCAATGGGCAGCGGGCAGTGTCGTTGCACGATGGTGTCTTAACGGTGTTGAATCTGACGGATTGGCAGGCAACGCGCATCCCTGATTATGCTGGTAAAATTCCGTCTGCTCTGAAAGGCGGCTCTTTTCTGGGCGTGGCCTTTGCCCCCGACAACCGAACGGCTTATTTGAGCAATGGCGATAAAGGGCGGGTTTTGGTTTTCGATACCGAACAACTGAAAACGACCGACAGCATTAGCCTCGACGGTAATGGCTATACAGACAGCTTCACCTCCGATCTGCTTCTGAATGGCAACGAACTTTTCGTACTTGACCGGGCTAATTTTCGGATGGTGCGTATCGATCTAGCGACCAAGCGCATCATGGCCTCCATTCCAACCGGACGCCAACCGTTTGGCTTAGCTATAAGCCCCGATAAAAAACTGGCTTTTGTGGCCAATGTTGGGCTCTACACTTACCCAAAAGTGCCGGGTGTAACGAAAACCAACAAAGACACGATGGCCCTGAAGTTTCCGCCCTATGCCGCTCATACCAAAGAATCGGAAGAGGGCGTAGAGGCAGAAGGACGACGGATTCCGGGTTTGGGAAGCCCGTTAGCTGACGAAGCGATGAGCGTCTGGACAATCGATCTGGCCACTAATAAAGTTGTAAAACGCTTTAAAACAGGGGTTCAGATTGGCGAAATGATTGAAGAAGCGGAAGTGGTAGGAGGGGCATCACCAAACTCCGTTGTCGTAGGAAGCCGGTATGCGTATGTATCAAACGCTACGAACGATAATATTTCCCTCATCGACTACCGAAACCGAAAACTTGCTGGGACTATTTCGCTGAAAGTCGATCCGAAACTAGATCGCTATCGGGGGTTAATGCCTTTTGGACTGGCATTGACTAAAGACGAAAAGACGTTATACGTTGCTCTACTCGCGTTTAACGCCGTGGCCGTTGTCGACGTAGCAGCCCGAAAAGTTCGGGGCTTGATTCCTACCGGCTGGGGGCCAACCCGTGTTGCCTTATCGCCCGATCAGAAAACGTTGTATGTAGTCTCTGCTCGAGGCTATGGGGCCGGACCAAACGGCGGAGCCACCTTCGTAAAACCACCGCAGGGCACGTATATTGGCGATATTCAGTTGGGTACATTTCAGGCGGTTTCTGTGCCCGATCCTACACAACTAGCCACCTATACCATGCAGGTACTGGCAAATACCTACCAGACGGTTACACTAACTGATACTGGAAAAAATCCGTTGCCTGTGTTACCCAAAACGCGTCAGTCGCCAATCAAGTATGTCGTTTATATCACCAAAGAAAATCGGACATACGACGAAGTGCTTGGGCAGTTAAAGACCGGAAATGGCGATTCAACACTGGCTCGTTTTGGCGTAGGGGTTACCATCAAGAGCCGAATCTCAACCAGTCGGGGAACTAGCGGACGGACAACGGATCAGGTGAGTGATACCATCCGGATAACGGCCGCCGACATTATGCCTAACCATGTACGTGTGGCCCAGCAGTTTGCCTTCTCTGACAATTTCTACTGCGATTCAGATGCTAGTATTCATGGGCACCACTGGATGTTAGGCACCATTCCCAACGAATGGGTAGAAGCCAATGCCGCTTCGGAAGGACGCTTTGACCCCGACTCCAAGGCACCTGGTCGGCGGTTCCCGAAAGCATCGGGCGCTATCGACCCTGAAGATTACAATGAAATCGGCGGGCTTTGGGAAGCCTTTGAACGCAACAAGGTCTCGTTATACAACTTCGGTCAGGTCAACGAATTTGCCGGAAACGTAGAAGAGTGGACGACTACGAAGTTTGGCGCAGCCCAGTCAGTGGTGTTTCCGATGCCCAAAGCTGTGTACCCACACACCTCGCGCGATTTTGCAGGCTATAATACCAACGTGCCCGATCAATACCGGATGGACCAATTTGAGCAGGAGTTTACGGCCAAATGGATTAAGGGCAAGGAGAAAATGCCCCAATTTGTAACGATGCAGATTCCGAACGATCATGGGGCCGGGCCGCGTCCTGATTTCGGCTATCCATTTTTACATTCCTATATGGCCGATAATGACCTGGCCGTTGGTCGGGTTCTCCACTTTTTGTCGCGTACAAAATACTGGAAAAATATGCTCGTCATTATTACCGAGGACGATCCACAAGGGGGCGTCGATCATATTGACGCGCACCGTTCCCTACTGATGATGGCCGGGCCTTATGTGAAGCGGGGCTATGTATCGCACACGCACGCCAACTTTGGGTCGATCCTGAAAGTGATGTACAATATTCTGGGGGTTCCGTATGTAAATCAGTACGATCAGACCGCTTCACTATTGCAGGACTTTTTTACAGACAAGCCCGATTTTCGGCCGTACAACGCCGTATTGCCCGATGGCCGCGTATTCGATCCGCAAACCGCAATGAAGCCCTACAAGAAACCGTTCGACTGGCGGAAAATCGAGAAAGGCCCCGAAATGGACGACCGTGCCGACCAGCGAGCCGAACATTATCGGCAGCAACAGGAGAAATAGTTTCGAATAGCTTTGTCGATTCCGTATATTGGCATATTTTCTCTTGTAAAATCGACTTCTTCAGCACTCTAAAACGTATGCGTTCTCCCGCTTTTCTGCGCAATCCAACCGCCTTTGTTATTTTCGGGGCCACAGCCGCCTTTTGCACGTATGCCTGCATGTACGCTTTCCGAAGAGGCATTACGGCCACAACCTTCGAGGGTATGTTCTTTGCGGGAATCAGCTATAAAATCTGGCTAGTTACAGCACAGGTATTTGGGTATGCCGTGTCGAAAGGGATTGGTGTGAAGGTTGTTTCGGAGATGTCGCCAGGACGTCGGGCCATCAATATTCTCTTCTATGTAGCCGTAGCCCTCTCAGCCTTACTAGGTTTTGCGTTGGTTCCGGCTCCGTATAACATCGTTTTTCTCTTTCTGAATGGTTTACCCCTCGGCCTCATTTACGGAACCATGCTGGGTTTTCTGGAAGGGCGTCGTCAGACCGATGCACTCGTGGCTGGGCTAACGGCGTCGTTCATTTTCGCATCGGGTTTTGTAAAAACGGTTGCCCTGACAATCAAGAGCGAATGGGGTGTATCGGAGTTCTGGTTACCGTTTGTAACGGGAAGTTTATTTATACTGCCCATGCTGGTGTCGATCTACGCCATGACCCTGCTACCACCACCAAGCAGCGAGGACCGCGCCCTGCGTACTGAACGTAAACCAATGGATGCCGACGAACGCCATGCGTTTGTAAAGAGCTTCCGACCCGGTCTGATTCTGCTGATTTTGTCTTACGTATTGCTATCCGCCTTCCGTGATTTTCGGGACAATTTCGGTCCTGAAATCCTGAAAGACGCAGGTGTTGAAAACCCCGCTATTTTCGCCAAGACCGAAACGATGGTAGCCGTAGGTATCCTGATTGTCATGGCACTCCTCCAGCGAATAACTGATAATTTTCGCGCGTTTACCCTGCTCAATGGGCTGATGCTGGCGGGTGGGGCCATGGTTGGCTTAAGTACGTATGCCTACTCGACAGATACGCTCTCGGCAGGAAACTGGTTTTTGCTGACGGGCTTAGGCTTATACATGGCCTATGTACCCTGCAATGGCCTGTATTTCGAGCGATTGATTGCTTCCTTCCGGTACGTCAGCACGGTTGGTTTCATTGTAACGCTGGCCGATTGGTACGGTTATCTAGGCAGCGTTTCGGTACTTTTGTATAAGAACTTCGGGCATGCCAACATCAGCTACCGCGAGTTTTTTATATACGGTGCCTACATCATGGCAGGTCTGTACAGCATGCTGGTAGTTGCTTCTTATACCTATTTCAAACGACGATTTCAGACGGCAGAGAAAACAACGCAGGAAGTGAGCTATTTGCCGAATTAAGAAGTGAATATCCACTCAATATTGCGCTAAAGCTTTTTAAAATAGTCGACTGAGATGGTCTAATTAATCGGCAGCCTGAACTTGCTTAACTTAGCAAGTTCAGGCTGCAACCGGGCAAACCCAAAACTCGGCGTAAATATGACGCTGATTTCAAAAGTGAACCGGGCTGCCGGAGCAGTCGTCAAAATGTTGGCCAGCGGCCAGACAGCCGCCTATGTTTCAAAGGCGTTAGGCGTTTCAGAAAATCTAATTTACCGTTGGAAAAACCAGAACCGCTCCGGCCAGGTTCACGCCCTATGGGCCGAACGATCCGCCGTCGCGGTCAGTACCACTCTGTTTTACTTGCCTAGACTTGGATAGAAATCAGGGTTAGCGGCCCACAAAAGGGTTCGAAGCTCTGTTGAGCGGATCTGCCTATACAGGCTATAACACTCAAGCATAAACCCCAGAAGCCACAGCAGCAAACCGGCATGAACAGGGTGGATAGATTTCATCAGTTACGGTAACAAGAGGTATTTGCGTCTGGTCAGCAATACTGACCAGACGCAAATTATGTAGCCTAAACCGACAAATCAATCAAACACTGGCAAAAACGTCAGCATTGGGCTCTCGATGGCAGAATCGGACTATCGATTGGCAGGATCAGACTATCGTTTGGCAGGATCGGATGTGCCAGAATACCGTCCTTTGTTCAGCTAAACCTCCTGTTTCTAGCCAGCTATCTGCGTCTATTCTAGTCGCTTTGGGTAATACTCCCTACTAGTTGTTTGTCAACTTTTTTCTGTAAACAACAACGTCTATGCCCGCATTATATCGGGCCTGTAAGCTCACCACCGTAACCACTTTATGACCGATGAAGCGAAAACGTAAATCCTTCCACATCCGGAAAGGCGCTCATATCCGAACCCAGCTCGCTCAAATCCTGTATCTGATCGGCGACATCAACTATAGCCGTATCCACCTGGTTAACGGTGAGGTTATCCTCATGTCGCGTACGCTGAAATGGTATGAGGGGCGCTGGCCCTCCTTCATTCGGATTCACAAGCAGACCCTGATCAACCCCAACTATGCCCGCTCATTTATTTTGTCAAGTACACTTAGGGAGGCTATTTATGTGGTGATGGCGGATAGTGCCAAGCTGTTGATCGCTCGTCGTCGATTATCATTGATACGGAAAAAGTTGGCCTGTCTTCATTTTGGGAAAGAACTTCATCAGTCCTCCAGGACGCCGATGCCCCAGCGCATTGATCCGTCAACATTCGTTGGCAGATTTGAGCGAGCAGCTTAATGCGTATGGCTCTCGCAAACCTCCGAATTGAGCCGTTTTTTTCGACCCAAGAGAAATGACAAAAAACGGCTCGGTTTAGGCGGGGGCGTCACCAGTACGATCCCGCTACCATTCGCTATCTACACCTGCTAGCACTACTTTACGGTCACGTTGGCTGCTGCTCGCGAACGTTCTCCCGGACTGACACCAAAACGTTCCCGATAGATGCGAATAAAGTACGATGTGTTCTGATAGCCGACCTGATACCCTACTGATTTGATCAGGGTTTCGGGCTGTTTTTCTAGAAGTTCATGCGCTACCTGAAGCCGAACTTCCTGAATGAACTGATTAGGTGAAAGACCTGTCAGCACACCCATCCGACGATACAACTGACGTTCGCTCATCGAGTTGGCTTCGGCTAAAAAATGAATGGTTAAATTAGGGTTTGTCAGATGCTGCCGAATAAGCTGCTGGAGCGCGTCAATCCATTCTGCATCCTGAGATAGAGCAGGTTCTTTCACAAAGCCAGTCTCTTCGGATAGTTGTTGCCGAAAACGAGCCTGTTCATCGGCCCTTTGCAGCAATTGCTGAATCCGTACCAGCAGTTCCATTTCGTTGAACGGCTTGGTCAAATAATCGGCAATGCCCAGCCGGAGTGCCTGTAATCGGGTTTCCAGATCTACACGAGCCGTCAGCAGTATGATTGGCACATGAGCGAACGTCGCATGTTCACGCAGTGCATTCACCAGTGCCATACCATCGATTTCGGGCATCATAATATCCGAAACAATCAGATCGGGAAGATGGTCGGTACTCAGTTGATGCAGCAGATCGAGGGCCTGTCGGCCATTACGGGCAATCAATAATTCGTAATGGGGCGACAGCAGCATCTGGATGTATAGCAGCATATCGACATGATCCTCCACAATGAGTATGGATTTACCCCTCGAAGAGTGACTCACTTCGTCGGTCTCATCGGACCGAAACAAGGCAGGCAAGCTTGTTACTGGAGGAATCGCCTGCTTGGCGACGGGCTTGTTCAGAGAGACAGGCAGAGTGATGGGCCGTATGGGATACGTAATTGTAAAGGTACTGCCCTTACCCAGCTCGCTGTTGACTTGAATGCTGCCTCCCCACAACTGGCAGTACTCCTGACACAGGGCCAGACCAATACCGGTGCCACCATGAAGGGGCTTATCGGTTTGTTTAGACTGGAAGTATCGTTCAAAAATGTGGGGGATGTCATCCGGATGAATGCCCGCGCCTGTGTCCGTCACCTTAATCTCGACCAGCGTCTCAGTCTGGGCCAACTGAACCTGAATAGACCCTCCGGTCGACGTATAACGTAGAGCGTTAGCCAGCAGATTTCGCAACACTGTTTCCATTTTTTGGGTATCCAGCATCATCCAGACAGGATCATCCGCCCCGACTACATACAGATAGATGCCCAGGTACCGAGCCTGGGTACTGAAGTTATCAGCTTTTTTGTGAATAAGCTGGGTCAGATCAGCGGGTTGCTCTCTCAATTGGGCCTGCTGGTTATCCAGGCGGGTCAGGTCAAGCAGATCATTAACCAGCGTGAGCAACTGTTTGGTATTGCGTTCCATAACTCCTAGCAACGACTGAGCTGACTCATCAACAACACGATGGGTCAGGTATTGAAGAGGGCCCAGCATCAATGTCAATGGGGTACGTAGTTCATGCGAGACATTGGCAAAGAACCGGGATTTAAGCGTGACATTGGCTTGCAGGTCGGCGGCCTGCTGTTCAATAATGGTTTTATCTCGTTCAATGGTCGCTTTATCTTCCTCGATCTGAGCGGTCCGACGAGCCACTTCGGCCTCCAGCAGGAGTTTATCACGCACCAGCTGCCGGTTCCGCCAGCGAAAAACAGTCCCGATAACGCCGACTAGCAGCAGTGCACAAAGCAGCAAAAACCAGGTATGCAGATAAATGGGCCTATCAACGTGGATGGGAATCGTGAGCACTGGCGAAATCCAGTCACCATTGGTTGTTTGTGCCCGTAATTCCAGTCCATAATCACCAGGAGGCAAGTGGTTTAGCCGTAACTCCAGTTCGTTTTGCATCACCCATCGGTCCTGCCAGCCCGTAATTCGATACCACAAGCGGGTTTTACCCAGGTAGCGGTAGTCCAGTAAGGCAAACGACAAGGACATCCATTTGTCATCGGTTGTCAAATGTACCCGTTGCTGGCGCTGGTAGTCGGTCAGCCAGTCAACCATTTCTCCGGTGTCCGGCTCCAGTTTACGGTACTGAGTCAATAGTAGAGGAACCAGATTGGGCTTGTTTACTCCTATCTGATCGGGATAGAAGGCCGTAATGCCGTTCAAGCCTCCCAGAAACAGGCATCCGTCTGGGGCACGGTAATGGGCAGTCAGGTTAAACTCTTTATCAGCGATCCCATTGATGGTGTGAAAAATCTGAATCTGGTGAGTTTTGCGGTGAAACGCCATTAACCCGTAGTCGCTGGGTAGCCACAGCCGCTGGTGACGATCTTCATAAATACAGTAGATCGTATTATTGGAGAGCCCCTGCTTCTCCGTAAACTGCTGGTACTGCCCAGTAGCCCGGTTCCAGCGAATCAATCCACCGCCACGAGTTGCCAGCCAATAAACCGACTGATTGTCTGAATCAGGATGGATGTATGTGATATGGTCGAATGGCAGTGCAGGAGCGGTTTCGGAAGCCGAACCGTCATTGGATGGGGCCTTGTCGCGGGTGCTATAGCGGGCCGTAATGCCCCGTAGTGTATCCAGCAGATACAACCCGGATGTAGCCGCTACCCAGATTCCGCCAACCCGGGCATCGGGGAAAAACCCATTAACCCGATTCTGAGCCAGTTCCGTAAATCCATTGTAGTCCGTAAAGGGGCGATTCTGCTTTTTGACCACATCGAAAATCGACAGACCCCGATCGTAGCCAATCCAGATATGCTGCCGCCCGTCGTGCCAGAGGGCCATTCCCTGGTTGTACGACAGGTCGGGCTGAAGCCGATACGAAACCACCTGATTCGTCGATGGCGTAATGTTTATCAGGTTATAGAGGATGGACCAGATCGTTCCCCGTTGATCGGCAATGGCCGGATACAGGTAGTGTAAGGCTTTATAGGCCGGATCAGTATCCGACAATACAGGAACCCCCTTTCCAGTAGCCAGATCGAGCCAGTAACTTTCAGTAGTGTTTACCCACAACCGATTGCCCAGTTGCACCATGCCCCGAATCGAATTGCGGGTAACGGTTGGCTTCTGATCAGGTTGATAGAGGTAACGTTTGAACTGATTGGGTTCGAGGGTAAGCAGTACTACCCCATCGTCAGTAGCGAACCAGACAGCCCCTGTTCGATCAATCAGTGACCGTCTATACTGCTGCATACTAGCCGTAGGTACGTTGGTTGCCAGCAGGTCGAAGATAACGCCCAGGCGAGGGTGCCAGGCGAAACAGGTCCGAATACCACTAATCCAGAATAGGTTCCGTTGGGCATCATAACGAGCTACCAGATGCATAAGCGCGTTTTCGCTCTGATCGGCAAGTGGATTGCGGGCAAACTGAACCGACAAGGGGGCCAGCACACCCGTTGGCGAAAGTTGAAAAAGGAACCCCTCAAGCTGGTGCGTAGCTAGGTGAGGCAGGTCTTTAAAATTGGTGTAACGGGTTACTTTTTGCAGGTACAAAGTGCCCTGGGCATTGCGCGCAATGGGAGCCAGTGGGTGCGGAAATTCCTGCCGATTCACTATATGTCCAAGCGAGTCTATTTCGAGCAGCGTACTGCTAAAGGGCGTTTTGCCCGTTTGAACCGACAGCAGGAGTGTACCCTCTGTGGTTTCCAACGTGCCCAACAAAGCGGTCGGAACCTTAGAGGAGTGCCATCGACCGATGGTACGAAAGCGGCCCTCCCCCAGGTGCCGAACAAGCCTGCCACCTGCTGTGAGCAGATAACGAAAGGGTTGATTATCGGTTTGGGCAAACCTCAGAATCGGGTCGTTCTGAAAAGGGTCGGGCCGATTAAAGGCCTGGCTGAACGTCAGCGCACGCGTTTCGCCCGGGCGCACAATCCATATTTTACGTTGCTCCTCGCCCATGCCTCCCGTGAGCCAAAGATTACCAGCCCAATCGGGATAAATGTAATTGGTAAGGGGATTGAACGCCTGGTTACTGGCCGACTTGTCTGGTTCTGGCAAAGCGTCGAACTGGCGTCCATCGAATCGATACGCGTTCTCCAGTGTACCCAGCCAGATGAACCCCTGCTGATCCTGCCCCAGGGCTGTAGTCGCCTTTCCAAACGTCAGATGCTGGGCACTCACAAGGTAAGGAAGCTCTGTTGAGTGAGTCTGCCCATACAGGTTATAACAGACAAGCAAAAGCCACAGCAGTAAACCGGCATGAACAGGGTGGATAGATTTCATCAGTTACGGTAACAAGAGGTATTTGCGTCTGGTCAGTATTGCTGACCAGACGCAAATTATGTAGCCTAAACCGACAAATCAATCAAACACTGGCAAAAACGTCAGCATTGGGCTATCGATGGCAGAATCGGACTATCGATTGGCAGGATCAGACTATCGATTGGCAGGATCGGATGTGCCAGAATACCGTCCTTTGTTGAGCTAAACTTCCTGTTTCTAGCCAGCTATCTGTGTCTATTCTAGTCGCTTTGGGTAATACTCCCTACTAGTTGTTTGTCAACTTCTTTCTGTAAACAACAAGGTCTATGCCCGCATTATATCGGGCCTGTAAGCCCACCACCGTAACCACTTTATGACCGATGAAGCGAAAACGTAAATCCTTCCACATCCGGAAAGGCGCTCATATCCGAACCCAGCTCGCTCAAATCCTGTATCTGATCGGCGACATCAACTATAGCCGTATCCACCTGGTTAACGGCGAGATTATCCTCATGTCGCGTACCCTGAAGTGGTACGAATCACGCTGGCCCTCGTTCATTCGGATTCACAAACGGGTTCTAATCAATTCCCAATATGCTCAGCACATTAAGCTGGCTCCTCAGCCGCGCGATACTAGCCAGTTGATCATGACCAATGGGGCAGAGCTACCCATTGCCCGGCGTCGGTTGAGCCTGGTAAAGCAGGAATTCAGCCTGCACCAGTTTAAGCCTGAGGGGGTGGCTGAGTCTGTGGCTTAACCTTCTGGAGCTTCGGCACCAGACCATCTGGCTTGTTTAACCATACAGACGTAAACACCTCAACAGACCTCCTCAAAACAGACGTTCTTAAAATCTTACTGAACGATTGATACAACTATGCAAACTATTATTTTTCTTTCGCCAAAGCACTTTATACTGGGGTTACTTATAGGAGCCATTGCGGCAAGCCTGCTGGGGTTGGCCGCACAGCCAGGCAAGGCCCAGACCATTAGTACCGAAATACGCCCCTGCAAGGCTGACTGGGTGGGCAACGGAGTACCACCTTATCGTTTTTACCATGTAAACGGCACCCATTCGACCACCTTTGTTACGGGGGAAGTTATTTATAGTGTAGGAACCGCGCCAAGCCTACAGTGTAAAAGCCCATCCAGCGCTACCTTTACAACCCCCAATTTGCCCGGAGTTGCCACGGTTTTGGCAAGCAATGTAAGCCAACGATACTATACTGCCAGCATAAATTCAAGTGGAGACACTGTCGATGTGTCTAAAACCTGTCAGAAAGTTGGGCCAATCCAATACGTTTTTGCCCAAAACCAGGCTTTTTCCATTAGTATGCCTGGCAGCTATTCCATTTCGTTTGCCAACAGCAACGGCACGGTTGTAGAACTAACCATTATAAATGGTACGCCACCCACTCCATTTTCTCTGAATCTTACATCCAGTATGGGCAATCTCATCCAGCCCGCTACCCCCGTCAGTTTTACGGCTACCTCACAAAACCTGCCAACAAGTCGAAATAACGACCTCAATACCTACAACTGGTACCTAAACAAGAATACGATTACAAGCGCTACCTCTTCTGGAACAGCGGCCTCGGCAACTTACTCGACCACCGGTCTTGCGCCAGGCGATGTTATCCAGGCCAGCTTATACCCCGCCTGTGGCGTACTCGATACCTACTACACCAATAGCTTCACGGTTTGCACCCCACCCAGCCTTACAATTACCCCAACTCCCAGCCTCACCATAGCCACAGGGCAGTCGGCAACGCTCACCGCCAGCGGAGCCGACGCCTTCCTGTGGAGCACGGGCGAAACCACCGCCAGCATTTCGGCATCGGTAACGGGTTCCTACTCCGTAACGGGGGTTACGGGTGGCTGCTCAGCCACAGCCTCAGCCTCCATCAGTGTGACGAGTAGTCCCACAGGACCCGATCTGACGGCTACCGTGACGCTACCCGATGCCCAGTTCCCAAACACGAGCGGGGCCTACAAAGACTTCATCATGAGTGTCTTCGAAGTGGGGGGAATGCCCACCTCAGCAGGCAACATCGTCCTGACCCTCACTGCTCCGGTGGGCTACACGCTGGCTTTCGATACGGGAGCTACTTCCCTGAGTGTGTCGGGGGGCAGTCAGACCCCGGTCAATAATGGAGACTGGCAGAGTAGTCTGGGGCAGGAGGGGCGTCAGTTGAGCTTAACCATCAAGGCAGGCCACAGCATTGGGGCTCACGCCCAATCGGTGGTGGGGGTGCGGATCGTGCGGACCAGTGCGAGTTCGGGTTCGACTTCGAACATCACCGTCAATGTCAGCAACGATGCCAGCAAGACCTACGATCTAAACCCGGCTAATAATGTCTATGCAAGGATTATAAGCGGGCTTTAGACATAAGGCTCGTAGCCACCTCCTCCTTGCCTATGAGCCTCTCCACCGTAACCACTTTATGGCCGATGAAGCGAAAACGTAAATCTTACCAACCCCGCAAAGGGGCTCATTTCCGAGCCCAGCTCGCTCAAATCCTGTATCTGACTGGTGACATCAACTATACCCGTATCCACCCGACCAATGGCCAGGTGGTTCTCATGTCGCATACCCTGAAATGGTATGAAGCACGCTGGCCTTCCTTCATTCGGATTCATAAACAGGCCCTGATTAATCCCCAGCATGCTCAGCAGGTTAAGCTGGCTCTCCGGCTGCGTGATAACAGCCAGTTGATCATGACCAATTGGGCAGAGCTACCCATTGCCCGGCGTCGGTTGAGCCAGGTAAAGCAGGAATTAACCTTGCACCCGGTTAAGCCTGATGGGATGGCTGAGTCTGTGGCATAAGTGAAATCATTCTCTTGTCTGGCAGACTCTTTTCGCATCATTCGTTCAGATTTAACGGCCGGAAATCACCGGTTCAGTAACGAAAATCGCCGGTTCACGAAAATGCTTTTTTCGGTCTTTGTACCCGCTATATGCCTGAATTTCACTACTTAATCAATTTCCATAAAACATGCCCGAAATACTACCTACCATTCGCTTACTTACTCAAAACTCGTCTACGTGCTGGCCGCTATACGATGGTGGCCTCAATGGCTTATACCGCACTCCGGCAAGGGGCCGGCAAGCGGCCAGGCTGTTACTTATCCTGCTTGGGCTATTGCTAGTGCCCGGCATTGGTTCGCATTCGCTGCTCTATGCTCAGAACGGCCCTGTCTGTAACAGCTATACGACCAAAACGACAGCCAATGGTTTAGGGTCTGGCTCTACATCAGGCATTTACGCTGTAGCCGGGCCTACCAGCACCACCATTTATGCTGCTCAGTACAACTCGCCCAGTGGCGGGGGCGTCAGTATTTCCACCAACGGTGGGGCCAGCTTTACCAACTATAATAGCGGCATGGCCGAAACCACAGTGGAGAATGTGATGGCTGTGGGCAGTAAGGTCTATGCGGCCACCAACGGCGGGCTGGCCGTATCGACCAACGGTGGCCTCAGCTATACCAACAAAACGACCGCCAATGGACTAGGCAGCAACACCACTATTGGGTTGTACGTGGTGGGCAACACCGTTTATGTAGGCACCACCGGCGGATTAAGCATCTCGACCGATGGGGGCAACACATTTGTCAATAAAACGACCGCCAATGGCTTAGGCAGCAACACTATTCGTACCGTGTATGTCGTGGGGAGCACCGTGTATGCAGGTACTACCAATGGGCTTAGCATCTCGACCGATGGAGGCAACACATTTGTCAATAAAACCACCGCCAACGGACTGGGGGGAGCTATTATGCTGGGGGTGTATGTGGATGGAAGTACGATTTATGCCGGTACCGACGGCGGGGGCTTAAGTATCTCGACTAATGGCGGTGTCAGCTTTACGACCAAAACCACGAGCAATGGCCTAGGTAGCAACGGCGTCCGGCGCGTATTTGCCATTGGCAACACGGTGTATGCCGCCACGGAGGGAGGGCTTAGCATTTCCACCAATGGGGGCAGCAGTTTCACTAACTACACAACCAGCAATGGATTAGGGGGCAACTACACTGGGGGGCTGTTTGTACTAAATAATGTCATTTATGCAGGTAATAGCAATGGTGGCGTATCGTTTTGTTCGGTGCCCTGCACCACCAGTGTGAGTATCACTGCCACGCCGAGTTTGACAGTTGCTTCGGGCCAGAGCACTACCCTAACGGCATCTGGTGCGAGCACTTATGTCTGGAACACGGGGGGCACTACGGCTAGTATCAATCCGGTCACATCAGGCACGTATTCGGTGACGGGCACGGGCAGCTACAACTGTACGGCCACGGCCAGTACCACCCTGACCGTAACGCCCGTAACCCTAACAACGGCTGCTACGGCTAGTTCGATTTGTATGGGTGGCTCATCCACGCTGTCTGTTACGCCATCGGGTGGGGTGGCCCCGTATACCTATAGCTGGTCGGCTCCGGCTGGAGTGACGCTGTCGGCCACCAACACCAGTTCAGTCACCGCAACTGGTACTACCTCAGGCGTAAAGACGTTCACCGTAACGGTGACGGGTACGAATACGACACCTGTCAGCAGCACCGTAGCTTTTACAGTCAATGCCCTACCTATTGCCAGTATAAGCGGCAACTTAACCATCTGTGCCGGGCAGTCAACCGTACTAACGGCTTCGGGTGGTACCAGCTATCTCTGGAGTACGGGAGAAACCACCGCTGGCATTACCGCTTCGGCTGGGACTTACTCGGTAACGGCTACATCAACTGGCTGTTCGGCTACGACCACAGCAACCGTGACGGCTTCACCACTACCTACGGTGAACATAGCCGCCAATCCATCCCTGATGATTCAATCAGGACAGAGCACAACGCTGACAGCGTTGGGGGCAAATAGTTATCGCTGGTCAACAGGAGCGACAACAGCCACCATTTCAACTAGTGCAGCCGGAACGTATTCTGTAACGGCCACAACTGGCAGTTGTTCGGCTACGACCAGTGTGGTGGTGGCCGTTACCAGTGTCAGCTGTGTAACTCCGATAGTTTATGCCGTTACGGGTGGGGGAACCCTTTGCAGCGGTTCTTCGGGCTTGCCTATTGGGCTGGCTAACTCCCAGACGGGCGTTACCTACCAACTCAAACTAGGCAGCACCAATGTGGGCAGTCCGGTTGCAGGCACGGGTTCAGCATTGAGCTTCGGTTTGCAGACGGAACCGGGTACGTATATTGTAGAAGCTACCAATGATAATTGCGTAGCCACCATGAGCGGTAACGCTACGCTGGTGATTACGCCCTCGGTGACGCCCTCGGTTTCGATCACCAGTACCGTGGGAACCCAGCCGATTTGTGCCGGAACATCGGTGACTTTTACCGCCACGCCTACCAACGGCGGCACAAGCCCGTCCTATGCGTGGCAGAAAAATGGGGTCACTGTAGGCGGCAACAGTACAACCTATACCGATGCGGGTCTTGTCAACAGCGATGTGATTAGCTGTGTCCTGACCAGCAATGCCTCCTGTGTTACTTCTACTATCGCCATTAGCAGCGGGTTGAGTATAACGGTCAATACCCCAGCCACCAGTATTGCCGGTACGTTGACCGTTTGCGCTGGACAAAGCACGCAGTTGACTGCATCGGGTGGCACCAGTTATCTTTGGAATACAGGTGCCACTACAGCCAGCATCACTGCCCCAGCAGGTACCTATTCAGTACTGGTTAGATCGGAAAACTGTTCAGCTACGGCCACCGCCATTGTTACGGAGACGGCCCTACCGGTGGTGAGCATCACGGCCAATCCATCCCTGACAATTGCGTCAGGTCAGAGTGCCACATTGACAGCCAGTGGGGCTGATACTTACCTTTGGTCGACCGGAGCAAGTACTGCCAGCCTGGTGGTTAGTACTGGTACGTATTCGGTTACAGGCACAAGCGGTAGCTGTTCCAGTGTAGCCTCCACAACGGTGAGTCTGCAACAGGGAGCCTCCTGTGTGGCTTATGTGCCCCGTAACCTGGTGGTGTCGACTTCCGTAAGTACCTACAGCGGCACCTACGCGCCCGACGGTAGCTACAACGGTGCTCCTGCTTGGTTAGGGCCCGTTGGGGGAAAATTTCAAGTACGGATTCGCTGGAATGGCAGCCAGTGGGAACTGGTAGACGGCTCAACTGTGCATAGTACCGTGTCCGGTAGCGGCAACAATTTACCCTGTTCAGGCTGGAACGCCAGCGGTAACGTGGTCTCCTCCAGAAGTATAATTCCCACGATCACTCAGGGTTGTGGTGTACTGAGCAACATTCCGGTTCCGGCTATAGCCGGTCAGCTAACAGCCTGTGGCACCCAGCCCACAACGCTGAGTGCTTCGGGAGGAGAGACTTACCTGTGGAGTACGGGAGAGACTACCTCGAGCATATCGGTATCAGCAGGAACTTACACGGTCACGGCGATAAATGCTGCGGGCTGTTCAGCTCAGGCCACCAAAACGGTCACCTTGGTTCCATCGCCCACGGCCACCATTGTCAGCAATCCAACCGTATGTGTGGGACAGAGCGCGACGATGACTGCTTCTGGAGGAGACAATTATCTCTGGAATACGGGAGCCACCACACCCACCATTACAGCCCCGGCGGGTAGCTACACCGTTACGGTAACCACCAATGAATGTTCTATCAAGGCAGTGGCCACCACCGTTGTCACGGCGATGGCCTTACCGGTGGTGAGCATCACGGCCAATCCATCCCTGACTATTACGCCGGGCCAGAGTACAACCCTGACGGCCAGTGGGGCCGATACTTACCTTTGGTCAACCGGAGCAAGTACTACCAGCCTGGTGGTTAGCGCTGGTACGTATTCGGTAACAGGCACAAGCGGTAGCTGTTCCAGTGTAGCCTCCACAACAGTGAGTTTGCAACAGGGGGCTTCCTGTGTGGCTTATGTGCCACGTAATCTGGCGGTCACCGTATTAGAAGGAGGTAGCAGTGGTGGCTATAGCGGCACCTACGTGCCCGACGGTAGCTACAACGGTGCTCCTGCCTGGACAGGTCCCGTTGGTGGAAAATTTCAAGTACGGATTCGCTGGAATGGTACCCAGTGGGAACTGGTAGACGGCTCAACTGTGCATAGTAGCGTGCCTGGTAAAGGCAACAATCTACCCTGTACAGGCTGGACCGCCACCGGTAACGTGGTTTCCTCCAGAACCAAGATTCCGACGATTACCCAAGGTTGTGGTATGCTGAGTAACCTGCCGATTCCGGTGCTAACGGGTCAGCTAACAGCCTGTGGTACCCAACCCACAACGCTGAGTGCTTCGGGAGGAGAGACTTACCTGTGGAGTACGGGGGAGACTAGCTCAAGCATCTCGGTGTCAGCAGGAACCTACACGGTTACGGCGATAAATGCTGCAGGCTGCTCAGCCCAAGCCACCAAAACCGTTACCTCCGTGCCACTGCCCACTGCCACCATTGTCAGCAATGCGACGGTGTGCCCAGGACAAAGTACGACGATGACTGCTTCAGGAGGAGATAATTATCTCTGGAGCACAGGGGCCACCACGTCCGCCATTACAGCCCCGGCGGGTAGCTACACCGTTACGGTAACCACCAATGGCTGTCCCATCAAGGCGATGGCCACCGCCATTGTCACGGCGATGGCCCTACCGATAGCGAGCATCACGGCCAATCCATCCCTGACTATTACGTCGGGTCAGCGTACAACGCTGACAGCCAGTGGAGCTGATACTTACCTTTGGTCAACCGGAGCAAGTACTACCAGCCTGGTGGTTAGCGCTGGTACGTATTCGGTAACAGGCACAAGCGGTAGCTGTTCCAGTGTAGCCTCCACAACAGTGAGTTTGCAACAGGGGGCTTCCTGTGTGGCTTATGTGCCACGTAACTTGGTGGTGTCGACTCCAGTAAGTACCTACAATGGTACCTATGTGCCTGATGGCACCACCAACGGTGCTCCTGCCTGGTTAGGGCCCGTTGATGGAAAAATTCAAGTACGGATTCGCTGGAATGGCAGCCAGTGGGAGTTGGCAAATGGCACAACGGTGTATAGCAAGGTGTCTGGAACCAGTACCAATTTACCCTGTTCAGGCTGGGGTAACGGCAACGTGGTCAAAAGTATCATTCCCACTATTACGCAAGGTTGCGGTATGCTGAGCAACCTGCCGATTCCGGTGCTGGCGGGTCAGTTAACGGCCTGTGGCACCCAACCCACAACGTTGAGCGCTTCGGGAGGAGAAACTTACCTGTGGAGCACGGGAGAGACTACCTCAAGCATATCGGTATCAGCAGGGACCTACACGGTCACGGCGATAAATGCTGCAGGCTGCTCAGCTCAGGCCACCCAAACGGTTAGCTCCGTACCGCTGCCTACGGCCACCATTGTCAGCAATGCGACGGTGTGTGCGGAACAGAGTACCCAACTCACGGCGTCAGGCGGGAGCAGTTATCGGTGGAGTACGGGAGCCACCACACCCACCATCACAGCTCCAGCGGGTAGCTACACCGTTACGGTAACCAACGCCAATGGCTGTTCAGCTAGTGCCACTACGACAGTCACGTCCACTACGCTCGCTGCCCCTGCTTTGACCACCGCCAGCCGTTCGCTGACTACCAGCGCCACGCCCGTATCATTGGCCAGCTTTGCCACCGCCGATGATGGCAACACGCTTAAGTTTACGACGTCTGGTGGCACGCTCATCAACCCGCCGGTGGCCAGCATTGCCCAGGCTGGTATCCAGAACTTTCTGGTCAGCCAAATCAACGCTAGTGGCTGTGTCAGCCCTACTATACCCTTGAGTCTGACCATCATAGAAGTCCCCAAAACGGTGTCGGCTTCGGCCAGCAAAACTCAGGTCTGCGTGAGTGGTACGACCAGCCTGTCGGTCGATGTCAGTTCGCTGGGAGCCGCCACCAAAACCTATCTGTGGGAAGGCCCGGCGGGTGTCTCCTATACCGGAAACACCACGGCCAGCCCAACCGTAACTTTCTCCACGGCAGGTGTCAAGTCCTTCACCGTCACCGTCAATGTAGCGGGTGTGAAATACACTGGTACGATTAGCGTAACGGCCATTGCTCTGCCCGAGGCCCCTGGCTTAACCAGCGCCAGCCGCAGCCTGACGGTAAGCAACACCTCGGTGAACCTCAGTGATTTTGCCACCGGTACTGGTACCTTACGCTTCGTCAACACCACGGGCACCCAGACAATCGCCAGTCTGGCCACCGCTGGCGTACAGAGCTTCTCGGTTACTCAGACCAGCACCGAAGGCTGTGTAAGTGCGGCCACCGTGTTTAGCCTGACCGTAGTGCAGCCGGTAGTATACCCACCCGCCAGCCAGACCGTCTGCAAAGGAGCCAACCTGAGCCTAACCATGCCTGTTGTGAGCGGCAACCCTATCTATGACTGGTATAAGGGCGGAACTAGTTTGGTCAACTTCATAAAGGTACCCTCACCGACCAATATTCTAAAGTTGACTAATGTTCAGACAACCGCCAAGTACTATTGCATTATCACCGTGGGAAGCGTAAAAACCACGTATGGTCCCTATGAGGTGGTAGTCAATTCTGGCTGTACGGCCCGTCTGGCCGCTCAGGAGCAGGAACCCGAAACACCGCTTTCGGTCGTAGTCGCGCCCAACCCCATCGTGGGCAGCAGACTACAGGCAACCGTATCGGGCGCAGCCGGGCAACGGCTGAGCGTATCGGCTTACTCCCTACAGGGCTTGCTGATCCATCAACAGACTTTCGGCCAGGCCGGGGAGCAGCAACCCATCGACTGGGATATGAGCCAGCAACCCATGGGATCATACCTCCTGCGGGCGGAGACCGATACTCAACAGACAACTGTCAAGCTCATTCACCAATAAACTTCCGGGCACGCCGGGCCTTGTTCAAACCCACGTGCCCGATCTTTCTTTTCTGTATGTTTTCTCCTTCCATTCTGTACCCATGAAACATCTATTGCTTCCGGCACTGCTACTGTTCCTCGGCTTCAGTAGCATCGCCCAGACCAATACCGCCGTTGTCAGCCAGACCGGTACCAGCCAGACGGCAACCGCCCTCCAGCAGGGAAATGCCAATCAGACCACCATCAATCAGACCACCGGCTCTGGCTCCTCGGTCAATATCGGTAACGTGGCCTCCACCACTCAGATAGGCGTATCCAGCAATGCGAACGCCAATCAGGCATTTATCCAGCAGATAGACGGTTCCTACTACAACACCGCTACGATTCTTCAGAAAGGCGGATCGGGCAACCAGGCCACTATCGAACAGGCTAGCGAATCGGGCGGTAACAGTCTATACGGTACGGGCAGTTCGCCATCAGCCGCCGATGCCGGTAACCGGGCCAGCATCAGTCAGACAGGCTCGGACAACATCAACGTCACCATTCGCCAGAACGGAGGACCTCTGGGTACGAGTCAGGCCAACTCGGCCAGTGTGGTTCAGGTCGGCAATCAGATGGCCGGTACTACGGGCGTTGGCACCACCCTTATTGAGCAATCCAACGGGGCCACCAGCAATACGGCCACCATCGGACAGGGGGAAATCAACGGCGCGGCCACCAACAACACCGCTACCATCCTCCAAAGCGACAACAGCCAGCGTAACGCAGCCAGCATTGTTCAGGAAAATTCGGGTAACGTGGCCGACCTACGCCAGACCAATGCCAGCACCGACAACGGGGCCACCATCCAGCAGCTAGGCCTCAACAACGAGGCCACCCTGTACCAGAAAGATCAGGCAAACAACAATGTCGCCACCATCAATCAGACCGAAACATCGGCCGGTAACCTGGCTACGCTTTGGCAGACCAACACCAGCTTTTACAACACGGCCACTATCCAACAGGCCGGTTCGGCCGGAACGGCCTTCATTGCTCAGGACACCGAGTCGGGCAATAACACCGCTACGATACAGCAGGGAGCAGGGGGCACCAATAATGCAGCTACCATCTATCAGACGTATGCCTATGATCTGGGGACGGGTACCACTAGTGTGGGCACCGGCAATACGGCCAGCATTACCCAGAACCAGAGCAGTTCGGGCACCATTGGTAACACGGCCGTCATCCAGCAGGGCTTCGAAACGGGTGTTTCGACCATTACCAATGCCGGGGTTATTTCAGACGACAATACGGCCACCATTAGCCAGGAAGGCGATGCCCACGTGGCGAAGGTGATGCAAGGGGGCGTCGGCAACAAAGCCACCGCTACCCAGACTGGCAAAGGGAATGTGCTGAAAGGCATCGATTCGGACACGACTATCGATGATATGGCCCGCCAGTTGGGTGATTTAAACATCCTGACCGTCACCCAGGGAGGGGTAGGTGGAGCGAGTACCGCCAACGTCTTACAGATCGGTAACAGCAACACGGCTACCATCAACCAGGTTAACCCCAACAACTGATGCTACATCGTCTATTCATTGCTTCGACCCTGGTGCTGGCCCCACTGGCCGTTGCCTCGGCACAGAACGTAGTCGTCATTCAGCAGTCAGGTACAAACAGCCATCAGGCCCACATCACTCAGACAGGGGCCGACAATGTCGCCACCATCCGGCAGGGTAGCCCTGCTGATACAGCCCAATCGGCTCCCGTAGTGATAACGACCCAAACGAACGGAGGCCAAACCGTTATCCATCGCACGCAGACTGGCCATTCGATTTATGTTCAGCAAACCAGTCCGTCTACCACCGAACTACCTAAAAAAACGGGCAAAACCAGCCCCAAATAAGCACCTATTATGAAACAGTTTCTTCTTCTGGGCTTGGCCCTGTTGTTTGCTACGGCTAGCTTTGCCCAAACCAATGCCCCCAACCAGGCTACCGTCAACCAGCGCGGACTGAGCCAAACAGCTACAATTGGCCAAACCGGTAGCGGGCTAACCTCCACCATTAGTCAGGCCGGTATCGCCACCCCTAACCAGACCTTCAACACGGGCGTCACTAGCCAGTCGGGTACGGGTCACACGGCCACCATCAGCCAGAACGGCACGTCGAACTATAACCAGGCGACCGTTACCCAGACCGGCAGCGGCCCTGGCTCCAACTCGGCTACTATCAGCCAGTCGGATGGCAGTGGCGGGGCCGCCCAGCGGGGCAACAGCCGCACACTCCAGGATCGGGGCGACGTGGGTAACTGGGCCAATGCCTGGCAGAACGGCTCTCAGAACACCGGTACGATTACACAGGATGGGGCTGCTACCAAAGGGAATTTTGGGGAGATCTGGCAACAGGGTACGACCAACACCGGTACCATTACGCAGTACGGTGCCAGCCAGAGCAAAGCCGAAATTTTCCAGGGTAACGACACGCGTGCCGGCACTGGCGATGAAGGCGTAACGGCCACTAACGTCAGCAGCAACACGGCCACCATCGACCAGACTTCAGCCAGCTTCAACCAGGCCCAAGTCAAACAGTTGAGTGATAACAATGGGGCCACCGTATCGCAGGTCAGCAGTACCAGCAATACCGCCGTCGTCCTACAGGGCGATGGTACTAACCTGACTACCAGCGGGGGTAATTCGGCCTTCATCAGCCAGGAAGGTGTCTCCAGCGCGGGCAACTCAGCCAGTGCCATCCAGACCGGCCAGGGCGGAGTGGCAACCATCAACCAGATTAATACGTCGACCAACAATGTGGCTTACATCCATCAGGTATCGGGTCTGGGTAATCAGGCGCAGATTGACCAGGGATCAACCTTTGGTAGTAGTGACGCCAACCAGGCCAGTATCCTTCAATATGGGGATGCGGCCGGAGCCTATCATCAGGCCCGGATTGTGCAACAGGAGGCTACAGCCAATACCGCTTCTGTCCAGCAGGGAGCCGCTACTACGACTTCCAGCAATGACGCGGCCTTCGTCTATCAGGTATCGGGAGCCAGTTCCAGCTCGGCGACTATCAACCAGAACACAACGGCGACTGGCAGTGACAACCTGGCCCAGATCGACCAGATAGGGGGTACACTAAACCTGGCCGTGATTTCTCAGGAAGGATCTAACAACCTGGCGGGGGTGAGTCAGACAGGTACTGGCAGCAATACGGCCACGGTTTCCCAGACGGGGGATAATAACGTAGTGGGCGGCCCTGGCTTTGCCAGTGTCTCAAACGGCCTGTCGGTGGACAGCTATGCGGTGCAAAACGGATCGGGTAACCAAATGACGGTCACACAGGTCTCTCCGGTGGGTACCTCCTTTGTGAATCAGGGCTATCTAAGTCAGGAGGGCGTGGGCAATACGCTGGTCTTGAGCCAAACGATCCAGAACACCGGTTTGGGGGGCAACACCGCCACCATCAGTCAGAATGGTACGAACAACCTAGCGACCGTTACCCAGATCAACGGTCCAGTCCATTAAGAACTGGCCTTTCGGCAGAGTACCCTGACCGCGTTTTAGCCAAAGCGCGGTCAGGGTTATTTTGTGAGAAAGGCTAAAACCATCTATCGCCATGAAGCCTATAAAAATTCCGTATGCCGTGACCCGACTGGTTCGCTGGCTAAACAAACTTACCCGTCGAAAGCAGCGATTACTGCCAGTGGTGCTGAGCCTGCTAGTCGTTACCAGCCAGGCCCAGCCGACCATGATACCGACCATAACAAATACCCCTCTGGATGCTTACTGGGCAGGTACTGCCCAGACCAGCAGTGACAACACGATCGGTCTGGCTCAGACAGGTAGTCATAACCAAGCCGACCTTAGCTTGCCCGGCGGACAAACGAATCGGCTCATGCTAAACCAAACCGACAGCCAAAATCTGGTCACGGCGACTCTGTTGGGTACTAGTAATAACGTGCTGTTGCAACAACATGGGAACGACAATCAGTTGCATCTGGTACTGGGGGGCAACGATAATCAGATCTCGATTCGTCAGGATGGGAGCGATACGATCGCCTGGATTGGCTTGCAGCAGAGCAACACCCGGATTGGCATCAGCCAAAAAGCCGGTGCCAACACGCTCACGGTGGATAATTCGACCGCAGATTCCTTTAACAAGGGCATTGCGGGTCTGTACATCGAGCAGTCAGGGGGGGCTTCGGCAGTAATTCAACAGGGTAAAGTATTCGGTCGTTAAAAGTATGTCAACCATATCACGTATCCTGTTGTTGCTCCTGCTAGTATCGGCATTCGGTGTTCAGGCGCAGGAAGTTCAGACCGAGGAGAATCCCGACGAAGGCGTATTACTCGAAACGGCCACCGCCGATGAAGACTCCGAAACGCTGCTACTGGACAACTCCCGTTCCAAGATTGGCCGTGATTTCTATGATATTTTTTTTCGTGAATACGCCGGGCAACCCAAAAACCCCATCCCGTCCCTGCTACCACTGGCTGCCACCAGCAAAACCGATACCCTGGCCCGTGCCAGACCGGGAGTTGATGGGAGCGAGATTACAGCCTTTGTTGTCACCATCGACGAGCTACCGGCTGCGGGTATTGGTACAGCCCTGCTCTCGATTACACTCAACGATCAGTTAATCTGGCAAAACTACGTCCCGCTCCGGCAGGAGATCATTGAGACCTACGCCCGAAATGCTGCCGAAACCCTCAGCCAGTACATCCTCAACTACAAAGATGTACAACAGCAACTCAGCAGCGATGATCAGCAGGGTACTGGAATTTACTAATGTAGTTGTGGAACTCTATCCCTTTCATCATTCATCATGAAAGTACTTATTCTTGTTTGTATCGGCTGTCTGTCGGGGCTTTGCGCTAGGGGTCAGGGATTCGTCTATCACCCCACCAACCCTAACTTTGGGGGAAATACCTTCAATTATTCCTGGATGCTGAGTTCAGCCCAGGCCCAGGATCGCAACGTTGATCCAAACACCACCAAAAAGGCAACCAGCACTACCAGCACGCTTGATGCATATGCACAGAGCCTGCAAAATCAGCTACTCAACCGGATTGCCAGCAGCCTCATCAGCAAGCAGTTCGGCGAAGGTAGCCTCAAAGAAGGTACCTATACCTTCGGAGACTATCAGGTCGAAATCAAAAACGGGACCGACGGGGTAGTGCTGCGTCTGGTTGATGGCAAAGGGGGCGAAACCACCATCACTGTTCCTTATTATTAAGCGTCACGTTTTTGATTCTGCCCTAACTTACCCATGCTCTTGCATTTTCGTTTTTTTACTTTTTCGGTATTGACTCTCTGCCTGGCAGGCTGTCAAACGTTTTTTTATCAACCCACCCGCAGCCAGCGTGCTAGGCAGGGAGAAGAAACGCCCCTCACCGCCGACCTGCGCCGACTGCCTCCCGCCAAGGAAAAAATTGTAGCCGCTGTCTATAAATTCCGCGACCTGACGGGCCAGTACAAACTCACCGAGTCGGGTTCAGGCTTCTCGACAGCCGTTACCCAGGGCACAACCAACATCCTGCTTAAAGCCCTTGAAGAAAGCAGCTGGTTTGTTACCATCGAGCGTGAAAACGTCAGCAATCTACTCAACGAACGCAAGATCGTTCGTTCCAGTGTGGCCCAGTTCAAGGAAGGCGAGAACCTTCCGCCCTTGCTTTTTGCGGGCATTATTCTGGAGGGAGGAGTCGTTTCGTATGATGCTAATATCATTACTGGCGGGGGTGGCCTTCAGTATTTTGGGGCAGGGGGCTCCACCCAATACCGGCAGGATCGGGTAACGGTCTACCTCCGGGCGGTAGCTACTAAGTCGGGAAAGATTCTGAAAACCATCTATACTTCCAAGACACTGCTGACCCAGACTGTCAATGCCAGCCTGTTCCGCTACGTAACGTTTAAACGGCTGCTGGAAACGGAGACAGGACTGACAACGACCGAGCCGGGTCAATTGGTGGTGACCGAGGCCATCGAGAAGGCCGTACAGGGACTCATTGTGGAAGGCGTACGGGATGGGCTGTGGTTCCCGGCCGACAAATCGGTGGCGGAGATGAAAGCGGTAGTCGATGCGTATGAACAGGAAACTACAGTTATGCGGGAAACCGATGTATACGGCATCCGGCCGGTGCATGACGCTGCCCGCGTGTCGATCCAGCCCACGGGTAGCGTCTGGCAGTATTATGGTGATTACGCCCGTCACTCCCCAAAAATGGGCTATGGTCTGTCGGTGACGGGCTGGCTAACGCCGACATTGGGTATTGAGGTATCGGGAGCAACCGGTATGCTGGCCAGCGAAGGGGCCTTTGCCACCCGAGTCAGCGCATTGACCGGGAATCTGGTCGTTATGCCCAGACCATTCGAACGGTGGGGGCCTATGCTCTTTCTGGGGGCAGGTGTAGTGGGAAACACGGGTGCCATGCCCTGGGCGTTGCAGGGCCGCTACCTACAGGTGCAAGGGGGCGTGGGCGTGCAATACCGGGCCACCCAACGGCTGGGAGTTCGTTCGACCATTGGTTACTACCAACCCTTCACTGATATACTGGATGGAAAAGTAGCGGGTCAGCGGAACGATTATTACCTGCGCGGAACCCTGGGGTTGGTTGTGAACCTGGGCCGCTTGCGTCGACCCAAGGTAAGGTCGCTGACGATCCCCTCGGCGGGGAATGTACCTACGCCAACCGATGCCCCTTCAGCTACTCCGCCCAAGCCTTGATGAGTTGTTTTAGTTGGGTTTACCCCATTTATTTTATTGAATTGTGAAGAACTACTTATTTTATGGGTTGATGCTGGCTCTACTGGTAACGGGATTGTGGAGCTGTAACGAGGACACTTACGTAGATCCGGTCGTGCTGACCCAGGTGCGGGGCCAGGTACTGTACAGCCAGGACCGAAGCCCGATTCGTAATGCATCGGTCAAACTGACACCCTCCAGCCGGATTGTGGCGACCGATTCGGCGGGCATATTCCATTTCGATAGCGTCATTGCGGGCAAGTATACACTACAGGCCTCCAAAACAGGCTACGGCACAGAAGTAGCCACCATCGAGACCAACGCCAGTACCTCGCCAGCAGTAACGATCCTGCTCACCGATGATAAGACCCAGAATCGCCCACCCACGATTCCGACGGTGGTTTCACCGGCCATCAATAGTCTCGATCAACCGACATCGCTAACGCTGAGCTGGCAGGCGACTGACCCTAACCGGGATACGCTGACCTACTCGGTATTGTTATTTTCGGGTGGAAGCACTACGCCTACCCGTTCGTATACAGGCTTGACAGTGGATAGTTTAGTGGTGACTGACCTGGCGTATAACACCTCCTATTTGTGGCAGGTGATTGCCAGCGACGGCATCGCGACTGTCAATGGTCCCGTATGGTCGTTTCACACAGCCGCTTATCCCGATTACAGCTATTTGTTTGCCCGCCGGGTCAATGGCTACTACCAGATTTTTGCCGCCGATGGAACGGGAAGCTTCGCTCAACTCACCAGCGAAGGTAGCAACTGGCGTCCTGTTGCCAGTCCGAATCGGCAGCTCATTGCGTTTATATCCAATGTAGACACCGACCTTCAACTCTATGTGATGAATCCGAATGGGAGTGATCTGCGTCGGGTGACAAGCGTTCCGCTGGCAGGACTCTCCCCGACGGATCTCTCCTTTAGCTGGTCGCCCGATGGAAGCCAGTTGCTTTACCCGAACAATAACCGATTGATGATTGTCAATCTGGACGGAACGGGCTTACGAGTGATGGCTCAGGCACCCCCAGGCCGGGTTTTCGCCGGTTGTGACTGGACGGCCCAGGGCAACCTGATTGTAGCCCGCACCACAGGTACCAGTTTGTACGACAGCAACCTGATGCTTTTTTCGGCCACCGATGGCGGTAGTAGCCTGATCTACAGCAGCCAGCTGGGCCGGGTGGGGAACCCGGTTTTTTCGGTAAGTGGTACCAGCATCGCCTTTACCTACGACGTGAGTGGATTTCAGAACATGGCAGGTCGTCAACTCGACAGCCGCCTGTTTCTGCTGAATCTGGCAACGGGCGACACGACGGACGTGTCGACGATTGCTACGACTAACAATCAGAGCCAAAACAGTAAACAGGCAGGAACCAATGACATTGACCCTCGTTTTTCGCCTAATGGCGCGCTTTTAATTTTCACCAACGTGGACAATACGGGTCTGGGCGAACGGACTGTGTTCACCGTCGATCTGGCTCGACGCACCCGTAGCAAGCTCTTTCAGCAGGCCGAAATGCCCTATTATCGCTAAAATACAGATGAAGAATAGGGTAGCTAGGGGTAGCCAATATTCGTATGAAATGTCCCATTCAATTGGTGTAATCAATTAAAAGTCAAGTGTTGGTGCTGGAAAATAGTTGATTCAATTCTTCGAATCTCTAAAGGCATCAAAATGCTAGGATTAAGCACTTAGTATATTCCGATCTGCTGTTACGCCAGTTTTTAGGCGATTGGTTTAAATTGGAGCATGCGTTCTACACTTGATCTCTATACTGACTATCTACTCAGTAGCTTTGGGCAAACCACCGCTACTGGGCTGTCTCGATTAACCGATGGGGTAGTTGGTCACGATGCGGTCACAGATCTGCTTAATCGACTTCAAGGCGACAATCGAGTCCTTTGGCAACACGTCAAACCCCTAATTCACCAAATTCAGGAATTGGAAACAAGTCATTCAATTCCCCGTCTTCTTTGATAGGGCACACGCATGATCGTCACGAGACGATCTGGTTGAGATAGTTGATATCAAACGCCGGGGCCTGCTGGGGTTCGGTGCCGATGGTTCGCTTGATGCCCTCCAACACAATTTTTACCCCTTCGTCGAAACTTAGACTAGGTTGCTGGTGCAGCCGGTGCCATTTACGTAGGCTGGCAGCCTACGGGATACGGTGGCCCAATTATGTTCGGTGGCCAGGCCTGACAGATACGTGGCCAGCGTAGCCGAACTCATGGGTAACGGTGCGAGCTCGCTTGCTGCTAACCACTGGTTCGCGTGCTGGATATCCGACTCATAGGCGATTTTGGAATTCGTCGCTCCTTCGAGCCCCTTCTGGGGACATGTGTTTTAGAACTAGTGTATGAGCAATAGAATTATAATCTATATTCAAATAAAAGACTATAAATAAATATATATATAAATAAAAAATGATACTTTTGGTCTTATTCATATCCTATATCCTGTATTTAACATTTTATGAAATACGTATATTTATTGCTGAATTTGCTAACTGTAATAGCGGCTATAGCACAACCGGATTTAGACTTTCAAACCACACAAGGGGGGTGGACTACTAGTTCCTTATCGAAATCATACACTGCTGTTGGTACACCGGCTACTAATGTGACAGTATCAGTAGGCGGAACCACTAGCGGTTTACAGACTAATTCTCCTCAAGCCTTTAGTCGAGGGCTCCAACTGGCTGTTAACCATACGTCTAACTCGGCTTGCGTTACTGTAACGGTCACCTTTAATCCCGGCGTACAAGACCTACGATTTAGAGTGTTGAACATTGATCGGGGAGCAGCCAATGGCGCTAACTATGATTTTATCGATCAGGTTACCGTGAGCGGAATAAATGGGACTGGAAACGTCAGCCCAACGATTAGTGCTTCTGGTTCAGCCGGGACGTATTCCAGTATTTCGGGTAATACGATTACCGGAACCGGTGATGCACCTGCCTCTTCATCCGATCCTGGAAATCTGGTTGTTTTTTCAGGGGCGGTTACTCAAATCACGATTAATTACTGCAACAATGCAGCGCAGACCATTGCTAACCCTGGTGCGCAGACCATCACTATTGAGGACTTATCCTGGAGTGGCTCTTTACCCGTTCATCTTATTTCGTTTGACGGAAAAACGGTTGGTAATCAGGTGACATTGACTTGGAAAACCGCTTGGGAGCAGAATAGTGATTACTTCGAGGTTCAGCGCAGTAAGGATGCGCGGGAGTTTTCGACGCTGGCGCGTGTACCGGCTATGGGACAGTCAGATCGCAACCAATTATATTCAGTGCTGGATACGGAACCCTTAACCGGCATAAATTATTATCGACTAAAACAGGCTGATTTTGGGGCAGATCAGGGGGTGACCTACTCTCAAATCATTTCAGTTACCCTTGACGATATAACCCCTGATCTAAAAATTTCGGAAAACCCGTTGAAGGGTGATCAGATTCAGGTTAGGTTTCGAAACATGGAATTCCAGACGCTATCTTTACAAACAAGTCTGGGATTTTCAGTGCCTTGCCATATTAGCAGAGAGTCGGAAACAAGTGCCGTTCTGACACCAACTCAATGGCTAGCTCCCGGTTTATACTTGGTCAGTGGCTATCAGGGTGCGCATCGTTTGACTGCCAAAGTTTTAGTTTTATAAAAAACTTTATTTGAAACAAGTCCTCATCTTAACTGGTCTGAGCGGAAGCGGTAAAACAACCTTTGCCCGGCAATTCTGCGCCGAAAATCCCAACTGGCTGCGTGTCAATCGCGATGACCTTCGACGCAGTCTATTGTCGGTATCCCTTCAGGAATATTGGACTACCTGGACTGACCGGGAGAAAGATCGTCTCGAAAGCCTGGTTAGTGAAATACAGAAAACAGCTATTCTGGATGGATTAACACGGGGTTGGCATATCGTAGTTGATAACACAACGCTAAAACTGAAGTACATCAACGAATACCGGAATCTACTCGCTAGCCATTTTGATGAGGTTAAAATCCAATACAAACTGATTGAAACCCCTACTGACGAATGCATTCGTCGCGACCAGAATCGCCCTGATTCGGTAGGAGAGGCTGTGATTCGGATACAAGCGGAAAAGCTTACTGTCCTAAAGAAGATTTTCAAGTTTCGCTCCGAAACGCTAACACGAACTCCTGTTTTTCAGCGACTCCAGGACGAGACCTTACCCCATTGCGTGTTGGTGGACATTGATGGAACAGTAGCGAAACGAGGAGATCGGTCGCCGTTTGACTGGCGTCGGGTTGGCATCGATACACCCAAGTGGCCGATTATTAATCTGGTGAAATCGTTACAGGCATCGGGATATACCATCATTTTCTTATCAGGCCGCGACGCTGTTTGCCGACCCGAAACTACAGGTTGGCTTAATCATTATTTTGGCTGGAAAGCAGAAGACTACCAGTTGTTTATGCGCCCGCAACAGGACAATCGGAAGGATGTCGATATCAAATATGAACTGTTCGAGCAGCATATTCTTGGCCATTATTACGTCGAACTAGTAGTCGACGATCGCCAGCAAGTCGTGGACATGTGGCGACGTCAGCTTGGCCTAACCTGCGTGCAGGTGAATTATGGGGATTTTTAGTTTAAGTTCAGCCAATCTATTTTCGCCCCATCTTTGTTATTCATACAGACACGTATAGTTCATGCAGAACTGAGCGTTGAGCAAACCGTTATCATTAAGCAGTTCGCTCAATCGCTCATTCGCTCAATCACTCATTGTACTACATGAAACTCCTTAAAGTAGCCGCTGGTGTTCTGAATCAAATCCCACTTGCCTGGGAGCACAATAAAAAAAATATTATCAATGCCATTGAGGAGGCTCAGAAACAGAATATTAGTCTGCTGTGTCTGACCGAATTGTGTATTTCGGGTTATGGTTGTGAGGATGCGTTTTTTGCCCAGAATACCATCGATCAGTCGATTGCTTCTCTGCTGGATATCGTTCAGTATACCAATGACATTGCGGTGGCCGTTGGTCTGCCATTGCGCCACAACAACCGGACGTATGATACGGCCTGTCTGATTGCCAATAAGCGCATTCTGGGCTTTGCGGTGAAGCAAAACATGGCAAATAATGGCGTTCATTACGAAACTCGCTGGTTCCAGCCCTGGAATCCCTACGTTCGGGATGAGATCAAGATTGGCGATTTTACCTATCCATTTGGCGATCTGGTCTTCGATCTGTCGGGCATTCGGGTTGGCTTTGAAATCTGCGAAGATGCCTGGGTCGCTAATCGACCAGGGCGGATGTTGTACGAACGTGGGATTGATATTATCCTGAATCCCACCGCCAGTCACTTTGCCTTCCTGAAATCGCAGGTGCGTGAACGGTTTGTAGTCGATGCGTCGCGGGCCTTTGGAGTGAGTTATGTGTATGCGAATATGCTGGGCAATGAGGCCGGTCGAATGATTTACGATGGTGACGCTATGGTAGCCTCCAATGGCGAGCTGCTGGTGTCGGGACCGCGCCTGAGTTACGAAGATTTCCTGATCGTTCCGGCAGTGGTCGATGTTGAACTTACTCGCCTGAACCAGACGCAGAGCCGTGGGAATATCGCTTTGGCGTACCCAAACTTACGTGTGTCGGATCGGTTCGACTGGCCCGACATTGCGCCTGTTATCCAGAAAGCCGAACTCGAAGCCTGGGAGCGGGGTGGTTATCTGAAAGAAGAAGAATTTGCAAGGGCCGTTGCCTTGGGCCTGTTCGATTACCTGCGGAAAAGCCGTTCGCAGGGCTATGTGTTATCGTTGAGTGGCGGAGCTGATTCGTCGGCTATTGCTGCGCTTGTTTCTCTGATGATTCGGATGGCGGTACAGAATCTTGGTCTGGATGGTGTCAAGAAAAAGCTTGGCTACATCAAAGCCATTCAGAATTGCGAATCGCCCGAAGCGATGGTTGGTAAGTTGCTCACGGTTATGTATCAGGGCACCGAAAACTCGTCAGATGATACGTTCAATTCGGCTAAAGAACTGGCTGATGATATCGGCGCGACCTTCATGAATATCAACATCAATGGTCTGGTCGATACCTATCGGGGGCTGATTGAGGAACAGTTAGGCCGAAAACTTTCCTGGGATACCGATGATCTGGCGCTGCAAAACATTCAGGCCCGGGTTCGGGCTCCAAGCATCTGGATGCTGGCCAATCTGAATAATGCGTTGCTGCTCACAACCTCGAACCGCTCCGAAGCGGCCGTTGGCTATGCGACGATGGATGGCGACACAGCGGGTAGTATTTCGCCAATCACCGGCATCGACAAACATTTTCTACGGGGTTGGCTCCGCTGGCTCGAAACGGTTGGCCTAAACGTAAAGAATGAATCAACCCCCGCCGACCGTACTGGCTCGGTGATGGAGCCAACCGCATCGGATGATTTAATCAAAGTGAAGGGTTTACACGCGGTCAATAACCTGCAACCCACTGCCGAACTCCGTCCATTAGACAAAAAACAAACTGATGAGGACGACTTGATGGCCTACGATGTGCTCAACTCCATTGAAGAAGCGGCTATTCGGGATAAGCAACCACCTGTTGAGGTATTGAAACTGGTTGAAGTTCGTTACGCAGGCCGTTATGATCGGGAGAAGTTGCTGGTTTGGGTTGAACGCTTTTTCAAACTCTGGAGCCGCAACCAGTGGAAACGTGAGCGTTACGCACCTTCATTCCACCTCGACGATCACAACCTCGATCCGCGTTCGTGGTGCCGGTTCCCAATTCTATCGGGTGGCTTCGAAAAAGAACTCGCCGACATGCGCGACTGGGCCAACGAACAGAAACCAAGTGGGCGGAAAGGTAAGATTGGGTTTTAACGGGAAGTAGTATTTTGAAACAACTTATTCCCGGCCTTCTCTTTGCGGCCCTTTGGGCTTCGGCTTCGGTTGCTACCAAATTTGGTGTACAATCGGTACATCCATTGATTCTGGCTAACGTACGTTTTTTCATCGCTGGTGGCGGGATGCTCCTGTTTGCATATGGCATCCAGCGAACGAAAAATGCCTGGCCTACGCGTGTAGAGTTTCGTCAGTTAGCGATCTTTTCATTGCTCAATACAACAATTTACCTTGGTGCATTTGTATTGGCGCTGAAACAGGTATCGGCAGGTATTGGGAGTTTATCAACAGCCACCAATCCGTTATTTATTGCCTTGTTATCGGCAATCTGGTTGCGTCGGCGACCGCAATGGAATGAATTAGGAGGATTGTTTCTGGGAATTTTAGGGGTCGGCATTGCGACGTATCCACTGTTGCAAAATAGTTATGCCACGGTTGAGGGCTTATTAATTCTGCTGTTCGGTATGATCTCCGTATCGGCAGCAACCGTTTATTATGCCCGCATTCAATGGCGATTGCCTAATCTGGTTATCAATGGTTGGCAGGTATTATTGGGCGGCTTTCAATTGCTTCCGTTTACCATACTACTGGGCGTGCTTGATCCTACGACATTCAGCAACTCCCATTATGATCTACGTTTTTGGGGAGCGGTACTCTGGCTGATTTTACCCGTTTCGGTAGCAGCCCTGCAACTGTGGTTCTATCTTGTTCGGCAAGATGCCATCCGGGCTTCGCTGTGGCTGTTCCTTTGCCCGATCTTCGGCTTTGCGTATTCGTATCTGCTCATGAACGAACCCATCACCTTGTATACGGTTGCAGGAACAGGGCTGGTTATTTGTGGGCTTTGGTTGGGTAGGAAGTAAGCAGGGGTATGGAGCACGGTTTGGGAGATAGTTCGTATAGCTTTCTTGTACCCTGCTCCGTGCACCTTGCACCATGCTTATTCTTTCAACACCGTCATTTCAACCCGTCGGTTAAGTCTCCGGGTATTTTCTGAATTATTGCTCGCTATAGGGCGGGTTGGCCCATAACCACGCGTAGCGACTCGATTGGCAGCAACACCATTTTTTACCAAATAATCTTTCACAAGCTCTACGCGCTGTTTCGAGAGCTTAAGGTTCTCATCAAAGTCGCCCTGGTTATCGGTATGTCCTGCTAACTCAATAACAGCGGTTGGGTGATCGCGCATAAAGACCAGGAGTTGCTCTAAAGCGGGTTGAGCATCGGGGAGTAGTTCCGCTTTGCTTTGAACAAACTGGAGTGCTTGTAACTGGGTTGTTGTGCCAGCCGCTGCCACAATTGGCGGTGGTGTATAGATCACTTTTGCATCGAGTGTCTTGGGTGGCGCTATGCGAGATGTTTGAACAACCGATGTGTTACTAGCCGCTGGCTGCTCAGATACCGGTGGCGTTGTGGCAGGGCGCGTAATCGGAGGAGAAACTACCGTTGTTGCTGCCGTATGAACCGGAGAAGGGACTGTTTTTGCGCTGGGTGGTTTTATGCCACTGCGATACAACAAAGTTGGTATTGTCTTATGCAGCGTAGTAACATTTGGATCTGAGAATACCTGCTGTTCATCAACATCAGCATAACCTTCTGCTTTTATTGTGACGATATAAGATTGCCTTGGGTCGAGGAGGAGTTGGTAGACTCCAGCTGTATTGGTGACTTGTTGAGTTCGAACAATGCCTTCCTGACTTTTCGCCAAAACAGTAGCACCCACAATGGGTTGTTTGGTCTGCCCATCCAGTATTGTTCCATTAACAAGCGCCGTTCTGCCGGTTGGGGCAACTTGATGTTGTGGTTGCGCCCAACTTATTGATGGTGCTACATGACTCAGGCATAAGCCCCCAAAAACTACTATATACTTTGTCCAATTCATACTTTAGAAGCAACGTTGAAACGCGCATCAAAAGTACGTCGAAATACCCGAAAGTTACCTATCGGCCCTGTCTGGTGTGACTTCATTTTTGCTTACTTTTTAGTCCTCTAAAATGGCTTATATTATATTGATTTTCAATTAGTTATACGGTAAAAAATATGACTAAAAAATGAACGTAAAAATGCTTGTTTTCGTTAGTATTGTATGACACGGAAAACCAACGCAACGATGCATTCCCCGAACGCTCAGGCACCTCTTGCGCAAGCTTCAGCGGGCAATTTGCCGCTCGATGATAACTGGCGGAAATCTATTCCGGCGCAGGTGTTTCTGAACCATTTCTTTGCGATGGATTACCATATCCATCATCAAAACGACTTATTCGATCTCGCTAAGTTTCCCATATTTCAGCAGTTTTATGGGCGTGCGACCGACGAAAACCGGAAGGCACTGGAGAAATTATTACTGAATAGCTGGAGTGCCGAATATGCCCTGCGAATTACCCCTGTTGTCAATGACGAACAGTATTTACAGAGTTCATTGCATTGGACGTTTCCGCAGGCGTATTACAGCGCTTTATTTAGTGCACGGGCTTTTCTGGCTGTTCAGGGCATTAATGTGAGTAATGAGGAGCTGATTCGGAAACGGATTGGCAATATGGTTGTACGAGGCTATTACCCCGCTTCTATTGGCTATTACGCGCTTGGTCCAATTAATAGCTACCGCATTCAACGGTTACCGATGGCGAAACGGTTTACTGTGGCAGCCAAGACCGATTTATTGCTACCCTCGCGCGAAGGTTCGGTGCAGGTCGAATTGGCTCAGTTTCTGAAAACTACCCGCGATCAACGTGTGCGCGCTTTGCGTAATGCGATTCAGACGAATCCGAAAACGGCATTGCGAAGTCCCAAAACGGGGGAGATTCTACAAAAATTCAGTGTAGAACAATACAAACAATTGGCTAAGCAAATTGGCTATACAACCTATTTCGATATGCTGAGTCGCCTGCGGATTTCGTCGACCAACCGGGAAATTGAGCGGTTCGTTGATTCTGAAATCGATGTGAAACTGTTTCACCAGAGTTTAGTGAATATTGTTGCTCATGTGAATTCTGTACACGAAGCTTACATCGCTAAGGCACTTGGTATGCAGGCGTACCGCCAACTGGTTACCAAATTGCCATCTTACTTGCAGGAGAGTTTCGTACGCGACCGTATGAACACGGTTATTGCTCCGATGCTGGAAGAGCCACAATCAGAACAGGAGTCCTATTTACGAATGGCGGCCTAACAGGCAGATAGTCATCGATAATTGGAAAGCCCGATGTAATAACACATCGGGCTTTTTTATGCGTATTGGTAAAATTATAATTTGGATGATTTTAATCAATTGCATTATTCTTTAAAGAATCTATAAACCAGGGTTTATTGGTCTAAGATCGTAGTGGGCTGAATATCACTATAATTCCCGAAAATTGATAGTTTTTATCTATAAGCTCATTGATAAAAATCATATCTTCTATGCGTATTGCTTCCGTAATTTGCACTCAATCAAGATTGGTTCTCATATACAACCTCAATTCATTCCATGAAAAATCATATCGTTTCTGTTGGTTCAGAGTTCCCGGAATTTAAAAAGTTGGCCGTTGTTTCACTAGATAAAGACAAAGAGTTCTACGAAATCTCGTCGGAAGATCACAAAAATGCGGGTCAGTGGCTGGTCATGTTCTGGTGGCCTAAAGATTTTACCTTCGTTTGCCCAACTGAAATCGCTGAATTCAACAACAAGTTTGAAGATTTCCAGGATCGCGACACAATGGTGATCGGTGCTTCGACCGATAGCGAATTTGTTCACCTGGCATGGCGCAAAAACCACGATGATCTGCGTGGTCTGAAATTCCCAATGCTGGCTGATACCTCGAAATCGCTTGCTGAAGAACTAGGTATCCTGGAAGCCAACGAGAAAGTGGCTTACCGTGTAACCTACATCGTTGATCCACAAGGTATTGTTCGTTGGGTTGCTGTTAACGACCTGTCTGTTGGCCGGAACGTGAATGAAGTACTTCGTGTGTTAGACGCCCTGCAAACCGACGAACTTTGCCCATGTAACTGGGTAAAAGGCGAAGCTACGCTAACGGCTTAATTTAATCAAAGAGCGAAAGGGCGAATGAGCGAAAGAGTGACCCATCCGGTTTACACTCGCTCATTCACTCTTTCGCTCTTTCACTCTTTGAAAGATGACGACCACACAAAACGAAACCGTTCTGTCGCTTCTGAAACTGGTAGGACTGGATACCGAAGCTGAATATCCTGCGTTAGATGCGTTGGCAAAAGCCGATCATCGATACCTGCGCGATCTGAAAATCAATGTGGGCAATGTGCTTAACAGCAGCCAGACACTGACAAAAAAAGAAGCTTTACTACTGGCTTTGTCCGTCGCTGTTAACGAAAAACTTCAGTCACTGATTGACTCGTTGACAAGTGCTGCTCAGCAGGAGGGGGCAACCGATGCTGAAGTTGCCGAAACGATTGCCTGCACCTCATTGCTGAGTACCAATAACATATTCTATCGGTTCCGGCACTTTGTCGGTAAGGATTATTACCAGCAAACTCAACCCGGCATTCGCATGAGCATCATGATGAATCCAGTGCTGGGAAAAGAGTTTTTCGAACTGATGAGCCTTGCTGTATCGGCAGTTAATGGTTGTGAGCTCTGCGTTCGGTCGCACGAAGAAAGCGTGCTGAAACATGGCGCTACCGAAGCTCGGGTTTTTGAAGCTATCCGATTAGCTTCGGTTATCAAAGGCTTTATTACGTTACTGTAAGGTGATGCAGGCTTCTGTTTGGGGAGAGCAATTAAAATGAGAGTCTGGGAAACATTACCTGATGAAGATGCGTTAAAGAGTAGTAACGCATATATAGTCTGGTACCAGATATAAGAAATATAGTATGTTGCTACTGTACTAACTGTTGCAATAGATTGCCTCTTATAGTCTTCAGTACTGTATCTGCCGTAATGTAAAGCCCGCTTCCTTTAACAAGGAGCGGGCTATTTTTTTGTGTTAGATTAAACACAGAGACGCGTTTGGCCATTTCGACGTTAGGAGAAATCTCAAGCTTGACTATTGAGAATCTTTAAGATTTCTCCTAACGTCGAAATGACAAAAAAAGCTATTCAGTCGTGATGAAATTTAGAAAGTTCAATAAGAACTTTGTGTTATCTGTGCCTCTGTGGTTAACTACTTAAGCAGTTTTCACCAAGTCGATCAGGGCTTCAATCCAGATTGGGCTATCGTTCAGGCTTTCAACCAATTGCCAATGCTTACCGCCAGCCTGTTCGAATAATTCTTTGTACTCGACGCCAACTTCAATGGTCGTTTCTAAACAGTCGGCGACAAAAGCGGGCGAAAAGGCCAGTACACTATTAATCCCTTTTGCGGGCAATTCCTTAATGATATCGTCGGTATACGGTTTAATCCAGGGATCGCTACCTAGTCGCGACTGAAAACAGGTTGTGTATTTGCCTTCAGGAATACCTAATGCCTGCACGAGCAGACGGGTTGTCTCGAAACACTGGGCCCGATAGCAATGCTGATTTAGCGCATGGAATGTATTGCAGCACTCGCCAAACTGACAAACTGTTTTTGTGACATCGCCCTTCCGAATCTGACTTTCGGGTAAGCCGTGATAGCTAAACAGGAAATGGTCGTAATCGTAAGTTGCCATGTACTTACGGGCGATTTGCGCGAAGCCTTCAATGAATTTTGGGTGTTCCAGAAAGCGATTAACGAACCGAATAGCTGGGATTACTTCCCAACTTTTGACGAGTTCCATTACCTTCTGGTAAACGGAGCCAGTTGAGGCTGATGCGTATTGCGGAAAAAACGGAACGACCACAATATCCGTTAAGCCTAATTTTTGAAACTCGTTCAACCCCGCTTCTATACTAGGGCTCTGGTACCGCATAGCCAGTTTCACTACGTATTCATCGCCGAGTTGTTGCTGGAGTTCCTTCTCCACAATATGGCCATAATACTTTAAAGGTGAGCCCGTTTCGGTCCAGAGCTGCTTGTAAATTTTAGCCGATTTGGGTGCCCGAAACGGAGCAATAATGCCATTGACTAGAAAAAAACGCGACACATAGGATATGTCGATTACCCGACCATCCATCAGAAATTCGCGCAGATATTTACGGACATCCGGAACCGAAGGGCTATCGGGTGTACCTAGATTAACGATCAATACGCCCGTTTTTCCTACCGACTTTGGAGCGGAAACGCGGGGTTGTAAAACAGAAACTTCCATGTACAGGAAAATAGAGATTTAACTGGGTTGGTTTAGTCCCAGGCTCAAGGCTACAAATTTACGACATCGAAACCTGAATCGCATCGGCGACCTGCCTGAAACGTTGAACTTACTTTGCTCCGGGATATCGACTTAAGTCTGTACGGGTAAAGTCACTAAACACTTCGCCGGGTAAGCCCGAAAAGATCATAATATCACTTAATTCATAGTCACCTCGATCGCTGGCAAGCAGAATGTCGCCATGTTGCTGATAGTCTTCCCAAGGAAGTGTGAATGTGGGTTGATTATCAGTGGTTTTTTTGAAATGAGCCCATTGCGATACCAGATGCGTTTTTTTGTCTACCCACACTTTATACCGGGCACCGGGCGTGTTGCTGCCAGGTTTAAAGGTTACTTGTAGCACATCCGAAGCTTTTCCCGTTTGGGTAGGCTCTGAACCAAGATACTTAAGTGTTACCCCTGCGTCTTTAAGTTTAAAGGGCATGAACAGCCAATAGGAATCATTAATCCAGTTTCGTTTGCCTTGTTTAACATATTTCGTTACCGAATCGGCTACCATTAATTCTTCGCCACGTCGGAAAACCCGCCCCATATCATTATTGATATTCAGTAAAACCGTCTGATCATCGTGCAGATTATCGACCCGAACATCCCCCGACCATTTATCCCAGATGAGTTTTCGAACCCCGTCAAAATTCCAGCTGATGAGTTGAGTTTCGTCCCAGGCTGCCCGTCCGCCCATGGCTGCCATCACCTCATCGGCGATTTGTACCGCCCGTGGGTCTGAACCGACTATGTCGAAACCTGGTGCGGGTGGATTCGGTGTTTTTTTTGATTGGGCGTTACAAAACGGCCCAGTAAGCAAAAGAAGGAGCAGGAAAAGTCGACGTTTATTCATGAGTAGTGAGGATTAGCTTAACAAAAATAGAACACGGAGTCTTTCATTTGGTTCGATGGGTTTTAGATTTGTTTGGATATATGATGTAGGGTGTATGATATAGGATATGCGCTGCGAAAAAAATACATCATATACCCTACATCATACATCCTACATTTTTCAATGACGCTTTCTCAACTCGATTATATCGTTGCTGTTGATACCTATCGACACTTTGCTACTGCTGCCGAAGCCTGCCATGTAACTCAGCCAACCCTGAGCATGCAGATTCAAAAACTGGAAGATGAGCTGGGTATTCTGGTATTTGACCGATCAAAACAACCCGTCGTACCAACCGAAACCGGGCAGGCTGTTCTGGCGCAGGCCCGCGATGTGCTACGGGCTGCCCGGCGTATTCCCGAAATTGTAAGTGAATCGAAAGACGATTTTCGGGGTGATTTCAGGATTGGTATTATCCCAACCCTGGCGCCCTATCTGCTGCCGTATTTCATTGGTGAGTTTATAGCCAAATATCCTGCTGTAACCGTGCAGATTCAGGAATTAGTGACCGAGCAGGTAATCGAACGGCTTCGAAACGGTTTGATCGATGTGGGGCTGGTGGTTACGCCACTTGCCGAAAATGGGATTACTGAAATTCCGCTCTTTCAGGAGCCTTTTGTGGTGTATGCTGCTGAATCAAATCCACTATTGAACAAGTCGGTAATTACCCCTGTCGATTTGGAGACAGACGGGCTTTGGTTATTGACGGAGGGCCATTGTTTTCGTAGTCAGGTTATGAATTTGTGCGGGGCCGATCGGCAGGCGAATAGCACAACAGCCTTACGGTATGAAACGGGTTCGCTTGAAACGCTGATCAAGTTAATCGACAAGCAGGGCGGGTTTACGTTACTGCCGTACCTGGCCACGCTCGATATGGATACTGCTCGCCAGAGACGACTTCGTCCGTTTGCTATGCCCCAGCCTGTTCGGGAAGTGAGTATTGTTATGCACCGGAGTTTTCTGAAGCGTAAACTCATCAACACGTTCAAAACCGAAATTCTGGCGCATTTACCTAAAGAATTGGCAAGCGAAGAAAAACGCAATCAATTGGTGCGGTTGAAATAAGGATACAGCCTTGATTTACAGCCAGAAATAATAGGTGTCTTGGTGAGGAGTGATCGAAAATCGGCTAGCGATAAATTGTAATTGCCTTTTTTGTAAACAGTTTATTATTAGTAGAGTTATGCCGTTAAGTATAAATAATTGGGGATATATATATATTTGCCCACCTGTATAGTTACAGCGGCTTACCCGTAAGATAATCGATGCATATGATCCACCATTTACATTGCCCTAAACTGTGCAAACGATATAGGGAACGCCTGTTTATAAGCGTAATTTTCTTTATTTCATTGCTATATCCTAATCGGGTTTCGGCGCAAACACTCGATACCGAACCCCTTGCTGTGACCTCCGTTTGCGCAGGCTCACAAATTGATGTAACGGGCCTCAGGACAGCCGCTTCCAGCGATTTTACCATACAACTCTCCAACGGGGGAACTACCTATACCGAAATTCCTTCCGTTTTTCTATCGGCATCAGGGCGCTATGAGGTTACCTATCGGGCTACGATTCCGGCCAATACACCCGGTGGAGCAAATTATCGGATTCGTATTGTATCAAAAAATCCAGATATAACCGGCACGCCCAGCCCGACGATTCTGACGGTGAAGGCCAAACCGAATTTGCCGACGGTTTCCATCAGTTCTCTTTCGTTTTGCCAGGGACAGGCAAGCGGGGCGTTGAGTGCCACCGCTACAGATGCTGCTGCAACGCTACTTTGGTATGGAACTAGTGCAACAGGTGGTACGGGTACACTAACCCCAGCACAACCGTCGACGACTAATCTAGGAGTGACCAATTATTACGTGGCTCAGCGCTTGAATGAATGCGAAAGCGACCGGGCCAGTATAGCGGTAGAAGTCAAATCACCGTCAGATGCGCCAACTGTTCAGTCGTTGGTAGTTTGCCAGAATACGCCCACACCAATTGTACAACCGACAGGGCAAAATCTGCTCTGGTATACCAGCAATACCGGTGGAACTGGATCATCTACAGCGCCCGTAGTGAATACATCACAAACGGGCCAGACCACTTACTACATCAGCCAGACGACAAATGGTTGTGAAAGTCCACGAGCAGCGCTGACGGTAACCGTAGCGCCCACACCGACTGCTCCGGGGGTAACCGCTAAGGTTCTCTGTCAGTTTGCGACTCCCGAGGCAGTAACGGCAGTAGGTGAGGGGTTGCGATGGTATAATATCGATGGAAATAAATTTGAGTCGGCTCCAGTTATCACTACCGACAAGGGGGCCTCGTTTTCGTTGCTGGTTAGCCAAACTGTAGGCGGTTGCGAAAGCCCAAAGGCAACGCTGAGTGTTATGGTTCTAACAACGCCAGTGCCAGCGGTTACGAAAGCAACGGTTGAGATTTGTCAGGGTACGAGCGCGCAACCGCTTGAGGCTACGGGAACGAATCTGAAATGGACTGATCCAAATGGCAACGTAACCACAGCGGCTCCGACGCCACCAACGTCGACCGCTTCTGTCAATCCGAATGGAGATGTGTATTATGTGACCCAAACGGCCAACGGCTGCGAAAGCCCCAAAGTAGCCATCACGGTATTTGTTCAGGCATTGCCAACGATGTCTATTGTCGGCAGTACAACAACCAATGTGGGTGTAGAAGTCCCGCTGAAATTATCCTTTACGGGCATAGGGCCCTATACGTATAAACTGTCGAACGGCTTGGTTGGTGCTGCCTTAAAAGATACCACCATCCTGGTGCTTCCAACGCAAACGACTGTGTACAAGGTTACTGAAGTCAGTAATAAATGTGGCACTGGATTACCTGCCAACGGCTCATCAGCGACGGTTACGGTCCTTGTTCCTGCCATCCAAACATTGGCATTAACATCGGCAACGGTGTGTGCTGGAGCGAGCCTGACAACCAGTTTTTCAACTTCCGGGAATTTCAACTCGGGCAATGTATTTAAACTTCAACTGGCTAAGGTTGAAACCGATACCACGAAGATTGTGTACGTAGATATGCCCAATAGTCTGGCTGTCAATGGGCAAATCAGCGGTAGCGTTCCCACTAATACGGCTGCTGGATCTTACTGGGTGCGGGTTGTGGCGACCAATCCGAAGATTCCTATTAATGGAAAAAACAGCCCTACCTTGCTCACTATTCGTGCGCTACCCGCAGCAACGCTTACAGGAAATCAAACGATTTATGAGGGGCAGCCGTCCAGCTTAACCGTCCTTTTTTCGGGTGAGGCTCCGTTTGCGATTGCCTACCGCGATAGTACGTCCAGCAGCCTGGGGGCTATCCAGTCGTTAACGGCAACAACAAGCCCATACGTGTTTGCCATTACGCCTAAGAAAACAACATACTATTATCTTACTTCGGTTAGTAATGGTTGCGGGATGGGCTCTTTAACCAATCGGGTGGTTATTGTAAGTGTAAACCCGGTGCTAGGTGTCGAGGAGCAATCCTTAGCTAATGCCGTTGAGGTCTATCCGGTGCCGGCAACGACAAATGTGACAGTTCGCATCAATGGGTTGTCCGCTGCACAAACGGCGGTTATGGAACTAACGGACCTGACTGGTCATACGACGAATCGGCAGGAAACTCGACAAGCTACATCGTCGTTGGCCCTTGACCAGCATCCGGCGGGCACCTACATTCTAAACATCCAGGTAGGTGATCGAAGAGTCTCCAGGCGAATTGTGAAATTGTGAAGTCAGGCGATTTTGGCGAATCAGTGTTTCTGCATTTTCGTGCGCTCCAACCGACGATATATATCGTCGAAAGCATCCCCATTGGCAATAGCATTGGTTAGGACGGGTACGCTTTTGTGACCCGCTATCGATAACCAGCGAGCTACTTCATCGGCGGCTGTTTGGTAAGCCAGCATGGTATGGGTTGCGCTATTCCCGAAAAAATCGCGGGTGGTTTCGAGTTCGGAAAGTTTTAACATCGGGCTCGGTGGATAGTGCATTGGGCCGGTTTCGACCCAAACCGATCTGTCGTGGGAGGAGCTATCTGGTGTCTCCCAAACGGATGGATTGCTGAACCGGTAATCGACCATTAGAGCCAGCCCTTCGTTGAACCATTGTGGAATTTGTTGTTTGACACGCCACCAGCCCAATCGGGCAAATAATTCATCATGACATAGCTCGTGGGCAATTACGTCGGTATTGTTGCCATCCGGTCCCAGAATCAGATAGGATGTTCCCCAGGGCATTCCGAGGCTGCAACCAGCTCCTTCGCCCCCAGCGCAATACTGTTCATAATCCGCTTGGTATGGGCAATAAATCAGAATGGCCTGCCCACGTCGGTCTCCCCAGAATCGTTGGATACGCTGGCGGGCTGCCAGCAAATGTTGACTAAACTGGTTAACTTGTTGGCTTGTGGCCGTCTGATGGATGTAGACATTCGGCGCACCCGTCAGCATCCGAAATTGGTCTGAACTCTGAACTCGGAAACAGTGAATTAATTGCGGGAAAAGGAGTAGAAAACCAATCGGCAACGCAATTAGCAAGGAGAGACCATAACGGAGGAGTACGTTTTCACGCATGAAAAAATCAATGAATCCGGCGGCAATTTAACTGCTATTTTACTTGGTTTGTGTAGGGATAGCATCATTCTGATCAGTCATGATAAAATGCGTATTCAACCATTGTGTTCTTATCCCTTGATTACTAAACGCCTAAAACTATGCCAGTTCGTTTGACGCTCGTTCTGATAAATCGTGTAGTGCGCTGTTTGTTACTCTTATTTATAGCTGTGCCTGCTTCTGCCTGTACGATTTTCGTATTGACAGATGCTCAGCGAACCTTGTTTTTTAATAACGAAGATTATTCCAATCCTGCCACCCGAATGTGGTTCCTACCTGCTGGAAAAGGCTATTTCGGTTGCGCTTATGTTGGTTTTGACGATGGTTGGGCACAGGGTGGAGTCAATACAAAAGGGCTGGCATTTGATTGGGTAGCCGGATTTGACGAAAAATGGGTGCCAACTTCTTTGATGAAACAGGTTCAGGGAAACCCCAGCGAACGGATGCTGGAAACGTGCGCTACGGTTGATGAGGCCATTGCGTTTTATCAGAAAAATCTGGAGCCAAGTTTCTCGTATGCAAAAATCCTGATTGCCGACAAAACCGGCGCTTCCGTAATTATTGGTGCCGAGAATGGCAAACTGCACATTGATCGGTCGAGCCACTCGCGAGGCTTTGGGTATGGCGGACAGACGCTTTCTAAGTTGCTATCGACAGCCCCTAAACCAACCCTGGCGAATGGAATTCCTATTTTGCAGGCTTGTTTACAAGAAGGAACCTATGCTACGAAGTACTCAATAGTTTATGATTTGAGAATGGGCGAGATCTCGCTGTTTTCGTTGGCCAGTAATCAGGAAGAGGTTAAACTTAATCTGGCAAACGAATTGGCAAAGGGTGGTCATTATTACAAAATTCCTGAAATCAGGGAGGAACTAGCCCAGGCACCGATGCCACTTTTGCCATTGATGAAACGCTTTCTGTGGGAAGGCTATCCGCCCATTGCCAATAGCGATCCTGCCATTACCCAGCGCATTAAGTCTATTTTGGAGCGTGTTGCGCAAGGTCGTTTACAGGAAGACGACTTTACACCTGAATTTTGGAAAGGAATTTCGGCCGCTCAGCAAGAGAGTCAGACCGAACTCGCAAAGCTGGGTAAACTGCTTTCATTAACCCTTCTTGAGCGCCAGAAAACGGCTAATCAGTCGAGCTATTTGTACTGCATCGACTTCGAAAATGCCACCGTACTTCAGCGATTTACGTTGGATGACCAGAATCGAGTGGCTATGATTCAATCGGAAGCGGCTGAACAAAAAAACGAACTGAAGAAACGGGAGAAATAACTCCTGAGGACAGTATTACGTTTTTAATCAGCTATTTGCTGGAAATGAATCGATACAAAAACGGCGCTTTGTGCGCTCCCCCGCTGTAATGTTTATCCAGCCGCTCTAAAATCCCCAGACTGAGCATCTTGCGCTGAAAGCCAGACCGATGTAATTTCTGATCCAGAATAGTCTCATAAAGGCTTTGTAAATCAGCCATTGTAAATGTTTCGGCTAATAGATTGAAGCCGATCAACTTACGATCAAGATCGGTGCGGAGGGTGTCTAATGCTTTCTGGACAATAAACTGGTGATCCTGCATCAATGGAGGGAGGTTGGCTAACTCATACCAGGCGCAACTGTCCGAGAGTGAATCAGGGATAGGCACCGCTTTCGTAAAGTCAACTAATGCGTAATAGCCCACAGAGATAAATCGCCGTAGTAGCCAGTGATTTTCGGGTGGTGCATAGCCTTTGGCTGCCATAATCGCCCGCATAGGAGCGGGGTCAAATCGGCTGAGGTCACCAAAGACATAGAACTGCTCCAGATAGATATCACTTAGACCTGTGCGTTCTGATAAAACCCGTTTGGCGGCATCGTTCAGATTTTCATTGGTCAGAATAAAACCACCAGGTAAAGCCATTAGTCCTGTGTTGCGATATTCCAGCAACAGAATCTTCAGTTGATTTTGATGAAACCCAAAAATGACTGTATCAATAGCCAGACCCGGTAAAAAATCATTGCCGTCTGGTTTAATTTCTTCCGCCTGTAGCTGCGCACTCATACTATTAAAATTTAGCCGAAAGTAGCAAAAAGTTTGGCCGTCCCAACAGAAGCCTTTATTATTGTATCAATATGTTACAATAATAAAAACAATCCTGTACTAAGTTGCCTGATTTAAGGAGAAATTGATTTGGGCAGCTTACTTTTTTACACGAATACACTAAACAGATTGTCATGAAAACCCTTTTGATGCTGTCATTATTGGCTGCTCCGCTAGCCAACATGGCCATTGCTCAGTCAGCGCCCCAGGCCAAAACGGTCAATGGCGTGGTAGAAGGCGTTACCGAAGCCAGCGGCATTCGTGCTTTCAAAGGAATTCCATTTGCACAGCCACCCGTTGGCGATTTGCGCTGGAAAGAACCCCAGCCCACCAAAAACTGGCAGGGCGTACGTAAAGCCGACCATTTTGGCCCACGTGCCATGCAAGGCGCTATTTTTGGTGATATGGGCTTCCGCTCCGACGGTATGAGCGAGGATTGCCTATATCTGAACGTATGGACCCCCGCCAAATCAGCTTCGGAAAAACTGCCCGTATTAGTGTATTTCTATGGCGGAGGATTTGTAGCGGGTGATGGTTCGGAAGGCCGTTACGATGGCGAAAGCATGGCGCGTAAAGGCATTGTAACCCTTACAGTAAACTATCGCCTGGGCGTTTTTGGCTTCATGTCGCACCCCGAGCTGACCAAAGAGTCGCCCCATCATGCGTCGAGCAATTATGGCTATTTAGATCAGGCTGCGGCCTTGCGTTGGGTACAGCAAAACATTGCCGCTTTCGGTGGTGATCCTAAGCGAGTGACTATTGCGGGCGAATCGGCTGGTTCGGTGTCGGTAAGTGCGCTGATGGTATCGCCCTTGTCGAAAAACCTGATTGCCGGTGCTATTGGCGAAAGTGGTTCGCTGTTAGGAACGTTGCCACCTGCTCCACTTGCCACTGCCGAAGAAGCGGGCGTGAAGTTTGCGACAAGCATTGGCGCTAATTCTCTCGCCGATTTACGGGCAATGTCGGCTGAAAAATTACTTGAAGCAACTACGAAGCCTGGTGTTCCCTGGTTCACATCGGCGCTGGATGGCTATTTCTTCCCAAAATCGCCAGTAGAGTTATTTGCAACGGGTCAGCAAGCGCATGTGCCTCTGCTGGTTGGCTGGAATTCGGAAGAAATGAATTATCGCGCTGTGATGGGAAGGGAAGAGCCTACCGTAGCAAACTATACCGCAACGGTGAAAAAACTTTATCCAGAACGTGCCGACGAAGTGCTGAAGTTGTACCCTGCTAAAACGGATGAGGAAGTTGCCCAGGTGGCTACCGATCTGGCCAGCGACCGCTTCATTAGCTATAGCACCTGGCGTTGGGCCGATATGCAGGCTAAAACAGGTGGTAAACCCGTGTATCGTTATCTATACGCTCGCCCACGCCCAGCTATGACTGCCGCTATGGGCGATGCGGCACCTGGTTTGGCGGGTGGTGTCGTAAAAGGTAAGGATGCTGCGGCTATGAAAATTTCACCTGCCCGTGGGGCTGTACACTCGGCCGAAATCGAGTATGCTATGGGTAATCTGCCCCTGAATAAGGTATATGCCTGGACACCTGACGATTACAAAGTGTCGGAAGTGATGCAGAATTACTTTGCCAACTTTATAAAAACGGCTAACCCGAACGGACCTGGCTTGCCCAAATGGGCACCTATTAGTGGCGACAAAGGTGTTCAGTTTATGTTGATTGATGTAAATACCCATGCCGAAACCGAGAAGAATCGGGCACGTTATCTGTTCATGGAACAAATGAGTGCCAAGCAGTAAGCAAGGGTAAACAATAATGGCGGCCGTGGTGTCAGCTTTGAGAAGCTGACACCACGGCCGCCATTATTGTTTACTAATCAACTCCGCCACCTCGCGACCCGTCTGCATAGCTGCGTTGAGTGATGGATAGGCCGTTTGATCACCGCATTGATACAGTGTAGGGTTCAACTGAAGCGGTTTGCGTAGCGCATCTTCACCGGCTTGATCAGGATTATAAGCTGGTAAAGAATGTGGAATGGAATAGGTTCGTAAATGATGCCACGCCTGAACTCCTTCTCCAAACCAGCTAGTCAATTCCTGTTTAATCAGCTCTGCTAATTCCGTTTCGCTGATGGTTAGCGGCCTCTGCGTACTGACCGAAATCAGAACTTTGTCGGCAGGGGCGTAGTCTGGCGCTACATCGCTCATAATGGCCACATTATGTACCACCGAACTACGGTTTGTATTGAGCAGTAAAAGCTTTTTCTGATCGGGATTAAGGGTTAACTGAGTTGGATCGGCAGAGAAGTAGGTACAAGTTGTTTGATGAAACGACGCATCGGTGGGTTCGGGATGACCTTGCAACAAGGCGGCTTGTGCAGCATCAACGGCCAAGACTATGGTGCTTGCCGTAATCGTTTTGCCCGATTTCAACTGAATAGTATTACCCAAAACCTGCTCTGCCGGACTGTTTAACCAGAGTTGGCCAGGAGTCAGATGACTCGCCAACTGATCGGCAATAGTTCCTATGCCTTGTGCTGGTACAGCGCCATCGCCCGAGAAAAACATTCGAAAGCAAAACTCGAAGAAATTGCTTGAGGTAGTCAGTTCATCTTCTAAGAAAACACCTCCAAAAAACGGCCGGAAAAACCGCTGAATTATCTGTTCGGAAAAGCCAAATTCCTGTAAAAAGGCCAGTGTTGTTTTGGGCGTCTGTTGGAATAACTCGCTAAATGTCAGGCTTTGCGTTCGGCGCATTAATTCAGCAATGCGTAGCTTATCGCTTAGCGTACCAACTGTTGAGGCCAGTGTTTGAAAAATAGCCAGCGGTTCCTGAAGCGGATTTTGTAGCGTTAACCAATTCCCCTGATCGCGAATCAATGCCCCCGACCGAAACGGTTTTAGGTCAAGCGCGCTATAATTGAGTAAACGTTGCGCTTCTGGGTAAGCCGTTAGTAAAATCTGGAAGCCCCGGTCGAGTTTGAAACCATCCACAATATCCGTGCGCACACGCCCGCCTACACCGTCACTAGCTTCGAGAATGATTGCCTGAATACCGGCTTGTTTCAGATAAACGGCACAGGTTAAGCCAGCTATACCAGCACCAATAATAACAACAGGTGAATCCACCGCAACAGCGGACTGGGCATGCGCATCTGCAGACATATCAAAAGAAGTTGAGGAGCGAATAAAAATCAAATTTAAATGACACAGTGCTGTGATAACAAAATCCCAGACGTATTGTGGTATTTTTTCTATATAACTTTAATTATTCAAAGTTTATAATAATTTAACATACTGAAAATCAGTGCATAATAATTATGTATTGTTGTTTTTTTTTAGAAAATATTAATTTTGTCGCAACAAGTTGCGTTATAGCGGCATGAATCTGTTGGTTGTTGATAACTTCGACTCGTTTACGTACATGCTGGTAGATTATCTACAGCAAGCGGGGGCTGTATGTCGGGTTGTTCGTAACGATGAAAGTTGGGTTAAGTTGACCCAGGAACCTGTTGATGCCGTCGTATTATCGCCAGGGCCGGGCGTGCCACAGCAAGCGGGACAACTGATGGAAGTGATTCGTCACTACCATCAGCGAGTACCAATTCTGGGAGTTTGCTTGGGCCATCAGGCGCTAGGCGAGTTCTTTGGGGCGAAACTGATTCGGGCTCATCGGCCAATGCATGGTAAAGTATCGCCAATCCGGGTGTTGACCGACGATGTACTATGGTATGGCTTACCAGGAGAGTTCGATGTAACGCGGTACCACTCACTACTTTTGACAGAGATGCCTGATCAATTGGTGTGTACGGCTGTTACAAAACAAGGAGAAATGATGGCCATGCGGCACCAGACATTACCAATTTGGGGTGTTCAATTTCATCCTGAAGCGGCCTTAACGCACTATGGATTGCCAATGATTAAAAACTGGATTGACTTTGTTTTGTTTACTCTTAAAAAAACAGATTCTGCCACATCCTTAACTATTGAATACGCATGAACTATCAGATTCGGGAGGAAGCGGGTTTCCGCTATGTTGATGAGGGCCAGGGTGATGTGCTGTTATTATTGCATGGACTATTTGGGGCGCTTAGTAACTGGGATAGTGTAATTAACACGTTTTCTGGTCGTTATCGGGTAATCATTCCATTGCTCCCGATTTATGAAATGCCGCTTCGGCAGGCAAGTCTGGAAGGTTTAGTGGCCTTCATTGAGAAGTTTGTTGCGCAGAAAGACCTGCACGGCATGACGTTGCTTGGTAACTCACTAGGTGGCCACTTAGCCATTTTGTATACCTTCAAAAATCCTGAACAAGTGCGAGGTTTAGTACTCACGGGAAGTTCAGGTTTGTTTGAGAACGGCATGGGCGGCTCTTTCCCCAAACGTGGCAGTTATGATTACATCGCCGAACGCGTTGCCTATACATTCTACGACCCAAAAGTAGCCTCTAAAGAGTTAATCGACGAAGTATTTGAGATTACCAGCAGTATTCCAAAATGCATGAGTATTGTGGGTATTGCCAAGTCGGCTCAGCGAAATAACGTGGCCAAGGACTTGTACAAAATTCAGGTGCCAACGTTGCTGGTATGGGGACTCAATGATACCATTACACCGGCGGAGGTCGGCCATGAATTCAATCGATTGATTGCCAATTCTGAACTGTACTTTATCGATAAATGCTGCCATGCACCCATGATGGAGTGCCCCGACCGATTTAATGAATTGCTGGATGGCTGGCTCGCCCGGCATCTGGTTAGTGAATTAGTAGAGTAAGTATCTACCTAAAAGGGTAGGAGTGCCCGTTGTTCTTCCTCGCTCTCCGCTCATATTTTACTTACTTAGCGTAAGATTTGGAAACTCTGGAAGAATTTCCGTAGTTTTCTGCTAAACAGGTTACTGTTTTATTGACTACACGCTATTACCTATGCTGGCTGCCGAACTAATAGACCCTATGCTTCCTGCACTGAAACCAACCGATTCGGTTGGGCAGGCACTGGACTGGATGCAGGAACACCGCGTTGGACAACTCGTTCTGACCGATCAGGGCGAATACCGGGGAATCGTGAGCGAAGAGTTGCTCCTGGATGTTGCCGACGATGAACGGTCGCTGGGTAATATCCTTCGCTTATTTGAGCAGACCTATGTCCATGAAGATCAACATTTGTTTGAGGTTTTAGGGTTGGTTATTCAGCAGCAAATGGAGGTTGTAGCAGTCCTGAACGAAGGACAGGAGTTTATGGGCACAATTTCCGTTACTGAACTGCTCAAGCAGTTTGGGCAGGAACTTGGTGTTCAGGAAGTTGGTGCCATTCTGATTTTAAATATAAATGAACGCGATTATTCACTGACCGAAATCAGCCGACTAGTCGAGTCCAATAATGTTAAAATCATAAGCAGTTTTTTCTCCAGTGCTGCCTATGGAATGCCCGATCGCTCTCGATTAACGCTTAAACTCAACCGACGGGATATAACCCCTGTTATTTCAACACTTGAACGCTTCGGTTATCAAATTGAAGCTGCTTTTGCCAATGCTCCGGTCGAAAGTATTGATCAGGAACGGCTCGATTCGCTACTTCGCTACCTTAATACGTAGTTTTGTCGTTCGTGATTCGTAGTTTGTGGTTCGAAGTTGTACGACAACAAAAGCTACAAACTACAAACCGCTCCAGCGGCTCGACTCAAACTACAAACTAATCTATGAAAATCGCCATTCACGGGCGCAACTTTCCCGAATCGGCCCGGCCGTACATCCAATCGATGTTTGAGGAATTGGCTAGACGGCAGGCCGAATTGATTATCTCGCAAGGCTATCGCGAGTTTCTGGATAGTGCGGGTGTAGCCCATTATAGTGAAGCCACCTATACCGTTGAGGAAGGGGTTACCGACGCCGATTTTATTTTTAGTTTAGGAGGAGACGGCACGTTGCTCGATGCAGTAACCCATGTTGGCGCTCGTCAGATTCCAATTATCGGTATTAACATTGGCCGGTTAGGTTTCCTGGCAACAGTTGCTCCTGCATCGGTACGACTAATGATTGATGCTCTTTTCAATGAGCAGTATAGTATTGATGAGCGCACCTTGGTAAGCGTTCGGTCGAGCCAGGATATTTTTGGAAACCTCCCTTTTGGGCTCAACGATTTCACGATCACACGCACGCAAACATCGTCGATGATTACGGTGCATGCCTATCTTGATGGTGAATTTCTGAATTCCTATTGGGCCGATGGTCTGATTGTATCAACACCTTCAGGATCAACGGGTTATTCGCTTAGTTGTGGAGGCCCCGTATTATTACCCCATACTGGTAGCCTGATTATTACACCCATCAGCCCGCACAATCTGAACGTTCGACCAATGATTGTGATGGATACCTGCCAGTTTACCTTTGAGGTTGAAAGCCGGAGTGGTAATTTTTTAGCTGCCCTGGATTCTCGCTCCTTTACGGTTGATACTTCCGTTCGAATTAGCCTTCAGAAAGAAGCATTTAAAGCCCGATTGGTGAAACTCAGCGACGATAACTTCCTGAATACGTTACGTAGTAAACTTAACTGGGGCTGGGATATTCGTAATTAACGAAACAATAGGGTGGATTGTATACAGTAACTCTTAGTTTTCACAATTTCCCCACATTTCTCATTTGTGGCATAATTTTTACAGTGGATTGCCAATAAAAGCAACAATATGGCCGTTTCGGAATTGGTTGGTTTGTGGACCAATCGAGGTTGATTCACCTATCTTAAGAGTATGAATAACTACAAACAGTTGGTAGTTGGGGCTTTAGCAATTTGCTTATCGACGGGCCTGTTTACCGAAAGCCTAGCCCAGCGACGACCGAATACACATTTTGTACCCTATTCGTCGGTTTCGTTTGGCGGGGGGACATCGACTTATTTTGGGGAATTGAATCCGTATAGTACACCCTTAAGGTCATTATTTAATTTACCTCGCTGGAATCTTGGACTGGGCTATACGCGCCAATTTACTCCTCACTTTGCAGCTAGGGTTGCATTTACCTGGGCACGAATCGTAGGGGATGATTATACCTTCAGTAAAAGTAACCCACAGAAGTATGCACTTCAATATGTGACGAACCTAAACTTTCGGAATGATATAAAAGAATTCGCTATTACAGGTATTTATAATTTTATAGAAGATGGGCGCAATTCAGATGTTCGTGCGAAATTCACCCCCTATCTATTTGGTGGTCTTGCCTTAGTGGCCCATAGCCCCGAAACGATGCCTGGTGATTCACTTCAGCAGGCATATAAGCTGGATAAATGGGTGAAACTTCAGCCATTGCACACGGAAGGCCAAGGACAACCAGGTTATCAAAAACCTTATTCACTGGTTACACTGGCGATTCCAGTTGGGATTGGCGCACGATATAGACTTAATGATAATTTTAACATCGGCGCTGAGATTGGCTACCGAATGACCTTAACCAATTATCTGGATGATGTGGGGGGAGCCTATCCTAATCCTGACGCCGTACAAGGACTAGGGGCTGCCTTAGCCGATCGTCGGAACGAATCGATTGCTGCCCGTACTGGTGATTCTCGTGCCGCTGATCTCCAGCAACTTCGTCAGTCTAATCCGGACTTATTCGTGTCGTCAGCGCGCGGAGGGGGAGCCAAAAAGCTTCCAAGAGATGGTTATCTGCTAACTACGTTTACCATTCAGTACATCATTCCAGTTAAAATCAAGTGTCCGCCTATTAAATAAGCAGTAGGTAGAAAATGCAAAAAGCTTAGTAAGTTACTGTCATTGAATTTATGCATCGATACCGAATGAACATAGCCCGGCTGATTGTAGTCGGGCTTTTTATCAGTTTTAGCACACAGGCGCAAAAAATTGAACTTGGAGCCAGTTTAGGCGGGATGCTCTGTAAAGGCGACGTAACGCCAGCCATGAATCCACGTTTTATTAGTCCGGCAGCTGGGGGATTTTTTCGGTATAATGCAACCCGGTCATTTTCGATGCGTGCGGGAGGTTCTATTGGCTCATTTCGGGGCGAGGATCGCTATAGCAGCGATCCCCTTCAATTGGCCCGTAATTATTCCTATAAGACCAATATCCAAGAACTATACATTGATTTCGAATACAATTTTTTGAACTATAAGCCTTTGCCAAAAGCAAAAAACTGGACTCCCTATATATTTGGAGGAATTGGCTTGTGTCGATTTAATAATGATGTTATTCGGGCGGGCGGGGTTGTTACCTATCCGCTTGGTATAGGAGTAAAGTATGAGATAAAGCGGCCCTGGAGTATTGGGGCAGAGTTTGGGACACGATTCTCCAGGACTGACTACCTGGATGGCCTCGGCGACTTAACATTTGGTAGAGCCGTAACCAAAACGTCGCAAGGCAACCCGGCTCTGTCAGATAGCTACACCTATATTGCACTAACAGTAAGCTACACGTTCTACAAAATTGTTTGCCCGTAAAACAGTTGTCTTTCTATAAATTAAATGAAAAAGCATCGCCTGCACAAGCGATGCTTTTTCATTTAATTACCGGGCAGCTTAAGCGATTTGCTAGTTTAACGTGAATAATGGCTCAGCTTCCATTTAATTCTTTGATTATCAGCGCTTTTTTGTCATCCCGACGCAGGAGGGATCTTCGGTAGCTAGAATGTGCTGCTGTTAGCGAAGATCCCTCCTGCGTCGGGATGATAAAACCACCTTTTAATGTACTGACTGTCAATGGTTTATATATTATATCAACCCATTATTCACACTAGTTTATTATTCGCTTCGTAAACTCTTTACAGGATTTACCAGCGCAGCTTTTATCGTCTGGAAACTTACCGTTGCCAGAGCAACCAGAATAGCGGCCAGGCCAACACCAGCGAAAACCCATATACTTAATGCTATGTGCTCTACATAGCTATTTAGCCACGTTTTCATTAAAAACCAGGCTACTGGCAAAGCGATCACCAGAGCAATGATAACCAGCTTAACAAAGTCTTGGGAGAGGTTAATAATGATGCTTACGATGCTGGCCCCCATCACTTTCCGAATACCAATTTCTTTGGTACGTTGTTCGATGATCATCATGGCTACAGCGAACAGACCTAAGCAGGATAGCAGAATCGCGATGCTGGAAGCCAGACTACAGATTCGGGATAATTGTTCTTCATTCTGGTACCAGGCATCAACATTCTCATCCAGAAACGTGCCCAGAAATTCCGACTGTGGAGCTACTGCCTTCCATACCTCTTTAAGTTTATCCATTGTGCCTGCCAAACTCTGGGGAGTGACCCGGACAAAAATGTACTGAATGGGTTCGGTATTAGACAGGTACATGGTGATCGGTTTGGCCTCGTCGGCCAGCGAATACAAATGGAAATCAGGAACGACGCCAATAATTTGCGATTTGGTACTCGATGAATCAGCATCGTCTCCCAACAACATACCTACTGGATTCGATTCGCCCATCATTTTGGCCATGCTCGCCGTAATAATTACGCGCTTCACGGAGTCGGTTGCGTAGGTTCGGTTGAAATCGCGACCCGCTATTGGTTTGATTTTTAGGGTTTTGAGGTAGTCGAAGTCGATTAATAGTAAATCGCTTGATACTTTTCGACCTTTGTACGTATAGCCAACGCTCGATCGGGAGCTGACTCGATCTTTACCACGTCCCAGATTGATACCTGTACCGCTTATCGACAAGATAGATGGGTCATTGGCTAATGTATTTCGTAGGCGTCCCAGTGCTTGCCGACCATTTACCTGATTACCAACCGGAATACTAATCACCTGCTCTTTTTGAAATCCGAGTGGCCTTGTCCGCAGAAAATTCAGTTGCTGCGACGCAATGATGGTGCAACAGGCCAGCAAACTCGACATGATGAATTGGGTAACAATCAGTGAGTTTCGGATAGCTCCGGGGCGTTTGATGGATAACTTACCTTTCAATACCTCTACTGCATTGAACTTCGCCATCTGCCAGGCAGGATACCCACCTGCAACAAAAGTAACCAGGATAAACACGATCAGAATGACGCCAATAAAACCTGGCTGAAGCATTTGTTCGAATTTGATCCTACCGTCGAACGTAGCGTTAAAGAGAGGCAAAAGTAAATAGGTAAGCAGCACGCCTACTAGAAATCCAACCAGACAAATAAGGGTCGATTCGCCCCAGATCTGGACAAAAAGCTGGTTTTTCAGCGCTCCTAATGCTTTTCGTACACCAACCTCACGGGCACGAGTGAATGACCTTGCGATGCTTAGGTTGATAAAGTTGATGCAGGCGATCAGGAGAATAAAAAAGGCGATGCCCATCAGTGTATATACGATTGCAATTGGGGTGCCACCTCTGCCAGCTATATCCCGATCAAAATGTACACGGGAGAGATTCTGTAACCGAACGGCAAACAAATCGCCATGCTGATCAGGCTTAGCCCCCTTCTTTTTGAGTTCGTCCAGATTACCCTTGAAATACTTCTGAGCGAATGGTTTTAAGCGAGTTTCAAACGTGGCCTGATCGACGTGGGGGGGGAGTTTTACAAAAACGGTATGCGACTGAGCGCTCCAGTTATCTTTATCTTGCTGATAGCTGTACGAATTTTCGATCCGGACCAGGATGTCGTATTGAATGGACGAATTGTCGGGCGCATCGCTAATGATACCTGTTACAATGTATTGCTTTTTATGGCTCTCGCTGCCAATCTGCAAGGTTTTACCCATCGGGTCTTCGGTGCCGAATGCGGTTTTAGCCATATTCTCACTGATAATGACGCTACTCAAATTACGAAGGGCAATTTCCCGATTTCCTTTAATCAGCGGAAATGAAAAGATTTTCAGGAAGTCTTGGTCAGTCTGCAAAACCAGCTTGTCGAAATACTTTCCTTTAACTTCTACCAAACTCTTTCGCCCAGTCAAAATGCGGGCTGCCGCTTCCAGTTCAGGATAGTCGGCCTTTAAAGCTGGTGTTAGAGGTAAAGGCATATTGCCACTTCGGAGCGCCTTTTCGGGATCATTCGAGAAGAAGTACGTTTGAAAAATACGGTCATCATCCTGATGGAAATTGTCATAGGTCATATGTAAATAAGACCTCAGAAACAAAAAGATACAAACAACGAAAGCCACGGAAAGGCCGACAACATTGATGGCAGCGTACCCTTTACTTTTCCAGAGGGTACGAAGGGCGATTTTGATATAATTAAGAAGCATATCGGGACTAAGAAAAAAAGTGGGCCGGGCGTCCGGTTGTGTATACGTGTATCGATCCTCATTGAATGAGGCTACGTTGGCAGCGGGTTGCGTAAGTGCGTTGACTCGGCGTTTCAGGAAGTAGGGGCGGCAAAATTTGATTACTTCCTGTACGTAAAGTCGGCGCGCTTTTGACTCACCAACCTCTTCTACATGCAGATCAAATTGTTCGTGTAAATCGCCTAGTAGCTCTTCCTGTAAATAGTCGGGACAAAACCACGTTACTAAGCGATCGGCCCAGGCGGGTGGAACTGGATATGGCTTAGTCATGGCTAACAATGAGGTGAGGGTTAGGAATAGAATCCCAGAGTTGATTGCGCACTTCCCGCATGTCGCCTAAGGTTCGTTTCCCGAGTGCCGTAATAACAAATAGGCGTTTGCGTCGGCCTCCTCGGGCAGCTGTGGCCCCACCTAACTCGGAACGCACGAAGCCCTTTTCCTCTAAGCGATATAGAGCAATATGTACACCACTCAAACTGATGGTGCGATCGGTACGTTGCTTGAGTTCGGCAACTATCGTAACGCCATAAGCCCCTCCTTCGAGTACGGCTACGGTCAATAAAACCAACTCTTCAAACTCGCCTAAATAAGCTCTTCCCATTGTCGGTAATGATTTGCTTATTATTTGCTAAACAAATGCCTTGCCAACTTGATAAATGGGCTTTTCTGGCTAAAGGAGAGGTTTTTCTAGTCAAAGATCGCTTTCAGCCTGTCCAGAAACGGACAGTATTCGTACACTTACGGACAGAATAATCGGAATGCTAACAGTGCTATTGTTGAGGATTGTCCCACTTTCCTGAAAACAGGAGAGAGGTTAAGGGTGAAGTAACTACAGCAACTTACGGCACTTTCTTAGCCTGCGCTTCCAGAATCAGTTGCAGATTTGCGTTCTCACGAGTGATGTGTGTATAACTTCCTTTGCCCGTTTGTGCTAGTTTTTTGAGATTTTGACCGTTGATTTCGTTGCGGCCAAAGGTGAAGATTGTTAAGTGAATATCCTGATTGCTGGATTCGTTCACGAGTTGGTACACCTCATCGCTTACCGGAAATTCGCCATCGGTGGCGAGGATGATTCGGTTGTTTCCCGCCCGAATGTAGTTTTTGTCGGCTACTTTGTAGGCTAAGCGGATGCCTCCGTTCCCATCGGTGTCGCCATCCGATTGAAGTTGATCGATGATACGGGCGATCTCATTGGCGTTCGTACCTGATGTCGGCTTCAGGGCGACTTTCGCTTTACCCGAGTACACCACAATCGAAAGTTGATCTTCGGGGCGGATAATACGCAGCAGCGATTTGATCGCTGTTTTCAACAACGGTAGCTTGTAAGGCGAATCCATTGAACCTGATACGTCTAGCAGCAACACCATATTGTTGGCCGCAAAACCGGCTAATGAATTAACAATAGCTGTCTGGCCGGGTCGATCGATAAATACGGTATCAACTTTGGTCTGATTTACGTAAACAGTGTCGTGCTTAATAGCCGTTGTACTCGTCGCTAGGGTTGGATTACTGACTGGACTTTGGCGAGCTGTTGTCGATTGGACAACTGGGTTTGTTTCCTGAACTGATGGAGTGACGGATTTGGGCACTTTTTCAGCTACTGGCTGAATGGTGGTTGATGTGGAGCGACGGAAAGCCAATATGTTCGGCTCGTTGATGGTTTTCAAAACGCCTACTTTGGCCAAGTCGCTGAACTGATTGTAGAGGTAAGCCAACTGGTTATAGAAATAGTAGAACGATTCATACTCCCGATCAGGCGATTTTGCCGCGACTTTCTGCACCTTTTCGGCCATCTTGATCGAATTCTCTGCCAGGTCTTCATAGGGCGTATAAGGGCATCCGCCATTGTTCCGGCCCAACCGTTTTAACCCTTTTAAATTCTGGAATTCGTTTTCAATCAGGGTTCTGGCTTCCGCCTGAAGAGCTTCTGTAGCTGGCAGTTGAGCTGATTCGCCTTTTAGGTAAGCTCGTACACCAAACAAGGCTTCTTTATTCAGATCAATCAGTTTTAGCATTGCCTGCCCCGCTACATCGTATGAGGAGATAGGCTTTTTGAGCGGGTAGCTTTCATGAATACGTCGTACATCCTGATAGAGTCGTTCCTTTCGGCGGTCGAAGGTATCGAACAGGTATGCGTATCGATCCAGAATAGCATCGGATCGTTTCAGGTTGTCCTGTTGATATTGTTTGGTGCTGGTATAATTAATCAACTCAATACTCAACGCATCCATCTCTTTTAGTATTGCCAGCAGAGCGTCAGCTTGTCCGTTAATGGAGGTTCGATAAGGTTGTGGAATTTGTGGCGTATTGATAACCAGCAATTGGTGCTCAGACAGAGGGACTTTGTAGTCAGAGTGCGAATAGGTTGACATACCTCGTCGATTGGGCGATCCCCGATAATAGTCGGCCGAAGACTGATAATCGCGGATTAGTAGCTGCATCTGGTTCATCTGCCGCAATGATTCGTTTATAAAGTCGATGTAGGCATTCAGCGCTTCGAAAGTGGCCGGACTGGCTGGTGCTGCGGCTGGTTTTATCGAGAGTGCAATGGGCGCAATGTCCTGAAAGGAAGCAGTTGCATTGGTTTTTGGACTGGCGGGCTGAGGGACATCGAAGGCAAAAGCACGAATGTATCTTGGATAATCCAGCAATTGTTTGGTCGGCGTACTATTCCTGACAAAGCCTTGATACCAGCTTAATAAGTCGTTGTTATACTGGTTGATAAAGGATCGGTAGAATTCGTTATTGTGTCGCGATGTTTGTTGAGCGGCAAAGTTATAATCGTCGACAGCCCGTTTTTTTAGCGCCTGAATCGTTTGCAATCCCCCTTTAAACGAATCCAGCATGCTCGAGGCCGGATATTGAATAACTGATTTACCTTTCCCGAATTCGCCCAGCAGTTTTTCATCAGTGACTATGCTCTGCTGCACCAGCTTGACCGGCCAGTTCGAGGGTGCTTTTTCAATCAAATAATAGGCTAGCGTATCGAGTAACTGTTGCTGACTGACGAGCACTTGCTCCATTTCTTTTTCGGTGTAGAGATAGGCATCAGTAGCGCGGTAAGGCTGGTATCGACGGTAAATGCGCTGTATCTGTTTATAGAAATTGTCTTTGTCGTTAGCGAATTGAGTTGTAAGTGCCTGAAATTCGGTGATAAGTTCGGTTGCTTTCTTAAAGTTATCGCGTTCGTAATCTTTTAGTCGATCGTAGGTTTCGAGGGCTTTGGCAGTCTGATCGATTTTATTGACCAATTGCCAGAGAGCTTGCGTACTTGCGTTTAATCGCTGTTTTTCCGCATCGGTAAAAGCCTCGCTGGTTAGGGCTTTTTTGTAGTAATATTCTTCCAAAGTGCCTGATGGGGATAGGCGCAAACGGTGCTGCAATTGATGCACTCCCATATCAGTATAATAAGCCTGTATCCGCTGCTGTCGATCGCTTACTTCATTGACCGATTGATTCAGGAAAGCGACGTACTGATTGAGCGCCTGCTGGGGAGTCTCGTGCATCGCCTGCCCCGTTGCAAAATAGGCGGAGAAGCACAGGAGCAGAAAGAGGGACGTATGCATGATTAAACTAGCAAGAATCAAAGGCGTAACCTGTTCACGTAGAGCTTCTTGAGAAGGAGTGAGGGCAGCCGGTCTAAAGGCCAAATAAACTAAATTCTAAAGGCCGTTTGGTGAAAATCTTCGTTAGCGGCAATAAACAGGTGCCGCTCCTTCATGGATTTGTGGGATAAAGAGCATAAGGGAATTGTAGGTTTGTGCATAGTACCATCCAATATTTATTATTAGTTATTGTTGGAAAAATTATATTTATAATTATATTTTTTATGTAAATAAAATATGTATATATTGATTAATATTAGGATTATATATTTATAAAACTTAAATAGATAAAATATAAAATTGTATTTTATTTAAAATTTAATATTATATTTTGTGTATCAGAGGGGATGGTCTTATTTTTAGGAGTAAAATTTAAGCACTCATCAAAGATGATAAGAAAACTACTGTTTAATCTATTTTTAATGCTATTGAGTATAATGAGTTTCTCATATGCTCAGGATCGCGTTATCACAGGACGCGTAACTTCCAGTGATGATGGTGGCCCGTTGCCTGGGGCCAGTATTTCGGTAAAGGGTACCACGCGTGGTACAACTACGGATGCCAGTGGGAATTTCAGTTTGTCAGTACCCGGCAAACCAACACTGGTTGTTTCGTCAATCGGCTTTGCTCGTATGGAAGTCGAAGTGGGAAACCGAAGTACGATTACGGTTCAATTGCAGAGCACTAACAGTGACCTGGAAGAAGTTATTGTGACGGGTTATGGCGGTGTTCTCAGCAAACGGGAAGTAACCGGAGCCGTCTCTAAAATTAAAGGGACCGACATCCAGAACGTGCCCGCGCAAAGTATCGACCGGGCTATGCAGGGCCGTATTTCGGGGGTGCAGATTTCCTCGGCCAATGGTGCTCCTGGTGGCGCTATGCAGGTGCGTATCCGGGGTGTCGGTTCCATTACGGCTGGTAACGAACCCCTCTACATTGTAGATGGTGTACAGCTAAATACGCAGAATACAAATAGCTATGCCAGCTCGAACCCGATTAACTTCCTGAATCCGAACGACGTTGAGTCGATTGAGGTATTGAAAGATGCTGCGGCTGCATCAATCTATGGTTCACAGGCAGCCAACGGGGTTGTCATCATCACAACGAAAAAAGGGAAAGCCGGCAGAACGCAGGTAAAGCTCAATTATTACCAGGGGGTTGTTGAGCCAATCAAATACTTCGACGTGTTGAATTCACAACAGTGGGTGAACATGCGTACCGAAGCGTTTATGAACGCCAATCCAACCCAATCCAGAACCTGGGCGCTTCAGCAGGTGTTGGGCATTCTTCGGTATACGAATATTGCTAACCTGGGCGAAAATCAACTGCAATCTATTGTTGATACCCTGAAAACCTACGACTGGCAGCGAGCGGCTATGCGTAGCGGACGGGTACAGAATTATGAGGTTTCGCTCTCTGGTGGTAGCGATCGGAATAACTTCCACTTTTCATCATCTTATAATACACAGGATGGTAACGTTGTTGGAATCTATTTTAAACGCTTTACAACCAGCTTGCGTCTTGGCCAAAAACTCTCGGATAAATTACAGTTTGAGCAATCGATCAATCTAAGTACCACAACCCAGGGTGGCCAGTACGCGTCGCCCAATGGGGGTGGTTATTTAGGGTCAGCTGCTTTCGGTGGCCCTGTTATGGTACCAACCAACGCAATTTTTAATGCCGATGGCAGCTATGCCAATACGCCACAAACGGGTGGTGCCGTTGGGGTTGTTAGTCACAACTTCATCCTGTCGGCCGATTACGCCAAAATCACCTCAACCACGAATCAGTTGGTAGGCAGTGCCGCTCTAACGTATAAAATAACCCCGCAGCTAACGTTCCGGCCAACTGTCAATCTGGATTATCGCCTGATTAAAGGAAACTACTATGCTGACCCACGTATTCAGGATGCCTATAGTGTACAGGGCCGGGATTCGTTCCAGAATGAAGAAAGCATAAACTTCCTGACGAACGGTGCACTTACCTACTCACATCAGTTTGGTCAGCATTCCATAAACGCCTTGGCCGGGCTTGAATATCGGAGTGATACGCGGAATGGTACTAGTGGTTCGGCTTATGGTTTCCCAACGTCAGCTTTCCAGTACATTTCTGCCGCTGCCAATTACCAGAGCATGTCAAGCTTCTGGACGGGTTACCACCGGGCCTCTGCTTTTGGTAAGATCGACTATAATTACAACAGTCGATATTTTCTTTCATTGATTGGCCGCTACGATGGTTCGTCACGTTTCGGTGCCAACAACCTGTTTGGTTTCTTTCCCTCAATTTCGGGTAGCTGGTTAGTGTCGGATGAGGCTTTCCTGAAAAATAATCCTGTGTTGACGGAGCTGAAACTGCGCGCCAGCTATGGATCGACAGGTAACGACCAGATCGGGAACTTCGATTCAAGAGGGTTGTATGGCGGTGGGGCTAACTACAACGGGGGTAGTGGTATTGCCGTAACCACTCTGTCCAACCCTGACTTGAAATGGGAGCGAAACACAGAGATCGCTGCCGGTCTGGAATATGGTATCTTCAATAACCGAATTCGTGGTCAATTCGATGTGTACGATCGGACCAGTAACGACCTGTTGTTACAGCGTCAGGTGCCGAACACAAGTGGTTACACCACGATTACGTTCAATGCAGGTCAGGTAAAGAACCGGGGCTTCGAGACCGAAATTACGGTTGATGTGCTGAAAACCTCGTCGCTGCGTTGGGAAAGTAGTTTCAACTTTTCAGTTATTGATAACAAGGTTACCAAACTTTACGACGGTATTTCTCCCCAGGCCAACGTCGACAGTCTTATTCTGCTGACAGCGCCGGTGCAGGCAGGTAACACAACGGTTACCCGTAATTTCATCGTTGGTAAACCTGTTTATGCTAACTATGCTCCTGTTTATGCGGGTGTGAATCCGGCTACGGGACGCGCTATGTGGTATGATCAGAATGGCAACATCGTTTATACCTACCAAACTCCTCGCGATTCGAAATACTTAGGTTCGGACTTTGCTAATATTTACGGCGGCTGGCGTAACCAGATCTCCTACAGAGGTTTCGATCTGACGGCATTTTTTCAGTATGAATTCGGGCGTCGTGTAAATAACTCGCAGGGGCTCACGCTGATGGATGACGGAACCCGCAACGTAAACACCCTAACCGACATCTATAATCGTCGCTGGACAGCACCCGGTCAAATTACCGACGTACCACGACCATATAATGGTGGAGCTGAGATACTGGGATCTTCGTATGTATCCAGCACGAGCCGTTCTATTGAAGATGCTTCCTACATCCGTTTAAAGCAGGTACAACTGGCGTATACATTTCCGAAAGCCTTGCTCACCCGTACGAAACTGCTCCAGAATGTGCGCATTTATGGGATAGCTACAAACCTGGTTACCTGGACGAAATGGACAGGCTACGATCCTGAATTCCTGAACTTCGGATCGGGTAATACGGGCGCTATTCCCCAATCGAAGACCTATACGTTCGGGGTCGAGATCGGTTTGTAATTCACTTCATCCTTTGTCATTTAGTTTATGAAAATATATATGTTTAAACGGGCACTTGCCACAACGATTCTGACGGGTGGCCTCTTTGCCTGTACTAGTTTAGTGGATGTAAAGCCCAAAACCGCCGTTGATTCGGGTACGGCCCTTACTACACAGGAAGCGGTTAATGCTGCCGTTAATGCCGTGTATGACGCCTTGCAAAGTACCGACCTGTACGGGCGAGATTTGATCGCGCTTCCTGAGGTTCTTTCTGATAATGGGCGGGCAACCAATAACTCCAGCCGACTGGTGGCCGAATATCAGAATCAGCCAGGAAACCATATGATTAACTGGACGCAGGATTATTACGGAATTAATCAGGCAAACCTGGTGCTGGATGCGCTGCCTAAAGTTACATTGACAGATGCCCAGCGTAACTCCTACATGGGTCAGTGTTTGTTTCTGAGGGCATTGATGTATTTCGATTTGATGAAATCCTATGCCTATATGCCAACGGCGGTAATCAATGATTATAACCGGGGTGGGGTTCCATTGGCGCTGACAGGCGTGTTGACCTTGCAGCAGGTGGAATTTCCCAGTCGACCAACTATCGATGCTGTATATACGCAGATTCTGGCCGACTTGACAACCGCTATCGATAAGCTGAGCGGCACTGCTACGTCGAGAGGCCCCGTTTATGCAACTAAAGGAGCAGCTCAGGCACTATATTCCCGAGTCGCACTTTATGCCGGAAAATATCAGGAATCGGCCGATATGGCAACCAGTGCATTGACTTCTGGCGTGGGGGCCTTTCAGTCGAAAACCACGTATATAGCTGGTTGGCGTACAGCTGTTAACCCAGAATCGATGTTTGAAATTAATTTTCAGACAAATGAGAACATCGGAGTAAATACCTCATTACAAACAACTTTTACAACGCTGGTAACGCTTGGCAACACGGCGCAAACGGGTGGTTTTGGCGATGTGGTGCCAACAGTGGCTTTGTTGGCTGATCTGGAATCAGAGAAAGATGCCTCAGGTAACGTGCTGGATATTCGCCGTCAATTGTACGAATTAGGCACTAAAGGGCGGGGTGCTCAGAACATTGAGACCACCAAATTTCTGGGCAAAAACGGTACCATTAACCTTGATAATGTTCCGGTTATTCGGATTTCGGAAATGTACCTGAACCGGGCTGAAGCCTATTACCGTCTGGGTCGGGAAGCCGACGCGATCAAGGATTTGAACACCATTCGGACGCGTTGTGGTCTGGCTGAGAAAACGGACTTGACGGGAGCTGCTTTGCTGGATGAGATTATCAAACAGCGCCGACTGGAGTTTGCTTTCGAGGGGCACCGCTTCTGGGATTTAAAACGCCTGGGACGTGATATTATCAAGTTACCTACGAACCTGCCATTCACAGATTATCGCATTCTGGCTCGGATTCCGATCAGTGAGATCAATAACAACCGTAATCTGAAGCAGAATTATAACTACTAAGGCGTTCAGGATTAGATAGGTTACGGTTTATGATTGTCGGTTTTCTGTTCATTACAGGAGATTGTAAACCATAGATTATAAACCGTAAACCATAAACCGATTTAACATTCCAATTAATATGAAACTATTCTTGCGTTTTGTGCTGATAGGCGTTGTCTTATTCACACAAACTTCCTGTTTCAAGGAAAACGATTTCTTGTTTGATACTAAAACACTTGTCGAATTCCAGGCTACAGTCGTTACTTCACTCGCCGTTGGAAAAACATACCCGCTGTTAACTACCAAGAACGGAGCCGGTACGTTAACTACTCAGGTAAATTTGGTAGGCGCCCAACGAGCTAAAGATGAGGTTATTAAATTTTCGGTTGATAAAGACAATACAACAGCAATAGAAGGTGTACATTATAATTTGAAAGGAGGAACGTTCACCATTCCTGCAAAATCCAGCTTTGGAGACTGTACCGTTGAGATATTAACGGGTACTGCTCCAACCGGAACAACCAAAACCGTTGATCTGGTTTTGATACTGGAAGGAAATGGTTCGGACATCACCCCGAATGAGAATTACAAAAAGGTCGGTTATCGGATTTCGTTTTAAATGCCAAATGCCGCAGCCAATTATAGCTGCGGCATTTTTTTGACCTGTATCATTTGTTTTCGCCCTATCTTTAATACTCAATAACCTGAAATACACTCTACTTTATGCTTCACAACTTAACGACTAGAAAAAGCCGGTGGCTTTTGTTGATTTCCTGGATTACTGTCTCGCTGAGCGCACAGGCACAGGATGCACCAGCGTATCAAACGCCCCCCAAAGCGCTGGCTGATTTGGTAACGATGCCGCCTACTCCAAACGTCAGTATGTCGGATAAGGGCGATATGATGCTCTTTCTCGAACAGGCTGGTGCGCCTGGCATCGACGAACTGGCTCAACCCGAATTCAAACTGGCTGGTCTGCGCCTGAATCCGGCAAACAACGGCCCCAGTCGGGCGCGTTACATAACCGGTCTGAAACTCAAAAAACTGACCGAAAAAGACGGAAAAGCCATAACCGGCCTTCCGGCTACACCGCTGATTAGTTTCGTTCAATGGTCGCCAGATGGAACAAAGATTGCCTTCGCCAATTCGACCGATAGCCGAATCGATTTGTATATCGCCGATGTGGCTACGGCAGCCGCTCAGAAAGTTGGTTCGTTTGCCATTAATGCAACCCTGGGCGTACCATACCGCTGGGTATCAGATAGTAAAAGCTTAATCGTAAAAACGATTCCTGCCGGTCGCGGGCCTGCGCCCGAAATTAGTCGGGTTCCTGCCGGGCCAACTACGCAGGAAAACGTAAAAGGCTCACGCGGACAGGCACCTACCTACCAGGATCTGCTGAAAAATCCATCCGATGAAAAGCAATTCGCCTATTACACCACGGCGCAGGTTGCACGGGTTGGTTTAGATGGAACGGTCACCAGTATTGGTCAGCCTGGCATTATTCTCTCGTCTGATCCGTCGCCAGATGGTAAATATGTTATGATCGAGACGGTTCATACGCCGTTTTCGTATCTGGTGCCTGTGAATCGCTTTCCGCTTAAAACGGAGATTTATGCCATTGCTGGTTCGTTGGTAAAAACGTTGAACGATGGGCCTTTACAGGAAGCGGTTCCGTATAGCCGCGATGGGGTTCCTACCGGACCTCGTGATTTTAGCTGGCGGGCAGATGTGCCAGCAACAGTTTACTATACCGTTGCTCAGGACAATGGCGACCCCAAAGTAAAGGCCGATATTCGGGATAAGGTGTTCCAGATCGAAGCGCCTTTCTCGGCGCCACCGAAAGAAATCTACGCAGCTCAGTTTCGTTTCGAAAACTTCGATTGGGGTACTGAAACAACGGCATTGGCTACCGAACGCTGGTGGCAGAATCGTAAAACGATCACCAAAATCGTTAACCCAACTACCTGGCAAACGTCAGTTCTATTTGATCGTTCGTACGAAGATCGGTACACTAATCCGGGCCAACCTGATATGAAGCATAATCAGTTTGGTCGTGAAGTGTTGAACTTGCTGCCATCTGGCGAGATTCTGATGCTTAATGCCATTGGTTCATCGCCCGAAGGAGACCGACCATTTGTAAGCCTATTAAATCTAAAAACGAAACAGACAAAAGAGCTTTGGCGGTCGGCGGCTCCGTATTTCGAACGGCCCATTGCCGTTCTGGATGCTACCAAACAAGTGATTCTGACCACTCGCGAAACGCCCGACGAAAACCCGAACTACTTCGTTCGGAATATGAAAGCCAAGATTGCGCCGGTTCAGGTCACTTTCTTCCCGCATCCATACCCACAGTTGAAGGGCGTGCAGAAGCAACAGCTTCGTTACAAACGGGCTGATGGCGTTGAACTGACCGCTACGCTTTATTTGCCAGTTGGGTATAAGAAAGAGCAAGGACCGCTGCCAACGTTTTTATGGGCGTATCCGGCTGAGTTCAAAAGTAAGGAGGCTGCCAGCCAGGTTTCTGGTTCTCCTTACCAGTTCAACCGGATTAGCTACTGGGGTGGAGCTGCTTTCGTAACCATGGGCTACGCCATTCTGGATAACGCCAGCATTCCCATCGTGGGTGAGGGTGACAAAGAGCCCAATGATACCTACGTTGAGCAATTAGTATCGAGCGCCAAAGCGGCTGTCGATGAAGGGGTTCGATTGGGCGTAGTTGATTCGAGCCGAGTAGGCGTAGGTGGGCACTCGTATGGAGCGTTCATGACCGCCAACCTGCTTACGCATAGCAAGATATTTAAAGGTGGTATTGCCCGGAGCGGTGCTTACAACCGAACACTGACTCCCTTTGGTTTCCAGAATGAGCAGCGCAGTTACTGGCAGGCACCCGAAGTATATAACAACATGTCGCCGTTTATGAATGCCGACAAAATGAAAACTCCGCTGCTACTGGTGCACGGCGAAGCGGATAATAATACCGGCACGTTCCCAATTCAGTCGGAGCGATATTATAACGCGCTCAAAGGCTTTGGCGCTACAACCCGACTGGTGTTCCTGCCCTACGAAAGTCACGGCTACACGGCCAAAGAATCATTACTACACATGCTGTGGGAAATGAACGGCTGGCTAGACAAATACGTGAAAAATCCAACGGCAGCCGGTCAGGCAAACAAGGCCGGTAAACTGGGGAGCGGAAAGTAATAATTCACTTTCTGATTGCTCGACGTAGTGAATATACGCCGAACGAAGGCCATCAGCTATCGTGTATAGCTTGATGGCCTTTTTTGCTTTGTAATCTAGCTGTGTTTTGCTTACACTACACCAACGCCGTCAAATCCTGAACGCCTAGCATACGGCGGCTGATAAAACCTTCACCGAATTCGGCACCAATCATATGGCCATGTTCGCGGGTGCGGGACTCCAGGAATTTCATGAAGGGCTCACCCGAAATGTAACTTTGGGGCTCAGTGCTCGTTGGATCGAAAAATTGACTTTTATAGGCTTTAATGGCAGCCAGTTTCTCGTTCCAGTAGGGCGTAATATCTACGATGAAATCAGGTTTTAGCCAACGATCCTGAATGAAATTATAGACGTAAATAGGACGATGCGCTTCCTGTGGCTGGCCATCTTCGCCAACGGTTTTAATTTGCCGTAAACCGGCATAAAAGCAGGCATCATTGACCAGTTCAGCCGCCCGGCCGTGGTCGGGGTGGCGGTCATCTGGCGTATTGGTCAGAATGATTTTAGGACGGTATTTTCGAATAATTGGAATCAGCGCCATCTGATGCTCTTCGTCATTTCGGAAGAACCCATCCCGAAATCCCATGTTTTCACGGGCAACTAACTGCATGATGCGTGACCCTTCGGCCGCTTCCTGCGCCCGTATTTCGGGAGTTCCTCGTGTTCCTAATTCACCACGCGTTAAATCAACACCCGCTACTTTTTTACCTTGAGCAACGAGTGAAAGAATCGTGCCCGCGCAGGTCATTTCAATATCATCAGGATGGGCTGCTATAGCCAGTACATCAACAGTCATGTCGTTTTAGTTGTGTAGGTGTTGCTTATCGGTATGGAGCAACAAATCAGTAAGTAGTTAATCAACGAGATTGACAATTTGTTCCTGAGCTTGCCAGAAGCTAAGCCTCTCGCGAAGGAGAATAGCCGAAAAGAGTGAGCCAATTCGTTCCTGAATGATGCCTGAAACGGGCTATTGGCAATTATTTCGCAGAAACACCTTATTTTGGTGCCCAACAACGAATCATCTGTAACCCCTTTAATCTATGTCATATAAAGCCCTGGCACTTCAGCTAACCTGTCAAACCGTCAATTCCTGCCAGACCCGCGATGAAGCCGAAGCCGTAATGCTCAAAACCATCGCGCGGATTGAACAACAAATTGCTGCATCTATTGGCTTGCTGGGGCGTGAGACATTACTTATTGTAGCACCCGAACATTTTCTGACGGGTGGTCCTATCAACGAAACTGTAGAGCAATGGCGCGAAAAGGCGGCTTTGGAGATCGATGGCCCCATTTATGAGGCCATCAGTGCTATGGTGCAGCGACAGCAGGTTTATTTTTCGGGTAATGTGTATGAACAGGATTCGTTCTTCCCGGAGCTGTACTTCCAGACCAGTTTTATTATGGGGCCCAATGGCGATGTGCTCCTGCGTTACCGACGCCTGAACGCCATGTATATTCCAACACCTCACGACGTTTGGGAGCTGTATCTGGATGCCTATGGATATGATTCATTATTCCCGGTCGTGAAAACAAACATTGGGAATCTGGCCTGTATTGCGTCAGAAGAAATCCTTTATCCCGAAGTTGCTCGTTGTTTGTCGATGCGTGGTGCCGAAGTGTTAATCCATTCGACCTCAGAAGCGGGCAGCCCGTTATTGACCCAGAAAAACGTGGCAAAACTGGCCAGAGCCACCGAGAATATGGCCTATGTCGTGTCGGCTAATTCGGGAGGCTTAGTCGGTAGCCCGCTGCCAGGCGGCACAGTTGATGGAGGCTCTAAAATCATCGACCCCAAAGGCATCGTACTTGCCGAAGCGGCTTATGGCGAAAGTATCGTCGCGAATGCGGATATCGATCTGGCGGCCCTCCGGGAATTTCGCCAGCGACCTGCGCTAACTAATCTGCTGGCTCGCCAACGGTTTGAGCTATACGCTGAGAGTTACGCTAAACAAAGCGTGTATCCGCCCGACACTTTATTGGGCCAACCCGCCGAGCGGCAACATTTCCTACGAACCCAACAGGAAGTGATTAAGAAGCTGTATAGTTAGAATTGTTGTTTCAAGTTCAAGGTTCCATGTTCAATTGTGCGTCAGCCAACCTGAAACCTTGAACTTGAAACCTTGAACAATACTTACTCTTCAAGCACCTTAGGTTTGGCTCGGCGTTTGGGGAGTCGAAACAGATTATTTTCTTTATCTTCAGGCGTTTGATCACCCAGTAACACACCCCAGGGACGCAGACTATCGACCCGGTCGAAAATTACCTTCATAATGGCAATGGCTGGTATGGACAAAAACATACCCGATACGCCTGCCAGCGCGCCACCAATCAAAACCCCCACAATGGAAACGAGAGCGTTTACCCGGACTTTCGAGGCTACAATAAGCGGCACGAATACATTGTTGTCGATGAATTGAACCAACAAAAAAATACCGACAACGCCCAAAATAACCGATACCTCAGGATTGTTACTAAAGGTGATCAGTACGGTTAAGAGTGTAGCGACAAGGCCGCCAATGTAGGGAATAAGGTTCAGAATGGCTGCCATAACGCCCAGTAAGACAGCATATTGTACATTTAGAATCAGAAGGCCGACCGAATTAAGAGCCGCTACACACGCGGTTTCAATGAGTAGCCCAACCATATAGCTTTGAATCACAGACTTAACTTCGCCCAATACTTCGCGAACTCGCTCGGTATGTTTGGCTGGGAAAAGAATAACTACAAAATGAAGCAGCATGGTGCGGTAATACAAAAGCAAAAAGACGTAAATTGGGATTAAGGTTAATGTGCCTAGTGGGCCGGTAATGAACCCCAGCGCATCGCTGCTCTGTAAACTATCGAGCGTTTGGGCTTGTGCTTTTTGGAGATACTTATCCTGCTGCCGGTAACTAACATTATATTCACGTCGAACCCAACGCTTTACATCCTGGAAAAAATCATTCAGGTTCTGACGAATCTTGGGCATATCGTCCGCAAAATCGGACAATTGCATCGACATCAGAATCGTTAGGCCCGATACCACAACAATGGCCAGCAGCAAGGCCAGACTAATGGCAACAACTTTGGGTATACCCCATTTTATGAGTCGGTTTTCGACGGGGCGAAGCAAAACGGCAATCAGACCCGCCATGGCGAGGGGTACCAGAATATCCTGTCCTAAATAAATTCCGGCGGTCAGAATGGCCAGCGCAAGCAGCGAGTGTGAAAATTGATGGTAGTGCGGGCGCGATTCAGCAGCCATAGACTTGGTGTTGGGAACGACGTGAGGTGAGTGAAATTACTTATAGAAAACAATTTATCAGACACACAACAACCCATTCCTTATTTTGTTTATTGGGTTGTTACGTCCCCATCTTTCTAAGTCCCTGTCGTCTTTCGCAAACTTGGCGTATTTTTGTGGTTTATTTCAGCTATGAGCTTATCTATTCGCGATATCGCCTATCAACTGCGGCAGGGGCAGCTGATCGCCATTGCCGACGAAACGGGCTGGTCGATTGCGGCTGACCCGGTTAATGATGTGGCTGTTGGTCAACTGCTCACCTTGAGGAGCATAATTCCTAAGGAGCTTCAGCCAACGGTGCTTATCCCCAAAACCGATCTGTTGGGCCTCTATGTGGCTAAAGTCCCCGATGTGGCCTACGATTTGGTCGAATTTGCCGAAAATCCGTTAACGGTTATCTACGATCAGGGTAAAAATCTGTCGCCCGTATTCTGGCAAACATTGGCTGAGTCCAAAGTGAATAGCGATGGCGTTCCGGTAACGGAAGAAATAGCCGTTCGGCGCGTCCTGAACGATGATATACAACGGCTGGTTAGCAGTTTTGGGCGCGGGTTGCTTTCGATTCCATTTGAGTCGTTAGTACTGCCACCTGCTGCCGAAGCACTCGTTACCATACGGTTTGGAACCCTCCCCGGTATGCCTAAACGACCACGTATTATGCGCTTGAAAGTAAACGGGGAGGTTAGTTTTATACGAAAATAAAGGACTATGGTATTCGGTGTATGGTTTATAGTTTTCGGTTAGATAACCAGACCAGTGATAGAAACTCTGTGTCAGCCAACCAAAAGCTATAAACTGAAAACCGTAAACCAATAATTATGAATTTCAGCGAAACCTTACATAAGAATCCGATTTTTGACACCATTGCCCGAGAGGCCGACAAGCTTGGTTTACAGGCTTATGTCATTGGTGGTTTCGTGCGCGACCTGATTTTAGGACGCCCATCGAAAGACATTGACGTCGTTTGCATCGGGAGTGGGATCGAACTCGCTGAAGCAGTAGGGAAGGCCTTACGAACCAATGTCTCCGTATTTCCGAGTTTCGGGACGGCTATGCTGCGGGCTGGCCAGAATGAAGACGACTGGGAGGTTGAATTTGTGGGAGCCCGTAAGGAATCGTACCGTAGTGAATCGCGTAAACCGATTGTGGAAGATGGTACGTTGGAAGACGACCAGAATCGCCGGGATTTTACGATTAATGCTATGGGCATCAGCCTGTCCACGACTAATTTTGGGGATTTACTTGACCCATTTGACGGGCTAAAAGACATTAAGCGTAAACTCATTCGGACGCCCCTCGCGCCCGATATTACCTTTTCGGATGATCCGTTGCGCATGATGCGGGCTATTCGATTTGCCTCGCAGTTGGGTTTTGATATTGAGCCCGATACGTTCGATGCCATCATTCGGATGAGCGAACGGATCGATATCCTTTCACGAGAGCGCGTCACCGATGAGTTAAATAAGATTATTCTATCACCCACACCTTCCTATGGCTTTAAGCTGTTGTATCATGCGGGTTTGCTGGAGCGGATATTCCCTGAACTGATTGCGCTGAAGGGCGTTGAAACCATTGAAGGGAAGGGGCATAAGGATAATTTTTACCATACCCTTCAGGTGCTTGATAATATGGCCAATCGGGCCAAGTCGATCCACGAAACCATTGCTCCAGAAAACGAGCTTTGGCTACGCTGGGCGGCTTTGTTGCACGATATTGCCAAACCGGCTACCAAGCGCTTTGATGCGAAAGTTGGCTGGACATTTCACGGACACGAAGACATGGGCGCTCGGTGGGTGCCCGGTATTTTTCGTACCATGAAACTGCCCCTCAACGAACACATGCGGTTTGTTCAGAAACTTGTGCGGCTACACCTGCGCCCCATTGCGCTCACCAAAGAGCAAATCACCGATTCAGCCCTGCGCCGACTATTGTTCGATGCTGGAGATGATTTGGAAGGGCTCATGGCACTTTGTCGGGCAGATATTACGTCGAAAAATTACGAGCGCGTACAAAAACACCTCCGTAATTTCGACCGGGTTGAACGTAAATTGCATGACCTTGAAGAACGGGATAAAGTCCGTAATTTTCAACCTGTTATCACAGGAGAGTTGATTATGGAAACCTTTGGTTTGCCTCCGTCGAAAGAAGTAGGCGAATTAAAAACTGTGCTACGAGAAGCTATTTTAGATGGCCTTGTTCCGAACTCGCTTGAGACTGCTTACCCATTTTTACTTGAAGAAGGCCGCAAACGCGGATTAACTAAAAAAGTATGATGTATGATATAGGTTGTATGATTGCCTAGAGATTTATACAACCTATATCATACATCATACATTAATTTCCCCATGGATAATAACAATACCAATTTTCGGCGCTTCTTTGGCGCATCGCTCACCATTCTGGGTGTAGTTGTCGTACTATTTGCCCTGATCGCTTTTCTGTCTAATGGAAAACCTGTTCTGGGCCTGAGTGTATCGAAGGCAGAATCAGCCGCTCCATTTATTGTGGGTATGATTTTCCTGGTTACAGGCGTTAATTTGGTTCGCGAGTCGTAGAAAGTTAATTGAGTATTGGCCAACTGCGCCGGTAGCTAATGGTTTAATGGCCCATTTAAAGATAGTCGCTGTTGCATAAGTAGCGTTGCTGGAACTGTATTTGTGCAACAGCTTCTTCTATTGCTTCGTCTGCTAAATCTTTGTTGCTGATGCTACTGGCAATGGGGTGTTTTCAGTCGATTTGGCTTGATTATTTACGTTTGTTTTATTGATCAAAACTAGTGTTTATCTCGCAGGGCTTCGAATAACGCTTTCCGGTATTTACGCCCGATAGGAATAGACTGATGATTGATGGTAACTTCGTCTTCTCCAATACGTTCCAGGTAATTAATATTGATAATATAGCCTTTATGAATCTGAACAAAGGAACTACTTAATTCATCTCCTATTTTACGTAAGGATCGTTTTAAGACATATTTTTGATCAATTGTATTTAGTATAGAATAATTACCCTCTGCCTTAATCCAATAAATTGATTCTAAAGACACGTCGATTCGATGTTTGTGCTTTCCGATGACACTAATTGCGCTCGTTGGAAGGAGTGTATTTACCTGAATTTTGGAAAATAATATTTCAATCGATGCCTGTAGCGAAAATCGCTCAAATGGTTTCATTAAAAAACCAACATAAGGCATTGAAAGAGCTCTTTTTAAAAAATCTTCCTGTGAATATCCTGTTTGGTAAATAACAGGCAACTGCTTATAGTTTTTCGTAAGTAAAGAGAGTGTAATGCCATCGGGCATCACAATATCTGCAATTACCAAATCGGGCAATTGAGAGGCCAAGAGTTGTCGGGCTTCGGCTAGGGTACTGGCAAACGTTATCGTCCCAATATCGAGTTGTTCCAACATCATCTGGAGCTTAAGTTGCCAAACTAAATCATCTTCTATGATGAGAATTTTTAATTTATTCATTCCAGGATAGCTAGTCTATTTTCGTTAGACTATAAAATGCTATTTAGGTAATTATAAATTATAATTAAGTGATGAAGTAGAATTATTAACCACAAATTTATAAAAAACGTAAAGCTATAAGCCTATAAAAATCAGTGTATTAGGTTTATGTGCCTTTATAATTAAATGAACTATAGATCTAGATAATTGCTTAGAAATATAATACGTAGTATTTGGATGTTTTGTGTGTATTTTTTAGTAACTAATATTGATATTGTTTATAATAGTAGGTAATTTCGTATTAAGTAAATCGTTTTGTGAAATTTATTTTTAGTCTAATCTTAAATTTGTTGTCCAAGGTAAAATTATGTTACTTAATGTGACGTGCATTACTCTTGAAAGAATCGATCAGCTTATCCTATACAGAGATAAATTTTGTAACTTGTTTAAAAAGTAGGTCGTGTAGATTGCATATTGGCTTAGGTAGATTATTCGGTAGGAACCCCTTTGAGAAGTCTATAAATGGCCTGAACTGAGAATAGATAATTATTTTTTTTAAATATTAGTAAAAAACAATTACAAATAAGGGTAGAAAATGTAAACATTTTCTACCCTTATTTGTAATTGTTTTTTACTTTGAGCGAATTAAGCTAGGATGAATTTCTAATTTGATGAGTTGTATATGAATTGTCCGTGTTTGGCATATTTAGCAAATAGTAATCGTTGCCCATAGCAATATGACTGCCCTCAAAGCATCAGTAATTCTTGAACAAGCTTATCAATTATAAATGAAGCGTAAACCCTTTTTTGGTGCACTCGTCTTGAGTTAGAAGGGATGCCTGAAGAAGTTTGGCTTGTAAAACAATAAAAGGGTATTGAATTTTCAGCCGCTCATCAATATCTCCTTATGCCAATTAACTGGCTTCTTCCTTAAAAGGTGATAAACAACCTATTAAGTACGTAAACAGCATAAAAACTTGCAGTTTAGAAGCATACTTGCTTAGTAAAAATGGAGTCGGATTTCCATAGTGGAATTCTCTTGTACTTATCAAAAAAATGGTGGCCTCTTTCAAGTAGGTCTTTTACTGATTTTATACTAGATAAACGCTTTTCGTGTACCAAATAGGTGGTTTGTCATCTGCATTGGCATAATGGTAAACGGAGGGCATTATTGTTGTCTCGTCACTTTGGTAATAAAAAAGTTGCGTTTGGCCAGTGTTTCCCATCTGCCCTTAGTGTCCATTTAGTACCCAGATTCATAAATAGGTTATGATATCAACCAATCTGGGTTAGGGGTTTGGATAGTCGCTTGATTTGGCTTTACGATACATATTCTCAGACAAAATCGAACCGCACTAGTGGCTTAGGGCGAAGCAAAAATAACACATGAGGAGCGTTAGCGCATTTCCTCCCCTGGCAAAAAACAGGGAATACATATGCGTTTTTATCATGAAACAAATCTATTCATTAATCATTTGGCCTGGGTTAATTGCTGTTGTTCTAGTGCTGTGCAACTGTGTAACTGTCAATGGGCAGGTGAAAGGCGTCGTTTTCCGGGATTTTGATTCCAATGGGATTCGGTCCGACACGTTGCCGATTGAAGTGGGGGTAGCCGGAATAAGGGTTTTAGCTTTTGTGGAACTTAGTAAAACGCCGATCTCCACAACAACTGCCGCTGATGGAACCTACTCGTTTAGTGAGACAAGCATACCAGCAGGAAAACGAATTCGGCTTGAATTCACCAACTTCCAGGCAGGAGATTATAATGGGTCATATGGGGCAAACAGTGGAACAAGTATGCAGTTTGTCACTGCTCCTAACAATGAGGCCGATTTGGGAATAAACTATCCTGCCGACTATTGCCAGCGTACAGATATTCAAATCGTTACCCCCTGTTATGTCAATGGTAATACACAACTGACAACCGATGGGGATGGCAATCCGGTTCCGATCGACAAACAATCGGCTGGGTCGCCTGCTATAGTTAAATTTTCTTATGAAGCCTCCGGCATTGCCAGTTCAACTAATTTTCCACCTGTTGATTTGGCAAATGCTGATGCAGTAGGGGCTGTTTGGGCACTCTCTTATCAGCGCCGTTCGAAAAAAATTCTTAGTGCTGCCGTTGTTAAACGGCATATGAGCTTTGGCCCTGCTGGCCCTGGAGGTATTTATATCACCGATGTTGTTTCTGGAAGCACTACGTCATTTATGTCCGTCAGTTCGATAGGAATCGATGTCGGCGATGATCCGCATGCCAATCCGCTGGCTAATCTGTTTGGCGATAAAACACAGGCCAGTACAGATCCTGCTTCGATGACCGCCGTGGGACGGATGAGTTTTGGTGGAATGGACTTATCCGAAGATGATAAAACGCTTTATTTTATTAACCTGAAGGACCGTAAGTTGTACAGTTTGCCGATTGGTTCGCCGGCGGTTGCTCCTGTATCGGCAACCGCTGTGCGAGCCTGGAATATTCCCAATCCAGGTTGTTCCAATGGTGATTTTCGGCCGTGGGCGCTCAAAATGCATCACGGAAAGCTGTATGTTGGGGTCATTTGCTCGGCAGAAACATCGCAGGATCAGAAAGACCTGAAAGCCACTATTTATCAGGTTGATCCGACGTTGACTAACCCTACTTTTGAGGAAGTTCTATCATTTCCACTCGATTTCCGCCGTGGTCCAGCCGATTTAACCGGTACATGTATCCAGTACGATCATTGGTTGCCCTGGACAGATACTTGGCCAGCACCTTGTGGTGAGGGAAATGCCCCTTACTTTGTTATGTATCCGCAACCAATGATAACAGACCTGGAGTTTGATGATGACGGCGCTATATTGATGGGCTTTTCGGATCGATTCGGGCAATTGTCTGGAATGTCTAACCACGACCCCGCTGGCAATGGACTCTATAATGGTTTTACCGCTGGAGATTTGTTGCGAGCCAATAATACGAATGGCCAGTTTGAGCTAGAGCAGAATGGCAAATCTGGCCAACTGACAGGAACGGGCGTTGGCAATCAGGAAGGACCTGGGGGGGGCGAGTTTTTTGGTAAAGACGACTGGTTTTTTATTAATCATATTGCCCACTCGGAGGTAACTAGTGGGGCACTGTCGCTCATACCCGGCAGACGTGAAGTCATTACCTCGGCCTATGACCCCATTTCTAATGTGTATTTGTCGGGTGGTCTAAAAGTTTTTAATACGAAAACAGGTGATAACAATAGGGATTATGTTCTATACACTGTTAGTCCCGGTTCGTTTGGAAAAGCGTCGGGATTAGGGGATAATAAAGTGCTTTGTGATCCGGCCCCTTTGTCAATAGGAAATCGCCTTTGGTTCGATGATAATCGGAATGGCATTCAGGACCCATACGAGCCTGGTGTTGATGGTGTTGTGTTGACCTTGCATGACATGGAAAAGGGAGGAGTGCAGGTTGCGACCCAAACGACACATGATGGAGGGCAGTTTTACTTTACGAACGAAACAGTTCCAGGAGGTATTTTGTATAACCACTCTTACGAGATTCGGATGGACATGGCCCAGCTATCGTTGCTGGATATTTCGGTGAATGGGACCCGGCCACTAGCGTCAGCAGGAGGGCGGATAGCTGCCCGAGGAGCTCGTCAGGCTGCTTTTAGTTTGTCGCGTCAATATTTTCTTTCACCAACAAATCAGTCTGATTCCCCTGATTCGGATATTCGGGATTCGGATGCTATCCTGAATGATAACTCGGCTGTAATTGCTGTTAACACGTTAGATGCTGGTCAGAATGACTTTACAAATGACTTGTCGATTTACGCTTGTCCCGAATTAACCAATGAAAAAGATAGCATTAGCCTTTGCCCAGGATCGGTTATTGATTCGATTAGCAGTAAGGGAACTTACCTGAGCCAGGTTGATTCTGTACGATTTGTTTTGTTCACCAGTCCGCAGTCTGGTACTGCCATGTATACGAATGCAGGTACTGTTCTGGGTACTGTTAAACCCGACTTATCGACTGGCCAGTCGGTGCTACATAATCCAGGTATTCCAACTACAAACTCAACTTCAGCGAATACACTCCTATATATATATGCTCTGATATACCCAATGCCGGAGAACCCTGCCTGTCGCCAGTCTGGTGAAACCGTTATTGTCATTACGCCGTCTTTAGCCGTTTCGGCGGCTTCGGCACAACTAACCTGTACAGAAAAGAGTGTAGCGTTAATGGGGAGAGCATTCTACGCTGATGGTGTTTCAGTGCCAAATGTTGACTATAGCTGGACTGGACCCAATGGATTTACCAGTTCGCTGCAAAATCCTGTGGTGTCTGCTGCCGGGACATATACCCTTACGGGTAAAGATACGAATTGTTCGGCTAACTACATGACGACAACGGTTGTTATTGCGGCCGATACAATTCCTCCTTCGTTAACAGCATGGGGCGCAGCTCAAGCCTGTACAAATTGTTCCGCTACGCTTTTAGCCGAGACCGAGGGAGCTTCCTTGAAATGGACTGGCCCTAACGGATTCACCAGCACCGAAGCGAGTCCCGTTGTCACGATTCCCGGAAGTTACACCGTTACGACAACAGGGAGAAATGGATGCTCACGTTCTCAAACCGTTGAATTTCTGCCACTAGATAATCAGGAGCCTTGTAAGAATATACGGTGCTTGCCATTGACAATCAAGCGAATACGATGATGCTATGTTTCCTGCGTTAGCCAATGAGGCACACCCCACTATTGGATGACAAAAAGCCGAGCCAAATCAGATGTGGTAGCCTTACTAGCGTGTGTCGAATCGATTTCTATATCAATTAGTTAAGTTTATTGACAGTGTACGGAATTGGTTGTAAAAATGCTAAAAATGATACAATTATTTCCATTTGTGTACTCTAGATGTTTTTCGTCACCCTTTGCAATCGTAAATAAGAAAAGAGGCCTGTTATTTGGTATAATATTTTTTGAAATGGTTTATTAATAAGGTATTCTACAGGTTCAAGCCTATTGATTTACCCTCATTTTTAATTAACCGATCTCCCACCCGTTACATCCGTTAAACTATCGTAACATGAAAGCAAGAAGGTACATTATCATTGATGACGTAGATGCTGACATCGCTGACCTAAAAGACAAATTGCTGAAATTTCCGCTGTTAGAATTTGCAAAGGCTTGTACTACACTGGAAGAGGCTGTTGATGTTCTAGCCAAAGAAAGTATTGATCTGATATTTCTAGATACGAGCTTAGGAGGTGACAATGGATTGGCACTACTTAAAAGTGGGATAAATTTACCGCCAGTAATTGTGACCAGCAGTCGACCTGAAGAGGCTCTGGAATGTTATAATATTGGCACTCCTTCTGATTTCCTTTTAAAGCCATTTAGTTATGAACGGCTATTGAGAGCGATGAGTCGAGCGTTTAGGCAGCGATTTGCGTCAAATAGCTTTGCTAACCTAGACTCCATCTTCCTAAAAACGGGCCGTAAAATCCAGCGGTTCAACTATCAGGCCATTGATTACATCGAATCGTATGGAATCTATTCTAAAATTCATATGTATGATGGGTATCAGATTGTAAATGAGCGTGTTGCTTCACTAGCCAAACTTATGCCCACTCATTTTTTTATGCGGGTGCATAAGTCATTTATTATCAATACCAGCAAAATCACCAGTTTTGATCGCTCTGCCTTGTCCATTGGGGCAACGAAAATACCAATTGGCGTCTCTTACCGACACAAACTAGAAGGGTTATTAAATCTTTTGGAGGTAACGGATAGTAAATATATTGATGAATAAGCCGACAATAGGTGTCGATAAAATCAATTGCCTGCTGGCTTTTACAGAATGACGCTCCACTTGTTGCTGTAAGGCTGCCAATCCTGCTTTAGGTTTTGGCCTAACTTTAGATGTAAGCAATCCCGCAGATATAGATTGGGTGTGACTCCGATGGGGTCAACTATTTATAGTAAATATGGCCTTTCTATAAGCATGTGACCCCGACGAGGTCACACCCAATCTAAATCTGCGGGGTTGTTAAAATAAATCCACGAGGCTTCATGCCTTATTCTTACGCGGAATAGCTACTGGCTAAGTCACGTTAAGCAAACGCTTTTTTTGATTCAAGGCGACTACTCTTCCAACGCCCGTGCGGGTATGCCCATAGACCCCTGTCTATCAGCTCATTTTCTTGCCTATTAAGATACGAGAAGTCGCTCCATTTTCCTTCCTCATAGAAAAGCTAATCCCTGCTCGTCTACGAACCTATTTTATCCAGTACAACATGATGAATTTAGTAACCCTGACCTCCCGGATGAATCGGGGGAGTGCTTCCTATATGTCGTTACGAAGTATGATTATTCGTATGACGGGATTGAATCCCAACGAAACTGACCAAATGCTGGTGTTTTTTAGGCAGAATCTTGCAGGATTGAGTTTCAGGGAGATTTATGAAGAATTGTCCAGACTCAGTAAGGAGCGAGATAGAGTCGTACAAAGTATTGATATACTGGTTGCCCCAACGGTCGGAATCAAGGAAACCCAATGGTACTCGATTATTCGATACTGTCTGTACTGTTGGGGACAAACAAATATCGCGAGCGTTGTTTTTGCTCCTCCTACATCGTCCGGCATGAATCTATATTTGTTGCATGATGTCCCTTTTTTGCTCAGCCGATTTGATAAAGAAATGCAATGGTGCATCCACCAAATGATGGCGCTCAGGATTGCTGTTTGGTTAACTAAACCGACCTATTTCAATCTCCAGGCAGACAATCAACCTATAGAGACATTAGCGCAGTATTTACATTATGTCCGAAGGGCGCTATTTGAGGCATTAGATGTTCATCAAGCCTGTTCAGAAGACCATCTCAGGAAAATTCTTTATGAGCATTATAAGCTGGACTTGCAGTCTATGAATGGCTATAGCAGAACCCGGAAAGTAGTTGTCCGTCTTGATCAAAGTTCGTTTACCTGGACTGATGTTAGTGATATGATTTTAAATCAGGCCAGCATTAGTATGTGGCTGAGGTTTAACCTGTCGCTAAAAAAAGACCCAATTGCCGACCGTATCAGACAGGGAGTTGCCTATAATATAGCCGTCACAGCTTCAATCTGATAGGGCAGTCAGTGGGTTATCAATTGATCGTACTTCCCCTTTTGAAAGCTAGGCGAATCCCAAAAATCTATAAATGAGAAACCATCAATTTTTTTGCCAATGAACAGACTTTGTTCTGTTTTTGGTAGTAAAAAAATAGAACGAAATCTGCAATAAATATAGGTTCAATGACTACTTAATACCAAGTAATCTACTATAAACACCAATTTGAACCTACACAAAAAGAAGAAAAGACGTTTAGTGATCTCGCTTTTTTTACGTCAGGCAGATTTTGCAGTTAGCTATAGTTCAACTAGTAGTTAGCGGTATAAACTTGGCAATAAGCAGCAGAAGGCGGATTTGAACGGGATAAAAGGCCACTATGCCTCAGTTTTTGCTTCTCAATAAGCAAGTTAGACCGGGTTAACGCTAGGGTCTGGCAGGATGAGCAAAACGTCTATTCGCATATGGCAAATGAACTCTACTTACTATTGATTCAAGGACTACCTGGTCTGTTGATAACGAGCGACTATTCGTTTTCCCGTTTGCCGACAACACGATTCTGTACAGCCTCCCAGGATGGATGGACCCGGTCTGGAGGGACCCGGTCTGGATGGACAATAACATTCGTTAAAGAGAGGCCAAGCCTGCTTAGGCCAACGGATGGCTTAGTGCCCCGCTTTTTTTCAAACTCCAGGCGGCTACCAGGCGCTAAACCAGGACGATCGCCCGGCTATGTAGATCTGCCAACGTCGTCCAGACGCTTAATCCCCCTCTATCCGTTTTCGGTCGTTACGTTTAATGAGATAGTTACTAATTGACGTATATAATATACCGTTAGTTATGTTTTTTGCTTTACCTGACTTCGTTTTTGCTTTGACAAGAGCAGTATGAGACATCCATTTTTTACATTGTTATTCGCGTTGGTGACGGCTGGTACTGGTCAACTTGCCTATGGGCAAATAACCTTCACCAATGCCAACGATAAACTACCCAACCGCCCGTTCGTCGGCTTTCTGTCGAAGGCGGTGGTGGATGTCGATGGCGATGGACGAGATGATGTGATTCGACTAAATTCCAAAACCAACGAACTATCGATTCTCTACCCATCTCCTCAGGGAGATTTCAGCAGTACGTTGCTGAGTAAATTGAAAGTACAGGCTATTTCGACTACCGTTGGTGATGTCAATAAGGATGGCCGAAACGATATTCTGACCGGTGGTTTCTACGATGGCATAACGGTGCTCTATAACCAGGGAACCGGCTTTGTGGCCGACACCCTCAAAAGTCCCACCGTTTGGATGCAGGCTGCCAATCTGGTTGACATTAACAACGATGGCTGGCTGGATTACTTTGCCTGTCACGATAAAGGACTCAACCAGATATGGAAGAATGACCGAACGGGAAAATTCTTGCCCGTGACCAACTGGATCGATATGCGCTCTGTACCTACGTCCGATAATTCGGGTAACTATGGATCGGTTTGGTCCGATATCGATAACGATGGTGATCTGGACCTGTACCTGGCCAAATGCTCGATGCTGGCGATGGGGCCAGCGAATGCGGGTGATCCGCGCCGAATCAATCAGTTGTTCATTAATCATACCTACGATCGTATTAGTAACCTAACTACCAATAATAGTGCCAAATTTAGTCTGGACCCGACAGGCTGGTTTACCGAGGAAGCCGCTGCCTATAACGTCAAAATCAGCGGCCAGTCGTGGACGGCAGATTTTGCCGATATCGATAACGATGGTGATCAGGACTTGCTGGTGACCAATCACGAATTGCCGACTATGCTACTAGAGAACGATGGCACGGGGCATTTTACCGACATTACCACCCAGAGCGGCATTACGGGCGTGGTAGACCCTTTGCAGGGCATCATGCGGGATTTTGATAATGATGGCTATGTCGATGTGCTGGTATCGGGTGATATGGTGGCGCAACTCTGGCGCAACAATGGCGACAAGACCTTTACGCTGCAAACAGGCGCTCTGGGGACCATCAAGACAACCTCCTTTGCGGTGGGCGATCTGAATCACGATGGCTTTCTGGATGTATACACCAGCCATTATCCGAAGGCCGATGCCGAAGATGACCTATGGCTCGGTCAGTCCAATGGTAACCACTATGTGGGTGTCACCCTGCAAGGGATTCAATCGAATACCAACGGGGTAGGGGCCAAGATTGTGGTGTATCGCACCGATGGCGTGCGGCTGGTTCGGGAAGTGCGGGCTGGCGAAAGCTACGGCATCACCAACAGCTATACCCAACTGATGGGTTTAGGACCCACGGCCAGTATCAGCCGGATTGAGGTGCAATGGCCCTCTGGTCAGCGGAGTCTGCTAGCGCAACCGGCGACTGATAAATATCTGGTGATTACCGAGCCAATCTGTTCGCTAAGTCGTTGCATCCCCTTACAAGTCACCCAGGTCCGATGAACTAGTGCAATCCTCCTTGCTGAGAACGTAAACAAGAACCAAGTACGATCATGGATTTTTTAAGATATATACAGACTATCTGGACGATGGCCTTGTCTGTTTTTAGGTCGCCAAGCTGCCAAATGGACGCTTTGTCTCCCAGACGGACTGATAGCTATCTCCGGAATCGCCAACAGAAAACGGTCGAGCAACCGGGGTTACACAAGTATGTACGAGCAGTTCAGGTGCGCATCCGTGGTCACTCATTCCGCGTTTTTGTCACCCGATGCATTTTTGTCATTCCGACGATAGGAGGAATCTCAAGCTTGATCGATAGGAATGTTGAGATTCCTCCTATGTCGGACCGGGTGGCTGGAGCCATGACAAAACTCACTGGCTGACACAAGCCATTTTTAACTACTTCAAACAGACTCTCACTGTATTAATCATATACATATGGACTTATTATTTACTAAACAAAGGGGCTCCCTCTTTGCGTTGACTGGCTTTTTACTTTGGATAAGCGTAAGCAGTGGTCTATTGCCCACTACCCAAAACTGTCAAGTCAATGCAGCGAGTAGTTGTTCGAACCAACCAGAAATAGCCAATTGGGTCAGAACACTATCAGACCAAATACATCTACAGAGGCAATCAGTTCATACTGACGGAATTGTCTCTCCCTCGGATGGCCATTGGAAACGCGACGAGTTACCAACGAAGACCAGATTACCGCAAAGGTTAACACCGGACCAGGGTGCCCTAGCCTATCATCAACTCTACGAAACTCACTGTTATCAGCGCACAGGTGCTGACGACCCTCATTCACTAACTGAGCTATGACCATGCAGCACCTATACATGATGATTTCTCGACAAAAGACCTGGGGAGCAATCCTGACAGGTCTATGGCTGTGTCTGCTGACAGCTAGTGGACTGATGGCCCAAGTACCTAGCTGTGGCCCTAATCAATTACTGACCGGCTATTTGACCGGGGCTACTTCTGTGGTGAGTACTACAGGTACAGTTGCTAGTACAACTAATATAATCGATATCGCTGATGGAATAACTGGCACAATAAATGCTAATTCGGGGGTAACCCTCGACATGGGCAGTGTGGTGCCAGCCGGAAGTAGCTTGTCTTTTACCTATAAATCAGCGGATGCAAATGCTCCGTTACAGGTGTTGATAGCCAGCTCGGCAGCTGGTCCATATACCAATATTGCCCAGTTGCCTGCATCAACGACTGTAAATACGTCTTCGGTGTCATTACCTCTGGATACTCGCTATGTGCAACTAGTAACCACGGGAACAGCTTATTCTCCCGATGCAGTCACATATCCTATTTATAAGTGTATAAACAACCCTGCGCCGACCTGTGCAACTGGTCAAACCCTACTTACGTATACGGGTAGTTCCCAAAGTATCAGTAGCACAACTGGCACGGTTAGCAATAGTGGCAATGCGACAGGCCCTTCCGATGGAGCTATAGCTACACTCTCTACAAATAGCTCTATAACGCTAGACTTGGGGAGTGTAGTGGCTGCTGGTAATGTGATTTCGTTAATCTATTCATCGCAATATCCAACAGGATATGCAACTCCTTTACAGGTATGGACGAGCAGTACAGGAGCGGCTGGTTCGTTTACTAAAATAGGGCTGTTTCAGCCGACGGGTACTGGCACAGGAGGATTAATTAGTGGAAGCCTTAGCCTACCCTTGGATACCCGGTATGTACAACTGGTATCATCGGGTGGACAGTCTACCTATTATATCGATGCCTTGACCTATCCGTTGTATTCCTGCGTCACGCTACCTGGCACCAGTTGCGCTACTGGGCAGCAGTCGGTAGCTTACAATGCAGGGGTAAAAGCCATAGGAGCTACAACAGGTACGGTGAGTAACAGCGCCAATATTATTGGTGTACCCGATGGAACGGTAGCTTTATTGTCTTCTAACTCTTCATTGATTGTTGACATGGGGAGTGTCTTGGGAGCGGGTAATACGCTAACATTTGCTTATTCGTCGAACTATACAGGACCCATGCAGATCTGGGTGGCTACGGCAGTAGGTGGCCCTTACTCCTTCATGGGTACGATAGCAGGCAGTACAGCAAATACCACAGCGCAGATCACCTTACCCGTAGGGGCTGAGTATGTTAAAATGGTCACCAGTGGTACGGCTTATTGGGTTGATGCGATAACCTATCCGATCTATAGTTGTGTGACTACCCCAAATACCAATTGTCCGACGGGGCAGGTGTCGATCAGCAACCAGAGTGGTGCACAGGTGGTTAACAGCACCACAGGTACTGTTACCAGTAGCACAAGTAGTCTAGGTATTTCCGATGGCGTTTCGGCTGTGTTGAGCACCAACTCGTCGCTGATTGTCGATATGGGTAGTGTGATTAGTGCAGGAAATCAGTTAAACATTAAATACCTGTCAACTAATACGACGACTCCTTTACAGGTGCTGGTAGCAACTAGCTTGGGCGGACCGTATACTAACATTGCTCAGCTGCCTGGTAGTACGACTAGTACGGTGGGCAGTATAGTGTTACCCCTAGGAGCACAGTATATTCAACTCCAAACCACTGGTACGGGCTATTCGGTCGATGCCGTTACCCAAACCCTCTACAATTGCTTGCCAAATCCAGCAACTTGTGGACCTGGGCAGCAGTCGATCAGTTATCCGGCACTTGGGGCGACCTCCGTGTACGCAACGACGGGTACGGTATCCAATCCGACCAACGCGACGGGGCTGGCTGACGGGAGCTATACTACTCTGAATGCTGGGGGTACAGTTACTCTCGATCTGGGAGCGACGGCCGTAGCGGCCAGCACACTGAACTTTACCTATAGCACCAGCACCCCCTTACTAGTGTCGGTGGCTAGCTCGCCCGGAGGACCTTATACCTCTGTCGGGGTCTTACCTAGCGGGAGCTCCACCGGTATAACATTACTCGTAGGGGCTCGCTATGTACAGGTGAGTAATCCTAGTACAGCATCGACGTCGGGTCTTCTGGATGCGGTGGGATATACGCTCTATACCTGTGTGACGCCAGTTACGAGTTGTACAACTGGCCAAGCTTTGTTAAGCTATCAGGCTGGAGCACAGGGGGTAGGGGCTACTACAGGAAGCGTGACAAACCCCGCTAATGTTGTTGGGGTAATGGATGGTACAGTAGCATCAATTGGGTATCAAGTGTCAACCTTCAATGTGGACATGGGGAGTGCCTTGCCAGCGGGAACGGTTCTGACCATGTATTATTCGACATACAATATGTCGGCTCCCATGCAGGTATTTGCTGCTAACGCTGTGGGAGGGCCTTATACCTATATTGGTTCTGTAGCTACATCAGGCACCAGCACCAGCCAAGCTCTAACCTTACCAATAACAGCTCAGTATATCCAAATCAGAACACCGTACTCATATCTTACTAATTCCTACTACTATATCGATGCCATTACTTATCCGGTGTATACCTGTGTCACCCTACCGAGCACTCGGTGTTCAACTGGGATGATATCGGTTGGATATAATCAAGGAGCGACGCAGATAAATGGGACAACCGGAACGGTAGGAAATGCTACCTATGCCACCGGTAACCCAGATGGGAATTCAGTTAGCTTGAACGCGAACTCGTCGGTCACCCTAGATATGGGCAGTTTAATAACGGCAGGTAATGACTTATTGTTTACCTATTCGTCTGCTAACACAACAGCTCCTCTACAGGTATTGGTAGCAACAAGTGCCAGCGGGCCTTATACCAATATTGCCCAGATACCAGGCAGTAGCCTCAAAACCTATCCTCTTGAGTTACCAGTTGATGCACGCTATGTGCGCTTGCTGACATCAGGCACGGCCTATTCAGTGGATGCGGTGACCTATGCAGTGTATAACTGTGTAAGCCCACCATCAACCACTTGTCCCAGTGGCCAGATAATGACCAGTTATACCAGCGGAGCACAGGGAGTCGGTACTATCACGGGTACGGTCGCAACGACAAGTAATGCTTTAGGGGTTCCTGATGGGAATATAGCGACTCTGAGTGCTAATTCGTCCCTGATTCTGAATCTAGGTAGTGTAATCACAGCGGGTAATTCCCTAAATTTTACTTATTATGGTGGGAACTCTGCTTCTCCCCTACAAGTACTGGTAGCTACTAGTGCAGGGGGGCCTTATACTAATATTGCCCAGCTACCTGGAGGAACCTCCAGCAACACAGTTAGTTTGGTTTTACCGCTTAATGCACAATATGTACAATTGCAGACGAGTGCTACGAACTATTACGTGGATGCGGTAACCCAGACGTTCTACAACTGCGTGGCTAGTCCAGTCACTTCCTGTTCAGCGGGGCAGGTATCCGATAACTATCAGGTAGGTATACAGGCAGTAGGAGCTACCACGGGTACTGTGACGACTCCGGCTAATATAGTCGGGCCACCCAATGGAGCTGTAGCGGCTCTATATGCGAACTCATCGTTGATTACCGATCTGGGAAGTAACGTTGCGGGTGGAACCACATTGTATCTGACCTACTCTTCAGCCAACACGTCGGCACCCATGCAGGTGCTGGTGGCTAGCAGTGCGAGTGGCCCCTTCACCAATATCGCGCAATTGCCTGGTAGTACAAGTTCGACAACTGAGCCTGTGACTTTACCCTTTGCGGCCCGGTATGTTCAGCTGCAGACGACGGGTACGACCTACAGTCCCGATGCCATCACCTATCCGGTATATACCTGTGTGACGCCGATCTCCAGCACTTGTGCTGCGGGAAGGCAATCGATCAGTTACCAGTCGGGTGCTCAAGGACTGGGCACTACCACCGGTACTGTGTCTAGCAGTGCGAACCTGACGGGTGTGCCCGATGGGGCAGTGGCGACGGTATCGACCAACTCGTCGGTGATTCTGGATTTAGGTACAGTGGTGACTGGGGGCAATAGCCTACAAGTTACTTATTCCTCGCTTGATCTTAATACTCCTCTACAGGTACTAGTTGCTACCAGTGTGAGTGGTCCATATGTCAATATTGCCCAGCTAGCGGGTAGTACAAGCTCCACTATGCGGACAGTTGATTTACCAGTCGATGCTCGCTATGTTAAATTGCAGACGACGGGGACGTATTATTATCCCGATGCCGTTACCTATCCAGTATACACCTGTGTGAACAATCCCACTTCAATCTGCTCGGTGGGACAACAGGTGGTAAGCTATAGTACCGGAGCCACGGGCCTGAATGGGGCCACTAGCGTAACCAACCCCAGCTATGCAACGGGTACGACCGACGGTGCTTATGCAATCATAAATGCCAATGGGGTACTGACTCTGGATTTAGGTTCTGTCGTAGCGGGAGGTAATACACTGAATCTGACCTATAAAACGGGTAATTTAGTGGCTCCCATGCAGGTATTAGTGTCTACTAGCTCAGGTGGACCTTATACAAATATTGGGCAGATGCCAGGTTCATACACCACAGTCACGGGAAGTCTGACGCTACCGGTGGATGCCCACTACGTCCAACTCCAGACCACCAGTACTGGCTATTCGGTCGACGCGGTAACGCATTCAGTCTATAGCTGTGTCAGCTCAACGATTACCAGTGGGATAGTGTATGTGGATGGAAATGTGAATGGTGTGCTGAATAGTACCGAGCAGGGGATAGGTGGAGTCACAGTCAACGCCTATGATGCGGCTGGTAATCTGGTAGCTACGACAACAACCTCAGCAGGTAATCCAGCACTGAATATTCCGGCGGGTTATTATAGCTTTAATAACCTGACGGCTGGGCAGCCTTATAAACTGGAGTTTTCGAATTGGCCATCTCAATATAGTCCCTCGGCATATGGAGTTAATAATGGAACCAGTGTACAGTTTATCCAAGGCGTTACCCAAAATAATGATCTGGGTTTATATGTTCCTAGTACGATTTGCACCTTTCGGGCGAATCCCCGAATGGTGACAGCAAAAGGTTTAATAAGTGGGACAACGTCGGTTGATTCCTATAACTACTATGACAGGGGGAGCATAGGATATACTGCTACTACCGAAACCACTGATATTAATTATTACCAAGTAGGAGTTCCGTTGGGGTTAGATTCGCAGAGACCTAACAACTGGGTTTATATGTCGCCAATCTCGACAAATTTCGCTAGTGTATTTCCACAAGCTCCTGACGGTTCCTCGGCAATTTACATTGCGAATTACAATGCCCCCGATGGAACGCAGTCCTACCAAGGAGAAAAATTACTGGTGAAATTGTCGGACCTGGGCATTAATGTAGGTAGCACGTCAACTACAGTAGGTGGTAATCCCTTTGGTGTACAGGGCTTAGGCGGATTGACCTTCTCCCAATCGGGCGACACGCTCTATGTGGTGAATATGGGGGATGGAAAACTGGTACAGATGGATGTGTCCAACGTCGATTATAACAACCTACCGTCTTCTGCTCCCACGGCAGCATCTGAAATAACCCCACCGGCCTCTCTGGCCAACTGTAGTGGTGGCGTTTACCGCCCTACCGCTTTAACGCAGTATGGTGGTAAGATCTATATGGGTGGGGTGTGTGATGCAGAAATTAGTCAAAGTAATGCAGATTTGAAGGGAGTCGTACTGGCATATGATCCGGTGAGTCAAACCTGGAGTAAAGTCTTAGACTATCCGATCAATTTTACGGCAGGGGATTTAAATAACACCGGACAAACGCAGGTAGGTTGGGCATCTTCTGGGAGTATTCAACCGGTAGTGCTTGATTTGGCGTTCGCCGATAACGGGGAGATGGTGATTGGAACGACGAACCGACTGGTATATGGGGCTGGAACCTCTAATCAACAACACGGTTACCTTCTGGGAGCATGGCCTAATGGAGATGGAACCTATACATTGGAAAATGGAGGCAAATTAGGTCCTTATACATCAAAAGCTGAGGATAGAGCATCGGATGGTCCAGGTGGAGATTGGTTTTTTCAGCAAGGTTACTCTGGACATTCATACACATTTGAGGGAGGTTTATATATACAGCCAGGAACGAACGAGTTGATAGGTGGAAATAGTGATCCAGGTAAAGTATATACTTATGGAGCTATGTACTACAGTTTGACCAATGGCAGTACACTGTATTATTCAGCTCTTGGTGGCGGGGCAAAACTTACACGGATTACCGGTACGGATCAAGTCTGCGATGCTGTGCCCCCTATCGAAATCGGTAACCGAGTCTGGAAAGATACTAATAGTAATGGTATTCAGGATGCGGGTGAGCCTTCGTTGGCGGGCGTAACGGTCGAGCTACGGGATGCCAATGGAAATCTGGTAGCTACCGCCGTCACTGATGCCAATGGCAACTACATCTTCTCCAATGAGCCAGGCCTAAATGATACCCCCAGTCAGAAATATGGTTTGCCCATTACCCAGCTAACGAACTATACTATTGATATCGCGTCTCTGGGTACCGACCCCTCTACGGCTGGCTTGACCTTGACCAATATTTCACCCGCCCCTGGCGAAACGGCAGGGAGTGTGAACACAGGGGCTACGATTGATAATAACGATGCCTTCCTGGTCAACGGCAAGCCAACCATCTCCATTACGACGCCAGTTGATGGTTTGATGAATCATAACTATGACTTTGGCTTCATTGGCTCTACGTTTGATCTGGCCTTGACTAAGACACTGGCTCCAGGCCAGGCTTCGGTCATCAAACCGGGTAGCAACGTCACCTTCGCCGTGGTTGTCTACAATCAGGGAAGCCAGCCAGCCTACAATATCCAACTGGCTGATTACATTCCGGCTGGGTTGACGCTCAACGATGCGGCCTGGACGGCCAATGGCTCAACCGCTACGCTCAATACGCCCATCGCCGGTTCGCTGGCCGCTGGCAGCAGCACCACGGTGACCATCACCTTCACCGTCAGCAGCACCGCGTCGGGGCCACTGGTTAACAAGGCTGAGATTGCCAGTGCTGATAATGATACCAACCCGAATAATACCCCACCCACCGATGTGGACAGCACCCCCGATACCAACCCCACCAACGATGCGGGCGGTAATCCTAACTCGGGCAGTGATAACAGCATCACGGGTAACGGCACCGGCACACCAGGGGATACCAACCCGGCTACCGATGAGGATGACGAAGACCCCGCTATCATTTACGTACAACCCTGTACGTTAGGGGTCAATCTATTAACCACTGAGGCCCACTGCGGCAAGGCCGATGGCCGGGCTACGGTAACGGTCAACACCGGTGTGGCTCCGTTCACCTACGCCTGGAGCACGGGCGCCAGCACCTCGGCCATTACGGGCCTGAGCGGTGGTCAGACCTTTACCGTAACCGTAACTGACGCTAATGGCTGTAAGGATGTGCTGGTTGGCACCATCCAAAGCACCGGCGGGCCAATCTTGTCGGGTACTGCCGTAGCGGCCAGTTGCCAACAGGCTACGGGTAGCGCCAGTGTAACGGCTACAGGTGGTACAGGCAGCTACACCTATCTATGGAGCACGGGTGCTACCACGGCTACGCTCAGTAATGTAGCCTCGGGCACCTATACCGCAACCGTAACGGATGGGGCAGGCTGCGTCAGTTCACTGGCGGTCATTGTACCCAGCACGAGCCCCTTATCGGTGGTCGCTACGCCAACCTCGTCAAGCTGTTTGGGAGCCAACGGCAGTGTGGCCCTAACGGTGAGTGGTGGTAGCCCAACTTATACTTATGTCTGGAATACGGGTGCTACTACGCAGAATCTGACGGCGGTAGCGGGGGGTACCTATCAAGTAAAAGTGACGGATGCCAACGGCTGTACGGCTGTCGCTACGGCAGTAGTGCCCAATACAAGCGCACCCACGGTAAGCGGTACGCCCACCAACCCAATCTGTTTTGGTACCTCGACGGGTAGCGTCAGTCTGGTGGTGAGTGGTGGCAGTGGAGCCTACAGCTATCAGTGGGATAATGGCTCGACGGCCCAAAGTCTGACGGGTGTACAGGCCGGTATCTACAATGTGGTGGTGACGGACGGATCGGGTTGCCGGAGTGGAGCGAGCTTCACACTGACGCAGCCGAGCCGGATTGTAGCCGATATTCAATCGTTATCAGCGGTATGTAACGCGCAGGGTGGCGTCACTGGCGGCACGTTGCAGGTAGTGAGTGTGGTAGGCGGAACCCCTGGCTACAGCTATTTGTGGAGCACAGGTAGCACGGCAACGAGCCTGACAGGCTTGGCCGCTGGCACCTACTCACTGACAGTAACGGATAGTAAGGGCTGTCTGGCGGTAGGTCAGGCGGTGATTGATCCGTGGCCAACCTGTGCGAAAGCTTCCCTAGGGGATTATGTGTGGCTGGATACCAATAGTAACGGCCAGCAGGACCCCACCGAGACGGGCGTAGCCTCTGTGACGGCGGTACTGCACGACGCCGTGAGCGGCACGGTGGTGAGCACGACGGTGACTGACGGTCAGGGCAAATACTTATTTACGAATTTAGATCCAGGCAGCTACTACGTAGTCTTCACGGCTCCTTCGGGTACAACCTTCACCACACCAAACAGCGGCAACGATGCCACTGACAGTGATGTGGCAAGTCTGACAGGTCAGAGTGGTAACACAGGCGTCTACAGCCTGACGGCAGGTCAGCAAGATCTAACCGTCGATGCAGGCTTAGTACCGTTAAAGGCCAGTTTGGGAGACTATGTGTGGCTGGATACCAACAGTAACGGCCAGCAGGACCCCACCGAGACGGGCGTAGCCTCTGTGACGGCGGTACTGCACGATGCGGTGAGCGGCACGGTAGTTTCTACTACGGTGACCGACGGTCAGGGCAAATACTTATTTACGAATCTAGACCCCGGCAGCTACTACGTAGTCTTCACGGCTCCTTCGGGCACGACCTTCACCACGCCAAACAGCGGCAACGATGCCACCGACAGTGATGTGGCGAGTCTGACCGGTCAAAGTGGTAGCACGGGTGTGTACAGCCTGACGGCAGGTCAGCAAGACCTAACCGTAGACGCAGGCTTAGTGCCACTGAAAGCTTCCTTAGGGGACTATGTGTGGTTCGACACCAATCAAAATGGCCAACAAGACCCCACCGAAACGGGCGTAGCTTCTGTGACAGCGGTACTGCATGATGCAGTGAGCGGCACGGTGGTGAGCACCACAGTGACCGACGGGACTGGCCATTACTTATTTACGAACCTAAATCCGGGTAGCTACTACGTGGTCTTCACGGCTCCTGCAGGGATGACCTTCACCACGCCAAACAGTGGCAATGATGCTACCGATAGTGATGCGGGAGTAGGCGGTCAAACGGGTGTGTATAGCCTGACAGCAGGCCAGCAGAACCTGACGGTGGATGCGGGGATCATTCCAATTCCGGTCTTCGACCTGGCGCTGAAGAAAACCTTAGCGGCTGGTCAGTCTGCCAATGTAATGCCTGGCAGCAATGTGACCTTCACGGTGACGATCTACAACCAGGGTAACGTGGATGCGACGAACGTTCAGGTAACGGACTACATCCCAACAGGGCTAACGCTGAACGATGCGAACTGGTTAGCCAATGGTAGCTTAGCGACGCTGACTACAGCGATCGCCAGTCTGTCGGCGGGCCAGAGTGTCACGCGCAACATCACCTTCACGGTGGGTTTGAACGCGCCCAGCAGCCTGACCAACACCGCTGAGATCAGCAGTGCCAGCAATGCGCAGAATCTGCCGGACGTAGATTCGACGCCAGATAGTAATCCGAGCAACGATGGCACACCGATCAACGACGATCTGAATGGAGACCATAAGGGTAATCCGGCTGACGACGAGGACGATAGCGACCCTGAAGTGATCACGGTGAGTCCGGCCCCTGTGTTTGATCTGGCTTTGAAGAAGACGTTAGGTCCTGGCCAGAGTGCGACGGTAGTAGCAGGCAGCAACGTGACTTTCACGGTAACGGTCTATAACCAGGGTAATGTGGATGCGACGGCTGTTCAGGTGACGGATTATATTCCGGCTGGGCTGGTGCTCAACGATGCCAACTGGACAGCCAATGGTAGCTTAGCGACGCTGACTACAGCGATAGCGAATCTGTCGGCAGGTCAGAGCCTAACGCAGACTATCACCTTTATCGTGAGCAGTAGTTTCGCGGGGGGTACGCTGACCAACACGGCTGAGATCAGCAGTGCCAGCAATACCCAGAACCTGCCCGACAAGGATTCAACCCCTGACAGTGATCCGACTAATGACGGTACGCCCGTCAATGATGACATCAGTGGGGATCATAAGAATAACCCATCTCAGGATGAGGACGATAGTGATCCCGAACCCATCACGGTAACCCCCTTGTGTACGGCATTGGGTCTGAACACGGGAACCACGCTGGCGCTTTGTGGTCAAGCTAACGGTATTGCTACGGTAGTGGTCAATACAGGCAGTGGAGTAGCTCCCTATACCTATCAATGGACGAATGCACAGGGAACCGCTATTGGTAGTAGCAGTGTCGTTCAGGGTCTGGCCCCCGGCATGTACACCGTAACGGTAACCGACAGCAAAGGCTGTACGGGCCAGAAGCAGGTGACCATCTCGTCGACCAATGCCCCGGCCATCGTAGCCCAGGTAGCCTCCACCAGTTGTGGCCTGGCCAATGGCAGTGCGAGTGTGCAGGTGACCAGTGGCAGTGCTCCTTATACCTACCAGTGGACCAACGCTAGCGGTAGTAGCGTAGGCAGCAGTGCAAGTGTGGCTAATCTACCTGCGGGTACCTACACGGTGAACGTAGTGGATGCCAACGGGTGTAATAGCATGACGAGCGTAGTGGTGGGTAACAGCACCCCGCTGACTATAGTGGCTACCCCGCAAAACGCGGTTTGTGGTCAGGCCAACGGCTCGATCAGTGCTCAGGTAAGTGGCGGTTCTCCGAGT